>NZ_JBIVLI010000043.1:0-42102 GCF_044751205.1 Streptomyces sp. NPDC088732
GGCACCACCACGACCCCCTTCGACATGGTGGTCCGCAACGACCTCGACCGCTACCGCCTCGTCATGGACGTCATCGACCGCGTCCCCGGCCTCGCGGTGCGCGCCGCCGCCGTACGGCAGCAGATGGAGGACGTACGGCTGCGGCACCACGCGTGGATCCGGGAGCACGGCGTCGACCTCCCGGAGGTCACGGACTGGACATGGCCGGGCCACTGACCGTGCCGGGGCGCGGGGTCAGGGAGGCGGGGCGGTCGCGTTCCGCTTCCCTGAATCGGGCCCCGGGCTGGGGCATTTGCCGTGTCGAGCGCGGCACCGGCCTGCGGTGCTGCCGCGGGCGTGCTGGGCGCGGCGTGGATCTGGCCGGGTCCTGACCGTCCCGGGGCCGGGCTCGGGGAAGCGGGGCGGTCGCGTTCCGCTTCCCTGAATCGGGCCCCGGGCCGGGGCGTTTGCCGTGTCGAGCGCGACACCGGCCTGCGGGGGCTGCCGCGGGCGTGCTGGGCGCGGCGTCGATCCGGCCGGGTTCTGATCCCGTCCCCGGGGCGGGTTCAGGCAGGCGGGGCGGTCGCGTTCCGCCTGCCCGAAATGGGCCTGGGCTGGGGCGTTCGCGGGTCGACGCGCGTGTGCGGGCCCCGGTCCCGCCGTCCTGGCCGCGTCACCGGCCTTTCAGGGAGGCGGGGCGGTCTGCTCCGCCTCTCCGAAGCGGGTGAGGGCTAGGGCGCCCGCGATGGACAGGGCGAAGCCCAGGACCGCCAGCGGTGCGCGGTCGTGGCGGGTGGTGTCGCCCAGCCAGACGACGCCGAAGACCGCAGGCCACAGCGACTCGGTGATCACCATGGCCGCGGTGGCGGCGGTCACCGAACCCGACTGGAGGGCGTCGACCAGGAAGACGAAGCCGGTGACGCCGGCCACGGCCACCGCGTACGCGGCCGGGTCGGTGAGGAGTTCCCGCGGCGTGAAGCCCACGAGCATCCGCACGGCCACCGCCACCACGCCGAAGCTGAGCCCGGCGACCGCGCCGAGGACGGCCGCGCGGTTGCGGGGCGCGGCGCGCTCGGTGACCCGGCCGGCGACGGCCAGCGCCAGGGCCACCACGAGGACCGCGAGCCGCAGCCGTTCGGTGCCCTCGCCGTGGCCGTCGCGTCCCGCGGAGACCGCCAGGACGACCAGGCCCAGGCACACGGCCGCGACCGCGGCCCACTCCTGGCGCCGCAACCGCACGCCCAGCAGGAGGGCCGCGGCGACCGCCGTCACGGCCAGGGAGGACGAGAGCGCCGCCTCCACCACGAACAGCGGCACCGACCGCAGCGCCACCAACTCCGCGGCGAAGCCCGCCATGTCGAGTGCTACACCGGCCACGAACGGCCATCGCCGCAGGGCCGCCACGAGCGTGCGGGCGCCCGATCCCGCGGCGCCGGGCGTCGCGGCCACGGCCCGCCGCGCGCCCATGGCCTGCAGGACCGTCGCCGTTCCCATGAACAGTGCTGCGCACAGCGCGAAGACGATTCCCGGTCCCATGCCCGGACCGTAGCCGCCCGGGGTGCCCGTGCCCGGGCACCGCCACGCGCCATCCGGCGCCGGACTGCGCGCCCGCCCCGTCCGACCGCACCGCCGGTCAGGTCCTGCCGGCCGGGCCGTTCCCCGCAGCGCCCGCGCGCCGCCCACGCGGGCGCTGCCACCCGTTCGCCGCACGGGCTGGCTCGCGCCTACCCGGCCCGGGCCCGGTGATGCCTGCACGTGCGCGCGGGGGCGTCAGGTGTCGAGGTAGCGGTGGTCGGGGCGGCCCGGCCGGATGTGCACCTCGCCGCCGCGGACCTGCCACTCGTCCATGCCGTCGACCTCATGGCTCACCAGGAACAGCCCGGTGACGTGGCACGCGTCCGTGTCGGGCGGGATTCGCGCGACGACGCGCATCATGTCCAGGACGTCGCCGAGGGCGCTCTCGCGGACGCCGGCACCGTAGAAGGCGTAGGACGTCCAGTTGTGGTGGACGGCGGGGAACCCCCAGCCGCCGACATAGGTGCGGACCACCTCGGGTGACGCGATGATCCGCTTCAGCTCGGCGAGTTGTCCGGTGTCGCACTCGACGAATCCCCGCACGCCCACGTACACGGCCACGACGGCCCCTCCCCTTGACGGCCTGTCACGCTGCGCGGCGCGACGCCGCACCGCTTCTGCGTTTCGCGGGCCGCCCCCGGGGCCCGTGCGCGAGCCGTCGTGGCCCGGGGAGATGCCGGGTGACTAACGGGTAGCGCCACGTCCCTGAGAACGGCCCTTGGCCGCACGCTGGGCGGCGCCGCCCCGGGCGACGGTGTACAGGTCGGTGGGGACCGGCCAGCCCTTCTGGCCGACGTGCTCGCCGTTGAGGGTGCGGGCCCACTTGCTGTAGTCGGTCTCCAGGCCGTTCCCGGTGATGCGGATACCGGGCGGCACCATCCGCGAGGCACCCGACGCCGGTTCGGCCACGGTGTGCCGCAGCGTGACGAATAGCGCCTGGTTCGCGGGGTGGTCGGGACCGGCGTCCAAGTGCTGGGCGATGACCTGCCGGCGTACCGGCAGCCACAGGCGGAGCGCGGACCGCGCGGAGCGGGGGAGCACGAACTCCTCCTGCACCGCGGTCGTGCGGCCGGGCAGGTTCACCGTCAGCCGGATGCGGGACTCCTCGTCGACCAGGTCCGTTGTATCGGCGCCGACCAGGCCCTCGCGGGGGACACCGGTGGCCCACAGGACCTCGAGCGCCGCGAGCATCCGCAGCCGGTACGGCTCGCGCCGGGCGGTCACCGGGGTGCTGAGGGCCCGGCGCAGCACGATGTGGCCGGTGACGTCCAGGGGCTCCTTGGTGTGCTTGGACCACGGGCGCATGCCGCGGGCCTCCCACCAGAACGGGGGCCGCCGGGCGGCGCGGTTGAGGTCCGCGATGCCGTCCATGATGTCGCGCCGGCTGGCAGCCGTGAGTTCCTTGCCGACGTCGGCGCCCCGGGTGCGGTAGAGGCCGGCCGCGATCCGGCCGAGGACGGTGTCAGGTCGCTCGGGATGGCCGAGGACGTCGTCGGCGAACAGGGTGTCCAGGCTGCGGAGCGACTCCCGGGGGACGTCGGCGGCCGCGCGTTCCAGCACGTTGGTGGCCTTCCGCAGCCGCTCCGCCCGGGACCGGGACGTGGCGATGCCCGGGTCCCCGAGGGCACGGTCCCGGGCGGAGCGGAGCTGTCGGATGGCGGGCTCGTCCATGGGAGCAGGGTAGGGGCGGGTCTGCCGGGCGTCCGGACCGGATGCCGAGCGCTTCTCGGGAGGTCGAGATCCGCGGGGCCGTTCCTGAGGGGCGCGACTGGCACGCAAGGTCGTCAGTCCGCGCCACGAGCGGTCCCGGCTGGTGCGCCTGGTCTTGGCGACCGCGCAGGTCCGGGGGCAGGGCGGGGAGCCTCCTGAGCTGGGTTTTCCGATCCGCTGGAAAAGTAATGCGAGGGTCGAGAACGACGGGGCCGGCTCCGCCTCGCGCGCGGCGCCCCGTGTCGTCACACCTTGCGCGCGCGCAAAAGCAGCCGGCTGCCCGGCCCGGGTCCCGGGATCTTGCCAACCCGTCACCCTCCGCGGCGCGACGCGTTCCGCGGGCCGTCCCCCGGTAGTGTCGGGCCGGTCGACGCGAGGACCCGGACCTCGTCCGAGGGGGCGGGGGTGGAGGATGCCGAGGTATGAAGCTCACGATTCTCGGCGGCGGCGGGTTCCGCGTTCCGCTGGTGCACCGGGCCCTGCTGCGGGACCGCGCCGAGGGCCGGGTCACGCACGTCACGCTGCACGACCTCGACGCGGAGCGCCTTGACGCCGTTGTGCGGGTGCTGCGCGAGATGTCCGAGGCCGAGGCCCCCGGAGGCGGCGGGCCCGCCCTGACCGTCACCACCGACTTGGACGAGGCCCTCACCGGGGCCGATTTCGTCTTCTCCGCGATCCGTGTCGGGGGACTGGCCGGCCGTGTCGTGGACGAGCGCGTCGCGCTGGACGAGGGGGTGCTCGGGCAGGAGACGGTGGGCGCCGGCGGCATCGCGTACGGGCTGCGCACGATCCCCGTCGCGGTCGACATCGCCCGCCGCGTCGCGCGGCTCGCGCCCGACGCCTGGGTCATCAACTTCACCAATCCCGCGGGCATGGTCACCGAGGCCATGGCGCAGCACCTGGGTGATCGTGTCATCGGTATCTGCGACTCCCCGGTGGGCCTCGGCCGGCGCGTCATCCATGCGCTCGGTGTCGATCCGGCGCGGGCCCGGCTGGAGTACGCGGGGCTGAACCACCTGGGGTGGCTGAGCGCCGTCCGGGTCGACGGTGTCGACGTGCTGCCGCGCCTGCTCGCCGACGACGCGGCGGTCGCGTCCTTCGAGGAGGGGCGGCTTTTCGGGGCGGACTGGCTGCGCGCGCTCGGCGCGGTCCCCAACGAGTACCTGCACTACTACTACTTCGAGCGGGAGGCCGTCACCGCGGCCCGCGCCGCGGAGCTGACCCGCGGTGCCTTCCTCCTGGACCAGCAGCGGAGCTTCTACGACCGTGTACGGGAGCCCGGCACGCCGCCGTTCGCGACCTGGGACGCGACCCGTCTGGAGCGCGAGGTCACCTACGGGGCGGATGTCCGTGAGGCGGCGGGCGCGGGCGAACGGGACGCCGCCGACCTGGAGTCGGGCGGGTACGAGCACGTGGCGCTCGCCCTGATGCGGGCCATCGCGCGGGACGAGCGTACGACGCTGATCCTGAACGTCCGCAATCGCGGCGTCCTGGAGTCGTTGGACGCCGACGCGGTCGTCGAGGTGCCGTGCTTCGTGGATGCCAATGGTGCCCGGCCGATCGCGGGCGACCCGCTGCCCGGTCACGCGGTGGGCCTGGTGACCGCCGTCAAGTCCGTGGAACGGGATGTGATCCTGGCCGCGGCCACCGGCGACCGCGCCGCCGCGCTGCGGGCCTTCGCCCTGCACCCGCTCGTCGATTCCGTCGCTGTCGCGGGGCGTCTGCTGCGGGGCTACCTGGACCGGGCGCCGGGGCTGGACCATCTGCGGGGCTGACGGCCCGTCGGGCGGCGACGGGTGCGGCTGACGCCCGGTCGCGGAGGGCTGGATTCCGTAATGGTGCAGACCATTGACCCCATTGGTCTAGTCCTCCTAGGGTGGCCCCGCACTCCCGCGCGTCTCCACCCGTCTCCGACCCGAGGTAACCGCATGCCCAGACAGCAGGGATCACGCGTCCGCAGAACCCTCGTCGGCCTCGTCGCCGCAGGCACCGCGCTGCTCACGGCGGGCCTGGTCACCGGCCCCGCCGCGGCCCAGCCCGCGACCGCCGCCGTGACCTCCCACGGATCCGCACACGCACAGGGCCAGGGCCAGGGGCACGGCCACCACGACAGCCACAGCCGGTCCAAAGTCGTCGGGTACTTCATCGACTGGGGCGTCTACGCCCGCAATTACCACGTCAAGGACATCGCGACCTCCGGCTCCGCGGCTCAACTGACCCACATCAACTACGCCTTCGGCAATGTGACGGACGGCAAGTGCGCCGTCGGCGACTCCTGGGCGGACTACGAGCAGCCGTACGACGCGGCGGGCAGTGTCGACGGCGTCGCCGACAGCACCGCCGAGGGCACGCTGCACGGCAACTTCGGCCAGCTGCGGAAGCTGAAGAAGCAGTACCCGGACCTCAAGATCCTCTGGTCCTTCGGCGGCTTCAGCTGGTCCGGCGGATTCGGCCAGGCCGCGGCCGACCCCAAGGCCTTCGCCGACTCCTGCTACCGGCTCGTCGAGGACCCGCGCTGGGCCGATGTCTTCGACGGCATCGACATCGACTGGGAGTACCCGGGCGCCTGCGGCTTGACCTGCGACACCAGCGCCCGTTCCGCGTATCCGCGTCTGATGCGCGCGCTCCGCGAGCGCTTCGGCCACAAGGACCTGCTGACCGCGGCCGTCACCGCCGACGCCTCGCCGGGCGGCAAGCTGGAGGCGGCCGACTACGGGGGCGCGGCGAAGTACGTCGACTGGTACAACCCGATGACCTACGACTACTTCGGCACCTGGTCGGCCACCGGCCCCACCGCCCCGCACTCGCCGCTCACCGCCTACCGCGGTATCCCGGAGCGGACCTTCAACGCCGTGGCGACCGTGGAGAAGCTCCGCCGGCTGGGCGTCCCGGCCCGCAAGCTGCTTCTCGGTGTCGGCTTCTACGGCCGCGGCTGGACCGGGGTGACGCAGTCGGCGCCCGGCGGCAGCGCCACCGGCCCGGCGCCCGGCACGTGGGAGGACGGCAGCGAGGACTACAAGGTGCTCAAGACGCGCTGCCCTGCCACCGGCACGGTCGCGGGCACGGCGTACGCCCGGTGCGGGGACGAGTGGTGGAGCTACGACACACCGCGCACCCTGCGCGGCAAGGCCGCCTGGGCCAAGGACCAGGGGCTCGGCGGTGCCTTCTTCTGGGAGCTGAGCGGGGACACCCCCGACGGTGAGCTGATCACGGCTCTGGGGCGCGGGCTGCGCTGACCGGCGCCGCGTACCGCGCGTACACGCCGAGGGGCCCGGCCGCGATCGCGGCCGGGCCCCTCGGGCGTCGTCTCAGCGGGAGGCGCCGAAGTCCTGGGTCCAGTAGCTGCCCGGCTGCGCCAGGCCGACTCCTATTTCCTTGAAGGAGCAGTCCAGTATGTTCCGCTTGTGGCCGGGGCTGTTCATCCAGCCCTTCATCACGGCGGAGGGGGAGGAGTAGCCGTACGCCACGTTCTCGCCGTAGGACCGCCAGTTGTAGCCGGCGGCGCTGATCCGGTCCGAGGGGGTGGAGCCGTCCGAGCCGGTGTGCGACATGGTGCCGGTGTCGGCCATGTCGGCGCTGTGCTCCTGGGCGGCGTCGGTCAGCTTGGCGTTGACCGTCAGCGCGGAGCATCCGGCCTTGGCGCGCTCCTGGTTGACGAGCTTGACCAGTGAGGTGAGGTTGCCGTTCAGGGTGCCGGACGGCGCGGAGCCGGGTGCCTGGGAGGGGGCGGAGGCCGGGGGTGCGGGTGCCTGGGGGGCGGAGGAGGGGGAGCCGGCCCAGTTGCCGTGCGACCACTGGCCGGCCCAGTGCCCGTTCTGCCAGTGCCCGCGGGACCAGGCGCCGTGGCGGACGTCGTGCCGGGGGCTGTCGATGGATGCCATGGCGACCGAGGGCACTCCCACGGCGGCGACGGCGAGGGCGGCGACGATGATCTTGCGATGGCGCGTCGTCCGGCGGTGGTTCGTCATTGCGTGACCTCACTCGGTGGTTCGGCGTCCGTGTTCACATCCCGCCTGAGCTGCTGTGACGCCGTGCGGGCTCGGCCATTGTGCGGACCGTCCCGAGAGCGGGGCAATGGAAGATCGTTACTACGCCGACTCGTAGCGAAGTCGATCCTTGCGCCGCAGAGCAGGGCATGCGTGTGCCCGTTCGGCGCCTTGTTGTGAAAATCTGACGTTCCTTCAGGATGCCGCCCGTGTCGGGCGGAGAGCGGGAAGCGACACGCGGATCGCGCGCAGTCCGTCCCCCTGTGCGCCAAATGTCCGATGCGGCAGAGATCGCGGGTAAATGCCGTTCGGGGTCCGTCTACTATGCGGTGCCGTAAGCGCTCGTCGCCGGGTGACGGAGTTCACAGGAGGTGCGGGAACAGGCCGGGCGGGGCGACGTCCCAGCGTCAACAGGCGGCACAATCACCCCATGCGACACATACACGTGATCGGCATCGGCGCCGGCGACCCCGACCACCTCACCCTCCAGGCGGTCAAGGCCATCGCCGGGACCGACGTCTTCCTCGTCCTGGGCAAGACCGGCGAACGCCAGGAACTGGTGCGGCTGCGCCACGGCATGCTGGAGGAGCACGCCCGCCCGGGCCACCGTGTCGTCGAGGTCCCCGACGCCGAACGCGACCGCACCGCCCCCGGCTACCCGGCCGCCGTCGAGGACTGGCGCCGCCGCCGGGCCGACGTGGTGGAACGCCTCGTCGCCGAGCAGGTCGGCCCGGAGGAGACCGCGGCCTTCCTCGTGTGGGGCGACCCGAGTCTGTACGACAGCGTCATCGCCGTCCTCGACGACGTCCGCGCCCGCCCGGACGCCACCCCCTTCACCTACGCGGTGATCCCCGGCATCAGCAGCGTCTCCGTCCTGGCCGCCCGCCACCGCACGACGCTCACCCGCGTCGGCCGCCCCCTCCAGATCACCACCGGCCGCCGGCTCGCCGAGGGCGGCATCCCCGAGGGCGTCGACGACGTCGTCGTCATGCTCGACGGCGAAGCGGCCTTCGCCGGGATCGACCCCGAGGGCGTCGCCATCCACTACGGCGCCTACCTCGGCACCGACGACGAGATCCTCGTCTCCGGCCCGCTCGCCGAGACCGCCGAACGCATCCGCGAGCTGCGGACCGAGGCGCGGGCGCGCAAGGGCTGGATCATGGACACCTACCTGCTGCGCCGCTGACCGGTTCCCCTCGGCCGGGACCACGCGTTGTCCGGGCGGCGCGGACCGTCGGCCGCGTCGGGGGGGGGAGTGCCGGCGGGGCGGACGGTGTGCTCCGGGCCGGGGGGCCTGCTGGTGCGGCTTGTGCGTTGACGGGCCCCGGCCGCGGGGCAGGCCCCGCGGGGTCCACCGCCCGGCGTGTGCCCGGTCGCCGGTGACCGCCGGATCCGCCGGACCGGTTCCGTGCCGTCACGGGGTGGGGACGGGGCGGCCGTGGAGCGCCGGCCGCCGAGCTCGAGCCCTCCCGGCGTCCACTGCCGGCACCGGCCGCCAACGTGGCCGAGGGGTCCGGGAGTTCGGCCTCCGCGAGCCGCGCGGACGGGCGTTGCCGCAGGTGACGGGCGCGTGGGCGTGGTCACACTCGCCGATGCCGCCTTGAAGCGGCGTGCCCCCGGGACGTAGCCTTCCCTGCGCCTCTGGTGGGGGAAGCCGGTCGAATTCCGGCGCTGGCCCGCAACGGTGGGCCGCGCGGCATCTCTGATGCCGTCCGCGGCGAGCCCGATGACCCGCCGGCGGCACCGGTTCTCATCCGTCGCGGTCACGGGACGAGGCCCACGGGCACGGCCGCCCGCGCACCGCGCGGCCGCTCTCCTGGGTGCGTCCCGAGGGCCGCCGTTCAGGAGGCTTCGTTGCGCATATCCGGCCGCACGGTCGCTCCCGCGCTCATCACCGCCACCCTTGTCGCCCTCCCCGCGACGCCCGCATGGGCCGAGCCGGACGCACCGGCCGTGCCGTCGGACGCCGCGGCCGCGGCCGGCTGGGCGGGCCGCCAGCTGAAGGACGGCGACCACGTCGAGGGCGACTTCGGCGCCGACGCCGGTCTGACGGCCGACGTCGTCCTGGCCCTGTCGGCCACGCGCACGGGCCGGGCCGAGACGGCCGCCGCGACCGACTGGCTGGCCGCGCACGCCGATTCCTACCTCACCGGCGACACGCCCGGCGACATCTACGCGGGCTCGCTCGCCAAGCTCGCGCTGGTGGCCGAGGCGGGCCACCGCGACCCGGGCGCGTTCGCGGGCCGCGACCTGATCGCGCAGCTCAACTCCCGTATGCAGCCCAGCGGCCGGTTCACCGACCACGCCACCTTCGGCGGCGCCGAGGTCAACGACTACTCCAACACGCTGACGCAGTCGCTGGCCCTGATCGCGCTGAAGCGGGACGGCGACGCCGTCCCCGCCCTGGCCGTGGACTTCCTCCTCGCCAACCAGTGCGCCGACGGCGGCTTCCCCGTCTTCTTCCCGGACGCCGGCGCGGAGTGCGCCTCCGACGCGGACGGCACCGGCATGGTCGTGCAGGCCCTGCTCGCCGCGGGCCAGGAGGAGGACGCCGCGGGCAAGGCACTGGACTGGCTGGAGAGCAAGCAGGGCAAGGACGGCGGCTTCGCCGGCACCGGCCCCACGGCCGTCGTGAACGCCAACTCGACCGCCCTGGCCACCCAGGCCCTGCGGGCCGGCGGGCGCGGGGCCGCGGCCGACAAGGGCGCGGGCTGGCTGCGCGCACGCCAGGTCGGCTGCGGCGGCGCGGCCGGGGACCGCGGTGCGGTGGGCTACCAGGAGGCCGCGGCGGACGGCAGCGCGCTGCGCGCCACCGTGCAGGCGGTGACGGCGCTGTCCGGGATCTCGTACGCGACGGTGGACGGCGCCGGCGCGACGGACGGACTGGCCACCCTGGACTGCTCGTCGCCGAGCCCCACCGGCAGCGGCTCCGCGACGGCCTCGCCCACCCCGACCGGTGAGCCCACGGAACCCGGCGGTTCCGCGACCCCCACCGACTCGGCGACCCCCTCCGCGTCCGACTCCGCCCCGGTCACCCCGAGCGCGGCGGCGCCGGCCTCCGACGGCTCCGCGGCAGCGGGTGGCACGGGCGGCACCGGCGGCGCGCTGGCCAGCACCGGCACCTCCGTGCTGGCCCCCGCGGCGGGCTCCGCGGCTCTCGTGGCAGCAGGTGCCGCGGTCGTGATCGCCGCACGGCGGCGCCGCTCCGCGGGAACCGGGGCGTGATCCGGCGGGTTTCGGCGGCGCTGGCGGTCTGCGCGGGCGCGGCCGCGGGGCTGCTGTGGCCCGCGGCCGCACCGGCCGCGGCGGCGGGGGGCTGCTCCGGTGTGCTGGTCGTCGTGGAGGACCGCGGTGTCCCGGACGCCCCCTACACGAGCCGGACCGGGTGCGCGCCCTCGCCGCAGAGCGGCATCCAGGCGCTCCAGCAGGCGGGTTTCTCGGTACGGCTGGGCTCCGGTCCGTACGGCGGCGGCTTCGTCTGCGCGCTGGACGGGGCCCCCGGCACGGGATGCGGGGCGGTGGACAAGGACACGTACTGGTCGTACTGGTACATGCTCCCCGGCACCAGCACCTGGGTGTACGGCGCGGCCGGACCGGCCGGCCGCACTCCCGCGAAGGGCGGCATCGACGCCTGGGTGTGGCAGGACTCCGGCGCCAACGAACCGCCGTCGCCGCGCAGCGCGGTCACGCCGAAGCCGACACCGACACCGACGCCCCGGCCGACGCGGACCACCGCGAAGCCGGGCGGCACGACGCACACACCGTCAGCCGGAGGCGCGGGCGGACCGGGCACCGGCGCTCCGGGCACCCGAGACACCACCTCGCCCCCGGCTGCCCGCCCGAGCGCGAGCGGCAAGGGCGCCACGCCGAACCCCACCGCGACCCGCGGCACCGCCGCCGCGACAAGCCCGGACCCGAGCCCGAGCCCGGGCCTGCCTGTCGGATCCCGCACCGAGCCGGCGGGCACCACGAGCAGCCCCGGCGCGGCCGCGACCGTCCGCGGGGTGCCGTCGGCCGGCGCCGCCTCCGGCGAACAGCGCTGGAACGGCTGGCCGCTGGTGGCCGGCACCCTCGCGGTCGCGGCCCTGGCCGGCGCCGCCGTCGTGCGGGCCCGCCGGCGCGACCGTACGCCGCCGGAGGTGTCGGGCTGATGCCGCGCCCCGGCGCGCGGCTGCTGCTGCCCCGCCAACTCCATCCGTTCGCGTGGTGGGCATGGGCCCTCGGGCTCGCCACCGCGGCGAGCCGCACCACCAACCTGCTGCTGCTGGCCCTCCTGGGCGCCGCGGCCGGCTACGTGGTGGCCGCCCGCCGCAGCGGCGCGCCCTGGGCGGCCGCCTACGGCGTGTTCCTGAAGCTGGCCGTCGCGGTGGTGGTGGTGCGGCTGGTGCTCCAGTCGCTGCTCGTCGGCTACGGCGGCACCACCGTGCTGCTCGACCTGCCCGCGGTCCCGCTGCCGTCCTGGATGAGCGGGGTCAGGCTCGGCGGGCCGGTGACCGCCGAAGCGGTGTACTCGGCGCTGTGCGACGGCGTGCGCCTGGGCGTCATGCTGCTGTGCTTCGGCGCCGCCAACGCGCTGGCCAGTCCCGCCCGGCTGCTGCGGGCGCTGCCGCGCGCCCTGCACGAACTCGGCGTCGCCGTCACCGTGGCGCTCAGTGCGGCGCCGCAACTGGTCGCCGCCGTCGGGCGGGTGCGCCGCGCCCGGCGGCTGCGGGCGCTGCCGGTCCGGGGGCTGCGCGGCACGCTCTCGATCGCCGCCCCCGTGCTGGAAGAGGCCCTGGACCGCGCCCTGGCCACCGCCGCCGCCCTCGACGCACGCGGGTACGGGCGGCGCGCCGCGGTGCCCGCCGGGCGCCGCGCCACCGTCCACGCGCTGCTGCTCGGCGGCCTCGCCTCCGTCGTTGTCGGCGTCTACGGACTCCTGGACTCCTCCACCACGATTCCCGTCGGCCCGCTGGGCGCGGTGACCACGGGCCGCGCCGGTCCGGTGCTGCTGGCGATTGGACTGCTCGGCTGCGTCGCCGGCATGCGGCTCGGCGGCGCCGCCGTGCAGCGCACCCGCTACCGCCCCGACCCGTGGACGCTGCCCGAGTGGGCGGCCGTCGCGAGCGGCGCCCTGGCCGCGCTCTGCTTCGTGCTCACCTCACCCGCGAGCGCGCTCGCCCCCGACCCCTGGTCCCTCCAGGCGCCGGGTCTGCCGCTGCTCGCCGCCGCCGGGGTGCTCTGCGCCCTGCTGCCCGCCCACCTGACCCCGCCACCGCCGGGCGACCACGACCGCACCCCCGTCCCCGACGGGCCGCAGCGGCCCACCGACCAGCCGAGGAAACAGCCGTGAACGCCGTCCACTGGGAGCAGGTCTCCTTCCGCTATCCGCGCGCGACCGCGCCGGTGCTCGCCGGGGTCGACCTGGCCGTGCCCGACGGGGAACTCGTGCTGGTCGTGGGGGCCACGGGCAGCGGCAAGTCCACGCTGCTGCGCACCATCAACGGGGCCGTCCCGCACGCGACCGGCGGCACGCTGTACGGCACGGTGACCACCGCGGGTCGCGACACCGCCGCGTACGCCCCGCGCGACCTCGCCGACGCCGTCGGTGTCGTGCCGCAGCGTCCCGCGGACGCCTTCGTGGCCGACACCGTCGAGGAGGAGATCGCCTACGGGCTGGAGTGCCTGGCGCTGCGCCCCGAGGCGATGCGCCGCCGGGTGGAGGAGACGCTGGACCTGCTGGGGCTGGCCGGCCTGCGGTCCCGGGCACTGGGGGCGCTCTCGGCCGGGCAGCAGCAACGGGTCGCGCTGGCCGCCGCGTTCGCGGCGCAGCCCGGGCTGCTGGTGCTGGACGAGCCGACCAGCGCCCTCGACCCGCCGGCCGCCGAGGAGGTGCTCGCCGCCCTGACCCGCCTCGTGCACGACCTCGGTACGACGGTGCTGCTCGCCGAGCACCGGCTGGAGCGGGTGGCGCAGTACGCGGACGCCGCGCTGCTGGTGCCCGGCGGTGGCGAGCCGGTGCGCTACGGCCCGACGGCGGACGTCCTGGCCGACGCGCCCGTGGCACCGCCCGTCGTCGAACTGTCCCGGCTGCTGGGCTGGCGGCCCGTCGCGCTGAGCGTGCGCGACGCCCGACGCAAGGCCGCCGGCCATGCGCTGCTCGCGGCGGCGCCCGTGCCGCGCGCCACGCCGGCGCAGGGCGAGCCGGTCGCCTCGCTGCGCGGGCTGGTGGCGCACCACGGACCGGTGCCCGCACTGCGCGGGGTCGACCTCACCCTCCACGAGGGCCGGATCACCGCGCTCATGGGCCGCAACGGGGCCGGCAAGTCCACCCTTCTGTCGTGCCTGGCCGGGCTGCACCGTCCCACCGCGGGCGAGGTGCGGGTGGGCGGCGAGAACCCCCTGAAGCTGAAACGCCGTCAGATCGCGGCGGCCGTCGGCATGGTCCCCTCGGACCCCGGCGACCTGCTGCTCACCGACCGCGTCGACCGCGAGTGCGCGAGCGCCGACCGCGAGGCCGGCGCCCTGCCCGGCACCACGGCCGCGCTGCTGGAGCGACTGGTGCCGGGCATCGACCCGCAGGCCCACCCGCGCGCCCTCTCCAGCGGCCAGCGGCTCGCCCTCGCGCTGGCCGTGCTCCTCGCCCGCCGCCCGAAACTGCTGCTGCTCGACGAGCCGACCCGCGGCCTGGACTACCCCGCCAAGGCCCGCGCCACCGCGATCCTGCGCCAACTGGCCGCCGAGGGGCACGCGGTGCTGCTGGTCACCCATGATGTGGAACTCGCCGCCGCGGCGGCCGACCGCGTCGCGGTCCTCGCCGACGGCGAGATCGTCGCCGACGAGGACGCCGTCGCGGCACTGGCCGCCTCGCCCGCCTTCGCCCCGCAGACCGCCAAGATCCTCGCGCCGGCGCCGCTGCTCACCGTCGACGAGGCCCGCGCTGCGCTCCAGGCGCTCGGCAGGGCTCAGGGGAGCCCGGCATGACCGGCGCGCCGACGCCCCCCGACGGCGGGCACGTCCTGCACCTGGCTGCCCGCACCCCCGGCCTGCCGCGCATCGGCCCGCGCTCCGCGGTCGCCCTCGTCCTGGTCTCGCTCGTCGGCCTCGCCGGCTTCGGCTGGCCCTTCCTCGCCGACGCGTCCTCCCCGGTCGCCCACGGCCAGGACGCCCCCTGGATGTTCGCCGCGCTCACCGCGCTGATCCTCGGCGTGGTCGTCAGCGCCCTGCTGGACGGCACCGCCGACGCGAAGTCCGTGGCCCTGCTGGGCGTGCTGTCCGCCGTGGGCGCCGCGCTGCGCCCGCTCGGCGCGGGCACCGCGGGCCTGGAGCCGATGTTCGTCGTCTTCCTGCTCGGCGGCCGGGTCATGGGCCCCGCCTTCGGCTTCGCCCTGGGCAGCACCGCTATGTTCGCCTCCGCCCTGCTCACCGCGGGCATCGGGCCCTGGCTGCCGTTCCAGATGCTCGCCGCCTCCTGGGTGGGACTGGGCGCCGGGCTGCTGCCGCGCCGGGTCACCGGCCGCCCGGAGATCGCCCTGCTGGTCGGCTACGCACTGGTCGGCGGCATCCTGTACGGCGTCGTGATGAACCTGTGGTTCTGGCCGGCCGGCCTCGTCGACCCGGCCGCCGCCACCGCGTACGACCCGCACGCCGGCGCCCTGGACAACCTGCGCCGCTACGCGGGCTTCTACCTCACCACCTCGCTCGGCTGGGACCTGCCGCGCGGCGTCCTCAACGCCCTGCTGGTGCTGCTGGCCGGACCCCGGCTGCTCGCGGCGCTGCGCTCCGCGACGGACCGGGCCGCGTTCGGGGCGCCCATCCGCGTGCTGCGGCCCCGCGAGGACGGGCTCCCCACCGCCGGGACGGACGGCGGTGCACCGGAGCGGAGCTGACGCATCATCAGTGCGGCCCGTCCGTGAACGCCGGGCCGGTGACGTGCCGCCCACGCGCCGCGTGTGGACCGCGTCGGGTGCCGCCGCCGTCCTGGGGACCGCAGCGGGCTACGCCGTGCAGTTCCTCAATTGAGAGCCGCCGCGGAAATGATCACTTGCCGCCCGACTTGATCCACCGCCACGCGAAGGTGCAGACCACGAAGGGCGCGACAACCATCGTCAACATCCACAGGCCCACACTTGCGGGCGAGTAAATGTAGTACTGCCACCGCTGTGGCAGAAACAGAGGCTCCAGCAACGACGCGACCAGGGCGGCCCACGTCGCAAGCACGGTTAGTGCCATCCGTGCCGCCAACACCGTTACAGCCCCCCGCGACCGCTCAAGCCCCTGACACCGAACCCTAGGGCTGGACCCCCAGCAGCCCGCAACGCCCCTGTACGGCTCGTCATGGTCGCACGGGGGGCGCCTTTCGTCGTCTTGGTCACACTCCGGATGACACCGGCCGCACATGCTGATGTCGGGCAGTTCGAGGGCAAGTTCGAACTCCGCACGGCTCAGCCACGCGCCGCCAGGGATCGAGCAGTCGGCCCGATGCAGTACGCCGCGCCCCGGCCGGTCTCCTCCCGGATCGGGCGCTCCGCATCCGCCGGCCTCGCCCCGCACGATGCTCGTCGGGCGACGTCGTCGAGGCCGCTGCCTGGCGGCCAAGGTCTGCGTCGCCGTCGGGACGGTCGGCCGTAGCGGTGACCGCGCCGCCACGGGTGCCCCCACCTGCGCGATCTTGCGGTCAACCGCGTCGAGCTGGAGTTGCAGGTAGGCCACGCGCAGACGTGTGCCGGGTGCGCGGACGACGACTGCCGGGTCGGCGCCGGCCTCCGCCGGATCCGGCGCGAGGCGCGCGGGCGGGTGCGGCAGTGACCACCATCGACGACACGCCGCTCCGGGGCACCGGGATCTGCGGTTCGTGCGGCCACCACACGAACGACGGCGCGATTCACCTGATCGAATCCGGATCGCGGCCGGGCGGCCGTGTGCTGGTGTGCGCCGACTTCATCGTGTGCCGTAAGAGGCAAAAGGACCGGCGGGAAGCGGCCATCCGCAGACTTGTAGTGCCAATCCGGACGACAGGGCCCCCGTCGGTTGCCGATCCGTCGGGGGCCCTGTTCGTGCACCCAATCAGTCGCGAGTGACTGGTTGAGGTCATGCAGTCGGCATGCGGTCAGGCGTGGCCCTGGTATGCGAGGCTGCAGTGCTCCGAGAGCCCCTGGACCGCACAGAGTTGCATGAAGACCAAGGTGCCTTCGTCCAGATTCCCGCTGTTCCAGCCACTGGTGTACTTGGCGTCGTGCCCACGCGTGGTGGCGGAGCGTCCCGTCGACGGGTCGACCATGCGCGCCTCCATGCCGAACCCGTCGCCAAGCCAGTCCGACACTCGAAACGCGTCGCCAGGGTTGTCATCTACGGGATCGGCGTTCCACTCCATGAGTCCCGCATAGGTGCCGTTGTTGTAGGCGGCGATGGTGAAGCTTCCAGAGGAGCTGACCGCGCTCTTGGAGAAGGTGAAGTTGGCCGCCGCCGCGTTGGTCGCTCCGAGGGTGAGAGAGGTACCGCCAACGAGGGCAGTAGCCGCCAGAAGCGTGACAACGCGGTTCCTCAGCTTCGTTTTCATGGAGTTGTCCTAAAGTTTGTTCCAATGTCGCTCAGTTGACCGACGATCATGAACTCTTCAACGGGTGCGGTCAATCTCTCGATGAGTATCTGGCTGGAACCAATCCGTCGTCGGCGGGCGAGTCACCTGTTTCGCGCGTCCTGTCCAGTGGCGGGGTGCCGGAGTATTTGAGCGATGCCCCGGGTGAACGTCCCCTTGCCTCGTGATCCACACCCCGGACACGGGCGGGGGTGCCGGGTACCCCGGATCGCGTCGGCACGGGCCTGTTCCAGCTTGCCGACCGTGTTGCGTCGCGGCGCGCGGGCTCGCGGCACGCGCGCCCATGTCGGCAGCGGATGGGGCTCTCGGGACTCCTGGAAGTCCTGGGGTGCGCGCACTCGGCGTCGCAGGGGCGGCGTCCGGGCCTGGGGTCCGCGCCGGGCGCACGAACGGGTACGCGGTGGACGTGGGATGACGGCGCACGCCCACCGGAGCGTTGTGGTGCCACGATGGCGCCACCGCCGGCACCAGAGCGGCCGATGGCCTCGGTGGTGCCGTGTTGGCGCATCTTGATGTCGGGCCGTTTGTGCAGGTCAGAGGCATGGTTGCCCACATCTCGACCGGCGGCACCTTTTGGGGCCTTGTATGTGGCACCACAGTGGTGCCATGATGGCGTCATGGACCTCACGCCCTATGTCGACAACCTCCGCCGCGAACTCGCGGTGGCCGCCGAGGCCGGCGGCGAAGAAGCCCGCGAGCTGGCCGAGCGGCTCACCGCCCCGCTGGAGTCGGCGACCCGCCTGACCATGCTCAACGTGCTCTCCGCCGCGATGGACGAGATCACCCGTGAACTCGCCCCCGGCTCGGTCGACGTACGGCTGCGGGGGCTCGACCCCGACTTCGTGGTGACGCCACCGCCGCGCGACGAGGTCTACGAGGACAGGAGCGGCTCCGCAGAGCCACTCATGGCACCGCCCCCGGCACCGGGCGACGCCGACGAGGGCGCCACCGCCCGCGTCAACCTGCGTCTTCCGGCTCACCTCAAGGTGCGCGCCGAGGAGGCCGCGAACCGCGAGGGCCTGTCGGTCAACGCCTGGCTGGTGCGCGCCGTGTCGGCCGCGGCCGACGGCGGGCCACGGCAGCGTCCGGCGGAGAAGACCCGGACCGTCGGTCAGAGCTTCACGGGCTGGGTGCGCTGACCGCACCACGCCCGCACCACGCCACCCACACCCCGTCCCACCGGCGGGGATGCCCCGAGGACTCACGAGGACGGTACAGCCATGCCTTCTTTCGACACTCCCGAACCGATCTCGGTGACCGCCCATGTCGGCGCCGGCGCCGTCTCGTTCACCGCGGGCGACCGCGCCGAGACCGTGGTCGAGGTGCGGCCCCTCGACCCGAAGCGGGACAAGGACGTGCGGGCCGCCGAGCAGACCGAGGTCGGCTACGCGAGCGGCGTCCTGACCGTCAGGACGAAGGAGCGCCGCCTCATCGGGCCGAGCGGCGCCGTCGACGTGACGGTGGAGCTGCCCGCCGGCTCCCGCCTGGACGTGACCGGCTCCTGGACCCAGGTGCTGGGCGAGGGCCGGTTCGGCGAGGTCCGGGTCAAGTCCTCCTCGGGTGACGTCCGCTTCGACACGACCGGGCCGCTCCAGCTGACCGTCTCCCACGGCTCGATCACCGTCGACCGCGTCGAGGGCACGGCCGAGATCACCACCAGCTCCGGCAATCTGCGCGTCGGTACCGTCGACGGCCCCGCCGTCCTGAAGAACTCCCACGGCAGCACGACCGTCGGTGCCGCGATCGGCGACCTGCGCGTGAGCGGCGCCAACGGCAACATCGACATCACGCGCGTCGAGGGCTCGGTCACCGCCACCACCGCCCACGGCACGCTGCGCGTCGCCGAGGCCGCCCGCGGAACGGTCCAGTTGGAGACCTCCTACGGTGCCATCGAGATCGGCATCCGGGAGGGCACCGCCGCCTGGCTCGACGCCAGCTCCGAGCGCGGGCGGGTGCGCAACCAGCTCGCCGACGCCGAACCGCCGCAGCAGACCGAGGACACCGTCGAAGTCCGCGCCAGGACGCGCTGGGGCAACATCGATGTCCGCCGCGCCCGGGCGTGAGCCCCGAACCCGCCGACCACCCCCGCCACTTCACTCCTCGAAAGGGAGGACTCCATGCCCTCATCTGTCATGCCCACGCCTAAAAGTGGGACACCCGCGGCCGTCTCCGTCGTCGGACTGCGCAAGTCCTACGGTGACAAGACCGTCCTGGACGGCATCGACCTGCGGATCCCCACCGGGACCGTGTTCGCACTGCTCGGCCCGAACGGCGCCGGCAAGACGACCACCGTGCAGATCCTCTCCACCCTCGTCTCCGCCGACGGCGGGCAGGCCCAGGTCGCGGGCCACGACCTGGCCGACGACCCGCAGGGGGTGCGCGCCGCCATCGGCGTCACCGGGCAGTTCTCCGCTGTCGACGGTCTGATCACCGGCGAGGAGAACATGCTCCTCATGGCGGACCTGCACCACCTGCCCAAGCAGGAGGGCCGCCGCACCGCCGCCGAACTGCTGGAGCGCTTCGACCTCACCGAGGCGGCCAAGAAGCCCGCCTCCACCTACTCCGGCGGCATGAAGCGCCGCCTCGACCTCGCCATGACCCTGGTCGGCAACCCGCGGATCATCTTCCTCGACGAGCCGACCACGGGACTGGACCCCCGCTCCCGGCACAACATGTGGCAGATCATCAGGGAACTGGTCACCGGCGGCGTCACCGTCCTCCTCACCACCCAGTACCTCGAGGAGGCCGACGAACTCGCCGACCGCATCGCCGTGCTCCACAACGGCCGGATCGCCGCCGAGGGCACCGCCGAAGAACTCAAGCGCCTCATCCCCGGCGGCCACGTCCGGCTCCGCTTCACCGACCCCGCCACCTACTTCGGCGCCGCCTCCGCACTGGCCCGGGCCACCCGGGACGACGAAGCCCTCACGCTCCAGATCCCCAGCGACGGCAGCCAGCGCGACCTGCGCACCCTCCTCGACGAACTCGACACCGCCGGCATCGAGGCCGACGAACTGACCGTGCACACCCCCGACCTCGACGACGTCTTCTTCGCCCTCACCGACACCGACACCGTCCCCGCCCAGACCAAGGAGACCGTCCGATGAGCTCCCTGCCCCTCGCCGTCCGCGACTCCACCACGATGCTGCGCCGCAACCTCCTGCACGCCCGGCGCTACCCGTCCCTCACCCTGAACCTGCTGCTGACCCCGATCGTCCTGCTGCTGCTGTTCGTCTACATCTTCGGCGACGTGATGAGCGCGGGCATGGGCGACGGGGGTGCCGACCGCTCCCAGTACATCGCGTACCTCGTGCCGGGCATCTTGATGATGACCATCGGCGGCACCGTCGTCGGGACCGCGGTGTCGGTCTCCAACGACATGACCGAGGGCATCATCGCCCGCTTCCGCACGATGGCGATCCACCGCGGCTCCGTCCTCATCGGGCACGTCATCGGCAGCGTCCTGCAGTCCATCGCCAGCGTGGTCCTCGTCGGCGCCGTCGCCGTCGCGATCGGCTTCCGCTCCACCGACGCCACCCCCCTGGAATGGCTCGCCGCCCTGGGACTCATGGCGCTGGTCGCCCTGGCCCTCACCTGGATCGCCGTCGGCATGGGCATGGTCAGCCCCAACGCCGAGGCCGCCAGCAACAACGCACTGCCGCTGATCGTCCTGCCCCTGATCTCCAGCGCCTTCGTCCCGATCGACTCCATGCCCGGCTGGTTCCAGCCGATCGCGCAGTACCAGCCGTTCACGCCGGCCATCGAGACGCTGCGCGGGCTGCTGCTCGGGACGGAGATCGGCAACAACGGGTGGCTGGCGGTCGGTTGGTGTGTGGCGCTCGCCGCGCTGGGCTACGCCTGGTCCAAGTCCCTCTTCAACCGCTCGTAGCCTCTCCCCGCCTGTGTGCCCTGTGAAGTCAGCTACCCCGGCGCCCGCTGTATGGGCGCCGGGGTAGCGGCCTCCGCGGCTGCCATTCCGGACAGCACATCTAGGTGCCTCAGGCACTGTCGGCTGCGTGCCCCGGGTTGTGCACCCAAATATCCTCCACAGTCCAGAACGCCACCCTCCCCCAGCTACCGCTGGGAGGTGCCCCCACCTCCCCCCGCCCCCTCCGCGCCTGATCCCCGGTGGGTGGGCATGGACGGCACCGTGCTCGGGCACCCGTAGGCGCCGCGCTGTCCAAGTGCGCAGCCGTCGCCGCCAACAGTCACCCCCACCGGCCGTAAGTCGCCCCAACGACCCCGGGAGGGGGTGCGCCGGGGTCCGCCCGCAGGGGACGAGCGGAGACCGCGTGGTCGATGCCGAACGATGTAGGGGTAAACCGCGAGCGCCGAGGACGGACTCCGGAGCGGCGCCGACCCCCACGACGCACGCAGCGCGGGGCCCGCACTTACCGCGCCGGGCACTCGGGCGGGAGGGCGGGGAAAAACGGGTCAGGCGCGCGGAGCGCGCGCCGCGACCGCGGCGGTACGTTGTCACGATGACCGAATCTCTGCCGCCCGGCGGCGCGGTACTCGACGCGGACGAACTGGAGGCCCGGTGGGCGGACGCCTGGCGTCCGGAACGCGTCGCGGAGCGGTTGGACGGGATCGGACTGCCGTGGTGCGTCGCGGCGGGATGGGCCCTTGATCTGTTCCGCGGGAAGCAGTCGCGGCCGCACGGCGATCTGGAGATCTCGGTGCCCGCGGCGGGGTTCCCGGAGATTCGCCGGCGTTTCCCCGAGTTCACTTTTCACGCCGTGGGTTCGGGGCGGGTCTGGTCGGGGGCGGGAGCCGAGGAGTTGGCGGCCACGCATCAGACCTGGCTTCGGGATCCGGTGAGCGGTCAGTTCCTCTTCGACGTCTTCCGGGAGCCGCACGAGGGCATGACGTGGATCTTCCGGCGGGACGAGAGGCTGCGCCTGCCGTACGACATGCTCATTGAGCGAACGGCCGACGGGGTCCCGTTCCTGGTGCCGGAGTTGGTGCTGCTGTTCAAGGCGAGGACGCCACGGCCCAAGGACCAGGCGGACTTCGACGGGGTGCTGCCGCTGCTGGGGCGGGCGCGACGGGATGTGCTCAGCGGCTGGCTGGATCTCGTGCACCCCGGGCATCCGTGGCTGGCCGACCTGGCGCGCTGATGGGGCAGGCCCGCGAGGCAGCGGATCCGGCTGCAACCCGCGGACGCTCCGAGTCCGGGGAGGCGCTGTGCCGGGGCGCCACGCTTCAGCACGCCGGAGCCGTCGCGGTGAAGATCAACTCCGTGTCCGCGTTCGTCGCCTCCTGGAGGCTGTACGAGACCGTCGCGCTCCAGCCGTCCTTCCCGAAGATCGTGTTCGCGTACGCCTCGTTGTCCTTGTGACGCAGTGTGGTCCAGCCCTTCCGGGTCAGGGCCGCCTCGATGGCCGCGTACGCCCGGGCGCCGGGCGCGGTGTCCGCGGACCAGGTGATCATGCACTCCGCGCTCGGCCGGTAGGAGCCGCCGGAGAACGAAAACCCCATGATGAAGCCGGTGGCCTCGTGGACACCGGCCTCCGCCGCGGCCGAGTGCAGTTCCCTGTCCACGGCCGCCCGACTCATCGGAACCGCCTTGGCGGCGGTGTCACTCCCCGGGCCCGCGGCGTACGCGGCGAGCACGCTGACGGCCGCGGCCGTCAGCTTCGCGCGCGCCGCTTTCCGGCGCGGTGCCGTTCCGGCGGGGACCGTTGGAGGGGGAAGGTTCGTCTCCTGCACGGCGGACACCCTTCCACACCCCCCGCAGACAGCCACCCCCGGCCCGAGGGCGGGGAAAGGCGGCGTCAGGACCACCCACGGGAGGAAAGCACCAGCCGGTACCCCTCAGGGTCGCGGACCGTGACGCCCCAGGCGTCCCAGTACGGGTTGTGCGCCGGCACCCGTACACCTCCGTGCGCTTCGAGGCGGGCCACGAGCTCCTCGGGAACCTCCTCCTCGAGGTAGACGACGAGGAGGTCCTCGACGGTCGGTGAGGGCTCGGGGACGTCCGGGCCCTGGACGAGTTCGAGGTGCCAGTGCGCGCCGGGCCAGCCGGCCATGAGCAGGGAGTGCTCACCCGGTGTGCCGTCGCCCTCGTGCCGGAAGAGCACGCTGAGGCCGAGCCCGTCGATCCAGAACCGCTCGGCGGCGGCGAGGTCGCGCACGGGGCGCGCGATGCGCAGGTGCGCGTTGGCGTCGGCGGGCACGGGCGGCTCCTCGCGTCGGGGGGATGTGCGCGGGGAGCCTACCCGTGCCGCGCCGTCTCAGATCGCCGGGGCAGTCCGCCGCAGCGGCAGCCGCCGTACCGCGTCCCGGAGCCTGGGCCGCAGGGTCACGAGCACCGCCGCGCCCCCCGCCCACAGCGCAAGCGTCGCCAGCGGCGTGAGCGCGTGGGCCCCGTCGAAGTACGTGAGGTCCGTGACCGCCCGTACGGCCGCACCCGGGGGCAGGGCCGCCGAGAGAGCGCGGCCCGCGCCGGGCAGCAGGTCGGGGCCGATCGTCGCGCCGCTGGTGGAGTTGCCGATGGTGAGCAGCAGGAGCGTCGCGACGGGCACACCCAGCGGCCCGAGGTACGTGCCCAGCAGTTTCGTCGTGAACGCCGCGGCCGCGGACAGCAGGGCCAGGGTGAAGGCCAGCGGCAGGAACGGCGCGGGGACGGCGCCGAGGAGGGGACCGGCGATGAAGGCGGCGAGCAGGCCGGAGACCGCGGAGAAGCCCGCGATGAGGGTCAGCCGGTGGCGCAGGTGGAGGAGTTGGCCGAGGCCCAGCGCGTTCTGGGCGAGGACGAAGCCCGCGAGGGACACGCCGAAGGAGACGTAGAAGCCCGCGAGGCCGCGGGCGTCGTACTGGTCGAGCGGTACGACGTCGCGGACGCTGACGTCCTTCCCGGCCCCGTGGCCGTAGGCCGTGACGAGGTTCTTGACCGCGGTGGTGGTCGACAGGCCGTTCGCGCCGGCGACGTCGAGCCGCAGCCTGTCGCCGTGGTCGGTGGCGCTGAGCGCCGCGACGACGTCGTGCCGCTCCAGCGCCAGGCGGGCGTCGGCGGTCGAGGCGGCGGGGCGGACGTCGACCGCGTCGCCGAGCCCCTGCTGGAGGCGGTCGGCCAGCAGGGTGCCGGAGACGGAGATCGGCAGCCGGTGCGGCTGGGGGTCGCGCTGCACCCCGATGTAGCAGCTGATGAAGGCCGAGACGATGACGAGGCCGATCAGGGCGGGCTGCAGCCAGGCCCTGACCGGAACGGCGCTCCTGCGGTGCGCGGCCTCGTGAGGGGTGGGGTGCACGAAGGGTCTCCAGATGTCCGGGGCGGTGAGGTCGGGGGCCCGGCGGCGCTGCCGGTACTGGACGTGGCGGCCTAATGTGACCGGTCGTCTTGGACAGGATAAGCGACCCGCCCGCCGTGAACATTCCCCGGAGCCGGTGTGAGACGACCGGTCATACTGAGGGCGTGACGACCAAAGAACGGATCGCCGAGGCCGGGCTCAGGCTGTTCCACGAGCGCGGCTACAACGGCACCAGCGTGCAGGACATCGTGGCCGCGGCCGGCGTGCCCAAGGGGTCCTTCTACAACCACTTCAGCAGCAAGGAGACGCTCGGCCTCGACGCCGTCGAGCGCTTCTCCGGCTCCCTGGCCCTGGAGACGCTGACCGGCGCCGCGCCCTCGCCGATCGCCAGGATCGAGGCCAACCTGCGCCACCGCGTGGCGCTCGCGGCCCGCAACGACTTCGCGCGCGGCTGCCTGCTCGCCAATCTGGCCGCCGAGATCCCGGCGCACAGCCCCGCCCTGAGCGAGGCGGTGCGGGAGCAGCTCCAGCGCTGGCAGGAGGCGCTCGCCGGGACGCTGAGGGAGGCGCAGGAGGTGGGGGAGGTGGCCCGGGCGGTGTCGGCGGAAGCGCTGGCGGACTACCTGGTGAGCGGTTTCGAGGGGGCGATGTCCCGGGCCAGGCTCGTTCGCGGCCGGCAGCCGCTCGACGGATTCCTCGACGTGACGTTCGCCACCGTGCTCGCCCGCCCCGCCGGCTGAGCCCGGCGCGCGGTCACCGGGGGCGG
Source organism: Streptomyces sp. NPDC088732 (assembly GCF_044751205.1). Taxonomy (NCBI): domain Bacteria; kingdom Bacillati; phylum Actinomycetota; class Actinomycetes; order Kitasatosporales; family Streptomycetaceae; genus Streptomyces; species Streptomyces sp. NPDC088732. The sequence continues at coordinate 24,847 of NZ_JBIVLI010000043.1, forward strand.
GTTTCGCGCCTGCGGGTGAGGGCGTACAGGGCCGTGCCGGTCGCCACCGAGATGCTGGCCGCCGCGGCCATCATCGCCACGGGCCGGGAGTTCGCGGCGGGGGCGAGCCGGGGGCCGGCCGCGCGGGCCGCCTCCAGGACCAGGTCGGTGACGGCCCGGGGCGCCGTGACGTGGACGGCGTGGGGCGCGTCCACCTCGACGACATGGCTGCCGGCCCGGAGGGCCATGAAGCGCTCGTTGGCGGCGCCGATGGCCTGGTCGGCGGTGGCGACCAGGTACCAGGAGGGGATGGTCCGCCATGCCGCGGCACGGGCCGCCTCGGTCACGACCCCCGTGGCGGCGGGGCGCTGGGCCGCCGCCAGCGAGGCCGCGGTGGCGGCCGGGACACGGCCGCTCAGCATGATCTCGTTGTACCGCTCGGGCCTGATCCACAGTTCGAGCCCGCCGCCGCCGCCGCCGCCGTCGCCGTCCTCCTCCGGCACCGGGACCGTGCGCAGCGCGGCGGGCACCAGGGACGAGGCGTCGGCCAGGTGGCTGCCCGGGTACTTCGCGATGAGCCGGCGGGTGTTCTCCCCGGCCTCCGGCGCGAAGGCCGCTATGTAGACCAGCGACTTGACGTTGGGGTTGCCCGCCGCGGCGTTGGTGATCACCGCGCCGCCGTAGGAGTGGCCGACCAGCACGACGGGGCCCTTGACCGTCTTGAGGACCGCCGTCAGGTACGCCGAGTCGGCGTTCAGCCCGCGCAGCGGATTGGAGGGCGCGAGCACCGTGTAGCCGTTCTTCTGCAGTCCGCGGATGACCGGGAGCCAGCCCGAGGCGTCCGTCCAGGCCCCGTGCACCAGCACGATCGTCGGCCTGGTGCCGCGTCCGCCGCCGCTCCCGCCCGCGGGGGACGCCGCCACCGGGCAGGAGACCGCCAGGGCGGCCACCGGCACGAGCAGCGCAAGGCAGCGTGCGCGGCGGGACATCGCGAGCGGATTCGCAGACATCGGCACTCTCTTCGCCTCGGGGCAGGCAGGACGGTTGGTGACGAGTCTGCGCGGAGGGCGGTCACGGGGCGCGACCGGTGCGGCCGTCGGAGTGACCCGCGCGGGGCACCGGCCGGCGCTAAATCGATGGAACGGGTGTCCGTGACGCTCCTACAGTGGCCGCGCACCAATGGAGCACGGGGGAGCACCGCAACCATGCGTACGCACTATCCGCGCACCCCTCATCTGCCCTGGTCACCGGGGGCCGCGTCGGACGACGTGCGGGCCCGGGACCTGGACGGGCTGCGCGGGCGCGAGGTCGTCGTCACCGAGAAGCTGGACGGCGAGAACACCACCCTCTACACCGACGGCCTGCACGCCCGGTCGCCGGACTCGGCCCACCACCCCTCGCGCGCCTGGGTGAAGGCGCTCCAGGGGCGGATCGGGTCCGCGATCCCGCCCGGCCGGCGGGTGTGCGGGGAGAACCTGTTCGCCCGGCACTCGCTCGCCTACGAGGCCCTGGACAGCTGGTTCTACGGGTTCTCGGTCTGGGACGGAGACCGGTGCCTGGACTGGGACGCCACGACGGGCTTCCTGCGCCGCCTCGGCGTCCCGGTGCCGCCGGTGCTGTGGCGGGGCACCTTCGACGAACGGGCGCTGCGGGCCCTGCGCGTGGACACCGCCCGCCAGGAGGGCTGGGTCGTCCGCACCACCGAGGGCTTCGCCCGCGAGGAGTTCGGGCGGCGCGTCGCGAAATGGGTGCGCCCGGACCATGTGCGGACCAGTACGCACTGGATGCACGCCGCCGTCGTGGAGAACGGGCTCGGCCCGGCCGCCGCGCTGTGGGCGGTCCGCTCCGGCGCGGCCCCCGACCCGGCCGCACTCGTGACGGCGCTCGGCCTGCCCGCGCAGGACACGCGGGACGCACATGCCGCCGCGGACGCGGCCGCCCGGCTGGACGTTCTCGGACGGACCGGGGACGCCCGGCTCGCGGGCGTGCTCGCCGCCCTGCTGCACGGCGCGCACCGCGCCCCGCTCGCCGCCCGGCTCGCCGGGCCGCTGGGCATGGCCACCGCCCGGCGGGTCGCCGACCTGGTCGGGCTGCACGCCGCCCTCCACCTGCCGTACCCGGACCGGGACCGCCGCGCCGGGCTCGGGCGTCTCTCCCTCGCCGCCGACCTGGGCGTCCTGCACGCCGTCGCGGCCGCGGTCGCGCCCGGCGACGCGGCCCGCGAGCAGGCCGAGTGGTCGGCGCTCCACGCCGACGCGGCGGGACTGCTCGCCGAGGAACCGTCCGCCCCGCTGCGCGACGGGCTGCGCGACGCCCTCGCCGGACTCGGCCGCGCCGCCGCCGACCGCTGCTGGACCGAGGCCCGGACCGCGTACGCCGCAGGTCGCCTCGGCAGCGCGGAGGAGGCCGTCGCGGCGACCTGGCGCTACCGCTCGGGCGACTTCCCCCGCCTGATCCACCTCGTGGGCCCTGCGGGCAGCGGCAAGAGCACCTTCGCCGCCGGCCTGGACGGCGTCGACACCCGGGTCTCCCTGGACGAACTGCGGACCGCCCGCGGGTCCCGGGCCGACCAGCGCGCCAACCAGGAGGTGCTGCGGGACGGCCTGCGAGGGCTGGACAGCGCCCTGACCGGACGTGCGACGGTGGTGTGGGACGCCACGTCACTGAGTCCCCACCAGCGGTCCCTGGTGCACGCGGTGGCCCGCCGCCGCGACGCCCTCGTCACCCATGTGGTGGCGCTGGTCGGGGAGGACGAACTGGCGCGCCGCAACGCGGTCCGCGACCACCCGGTCCCAGGCGCCGTGCTCACCGCGCAGACCCGCCGCTTCGACCCGCCGTACCCGGGCCACGCGCACCGCACCTGCTACCTGGGCGCGGACGGCACCGTCGAGGACACCGACGGCACGCTCGGCGCCGCGGCCCACGGACAGGAGGTGTGAGGTGCGCACCAGCGAGGAGATCTACCACCGGGTCCGCTGGGACGCCCGCTTCGACCCGGCCCGCTTCGTGCTGGGCGTCCTCCAGCGCGGCGCGGCGCCCAAGCGCGTCCCGCTGCCGGCCTTCGTGCCCGGCGGTGAGGTCCCCTGGCACCGCGTGCTGTTCGTCGAGGCCGACGGCGAACTCGTGTGGGACCGCGCCACCGGCGTCGACCGCATCGACGCCACCGACGCGGGCCGGGTGCGCGAACCCCGGCTGCTGCGCGCCCCGTTCTTCACCGCCCGCACCCCGCACGCCTGGGATCCGGCGGCCGACGGCTGGCGCCCCGGCGGCACGGCTCCGGCCGCGGCACCCGGCGGGGGAGAGGTGCGGGTCCTGACCTGGAACACCCTGTGGGACCGCTACGACGGGCACCTCATCGCCACCGACCGCCGCCGCCCCCTGCTGCTGCGCGCGCTGGAGCGGTCGGACGCCGACGTCATCGCGCTCCAGGAGACCGAGCCGCGCCTGCTCGCGATGATCGCCGCCGAGCCCTGGGTCCGCGAGCGGTACGTCCTCGGCACCCCGCCGGACGGCACCGGGACGCACGAGGTGGCGGAGCACGGACTGCTGCTGCTCAGCCGGCTGCCCGTGCGCGAGTCCGCGGCGCACACCCTCGGTCCGCACAAGGCCGTCGCCGCGATCACCGTGGAGACCGCCCAAGGCCCGCTCGTCGTGGTCGCCACCCATCTGAGCAGCGACCACTCCGAGGACGGCGCCGGCCGGCGGGAGGCCGAACTGGCCCGGCTGGCCGAGGGACTGGCCGGCGTCGACGCCCCCGGACTGGTCGTCCTCGGCGACTTCAACGACGGCGGCGACGCACCGGCCCGCGCGCTCGGCCTCCGCGACGCCTGGACCGACGTCCACGGCGCGTCCGACACGACCCCCACCTTCGACCCCGCGGCGAACCCGCTCGCCGCCGTGTCCTCCCTCACCGGCCGGGCCTCCCGCCTGGACCGCGTCCTCCTGCGCGACGCCGCGGGATTCCGCGCCACCGCCGCCCGGCTGCACGGCGAAACCCCCGCGGCCGACGGGCTGTTCGCCTCCGACCACTACGGGGTGGAGGCCGTCCTCACCCCGTCGGGCAGCACGGGCACGCGGACCCTGGACGAGGCGCCCACCGCCCGCACCGCGGTCGCCTGGCTCCCGCCGGAGGAACTGCGCCCCGCGCTCGACGGCGTCCGCCGGGAGCACGACCCGCAGATCCACCGCTGGCCCCCGCACGTCAACCTGCTCTTCGGCTTCGTACCCGAGCACGCCTTCGAGCGCGCCGCGCCCCTGCTCGCCGAAGCGGCGGCCGCCTCACCCGGTTTCAGCGCGCGACTGGACGGCATCCACACCTTCGGCCACCGCGAGGACGCCACCGTCTGGCTCGACCCCGCCGCTGCCGGCGCCGCCCCCTGGGCCGCCCTCCACCACGCCCTCGCCGAACGGTTCCCGCACTGCCGGGGCCGCGCCGGGGGATACACCCCGCACCTCACCCTGGGCCGCACCCCCGACCCGCTGCCCGTCGCGGCCGCGACGGCGGCCCGCCTCGCCCCGATGACCGCCCGCGTCGGGACGATCGTCCTGCTGTCGCGGCGCGGCGACGAGCCGATGCGGCCCCGCGCCGAGGTCGCCCTCGGCACGGGCACGCTGCGCTGGCTGGACGACGCACCCCCGCCGGGCGGCAGCCCCGCACCGGCCGCCGGGGACACCGAAGCGGCCCGTGTGCTGCGGCAGTTGACGCAGGCGCTCCGGCCCGGAGCGGTGCACCTGGCCGGGTCCCGCCGCATGGGATGCCATCTGCCCGGCGCCGATCTCGACGTGGTGGCGGCGCTGCCCGGCACGGCCGACATGGAGGACGTGGCGGCCCGCGTCGCTGCCGCCGTGCCCGGGGCCGTACGGCTGCGCGAGGTCACCGGGGCCCGGGTGCCGGGGCTGCGCTTCAGCGTGGGCGCCCTCGACGTCGACCTGGTGGTCGTGGCCACCGGGCCGCTCGCCCCCGGCGAGGCGGTGGACCGGCGCCTGGACCTGGGCGAGGCCGCCGCCGTCGCGCTGAGCGCCGTCAGCGACGCGGACGCCGTGCTTGCCCTGGCCGGCGGCGCCCACGACCGCTTCGCCGCACTGGCCCGCCAGGTGAAGGCCTGGGCCCGCGCGCGCGGACTGGACTCGGCACCGTTCGGCGGACTGCCGGGACTGGCCTGGGCGCTGCTGGCGGCCCGGACGGTGGGCGAGCACCCGGACACGCCCGCGTCCGGTCTGGCGCGCGAGTTCTTCGCGACCTGGGCCGCGTGGGACTGGCACAACCCGATCGGCACCGCCGGTGCCACCGCCCCGGCCGTGTCCGTCGCCACCCCGAGCGCCCCCGTCCGCTGGTGCACCGAGCAGACCGGCCCCGGCTTCCGCGACCTGCTGACCCAGGAGCTCTACCGCGCCTGGGAGTTGCTGGACGAGGGCGCCGACACGGCGGTGCTCCTCGCGCCCCCGCCCCTGCACCGGCGGCACGCCGCCTGGGCCGTCGCCACGGTGCGCCCCGCCCCGGGCGAGGACCTCGACCGGACCGTGGGCCGGTTCCGCGGCCGCGTGCGCGCCCTGCTGACCGCGCTGGAGGCGGCGGGCGCCGTCGACGTCCACGCGTGGCCGCGGCCCTTCGCGGCCGGTGCCCACGAGGCACGGTGGGCCATCGGCCTCGGCAGCACCCCACCCGACGCCGGCGCCCTCGACCGTGCCGCCGCGCGCTGGCTGCGCGCCGTGCCCGGTGTGACGCTCGCCCGCGTCGACGGCGGGGCCGTTCCCACACTGCGCTGACGCGAGGGGGCGGCCGGTGCACGGCCGCCCCCTCCTCCGGTACGCGGGCTACTTGCCGCCGCCCGAGTCCGCGCCGTGCAGGGCGTCGCGGAGCACGGCGCTCGCCTCCGCGACGGCCGCCTTGTTGGACTCGGTGTCCCTCAGGGCGTTGAGCATCATGAAGTCGTGGGTGATCTTCTCGTAGTGCGAGAGGGTCACCGGGACCCCGGCGCCGCGCAGCTTCCGCGCGTACGCGGTGGCCTCGGAGAAGAGCACGTCGGAGTCCGTGATCACCAACGCCGGGGGCAGACCGCGCAGTTGACCGGTGGTGGCGCGCAGCGGCGCCGCGAGCGGGTTGGAGCGGTCCTTCAGGTGCGGGGCGTACGCGTCCCAGAACCACTGCATCGCGGGCCGGGTGAGCCAGCAGTTCTCCGCGAAGCGGTGGTACGACGGCGTGTCGAAGTCGGCGTCGGCCACCGGGTAGAGCATGACCTGCTGGCGGAAGTGCGGGCCGCCGCGCTGCTTGGCCATCATCGTGACGGCGGCGGTCATGTCACCGCCCACCGAGTCGCCGGCGACGGCCAGGCGCGAGGTGTCCACGCCGATTCCGGCGCCGTTGGCCGCGACCCACTTGGCCACCGCGTACGCCTGCTCGATCGGCACGGGGAACTGGGCCTCGGGCGACGGGGTGTAGTCGACGAACACCACGGCCGCCTTGGCCCCGTTGGCGAGTTCGCGGATCAGCCGCTCGTGGGTCTTGAAGTTGCCCAGCACCCAGCCGCCGCCGTGGATGTAGACGATGCCGGGCAGCGCGCCCTTCGCCCCCTCGGGCCGTACGACGTGCACGGAGACCGGCCCGGTCGGACCGCCGGGCACGTCCCGCTGCTCGACCGTGGCGGGCAGCATGTCCACCGGCCCGGCCTGGAGCTTGTTCAGCACCTCGCGGGCGTCGCTGTACGACATCTTGTACAGCGGTGTCCCGTCGGCCGCCGCGAGCCCGTTGAGGAAGTCCTGGGCGATCGTCTCGAGTTTCACCGGCGGGTCGCCGCAGGGCACGTACTTCGCCGGCGCCCCGTCGGCCACGGCCACCCTCGTCGCCGCCGCGCCGTGGACGTCGGCGGAGCGGCCGGCCCGGCCCGCGCAGCCGGCGCTGAGCGCGGTGGCCACCACGAGTGCGGCGGCCAGGGCCCAGCGGCTGTGACGCGCCGTGGACGGGTCTCGAGGACAGGTCATGTCGGTCTCCCGGGTGTGGTCGCGTCCCCCAGAACAGCCTGCGGAGGCCCGCCGCGCCGGACAACCGGGGATAGGCCGCCGGAGTGGAAGGCACGCCGGCCCGACCGGGACCGCCGTCAGTGCTTCGGGCCGGCGTCCGCGCTCTTGTCCGGGGGCGGCGGCAGCCGCAGTCCGGCCAGGTCCGGCGGGACGGGCTGGTCGGGCCGGATGAGGGGGGCGGCCATGCCGTCGGCGACCGCGGCGGGCGCGTCGCTCAGCCGGAAGCGGTCGCGGACCCGGCGGTAGAAGTCCGTGGGGCCGAGCCGGATCAGGCGCAGCCGGTGCCGGCCGCGGTACACGGCGACCCAGTCCCCGGGGTCCACCACGCCGCGCAACTGGCCGTCGATACTGACCGCGACACGCCCCGAACGGGCCAGCACGCGGATGGCGACGGACTCGTCCGGAGCCGCCACCATCGTCCGGTCGAACGCCATGTGGGGCGCCACCGGCGTGAAGACCACGGCGTCCATGTGCGGGGAGACGACGGGGCCGCCGGCGGCGAAGCTGTACGCGGTGGAACCGGTGGGCGTCGCCGCGATGATCGCGTCGGCGGAGTACGAGGCGAACAGCCGCCCGGCCAGGTACACCGCCACGCTCGCCTGCCGGTCCCGGGCGAGCTTCTCGAAGACGATGTCGTTGACCGCGTTGATGTTCATGGGCACGCCCCACCCGACGTCCACGGGGTCGCCCGGCCGCACGCTCGGCGAGGGCAGCGTCGGCCCGCGCCCGTACCGCAGCAGCGACTCGATGCCCTCGGGGACCTCCAGCGGGCGCGAGGCGCGGAGCGTGAGCGTCATCCGGTCCTCGACGGTGGCCCGGTCCTCGGCGACCGCGTCCAGCGCCTCCGTGACGTCCTCCACGCAGACCTCGGTGAGAAAACCGACCCGGCCCAGGTCCACGCCGAGCACGGGGGCGCCGCAGGCCGCCGCCACCCGGGCGCCGCGCAGGAAGGTGCCGTCGCCGCCGAGCGTGACGATGAGGTCCGGATAGCCCGCCGTCTTCGCCTCCTCCCGGCCGCTGTGGCGCGGCCGGTCCTGCCGCCAGATGTCGATCTCGACGGCGGGCACGTCGCGCTCCGCGCACCAGCGGTGCACCGTCGCGGCCGCCTCGACGGCCTCCGGACGCCCCTCGTGGACGATCATGCCGACCCGGCTCACCGGCATTGCGCACTCCTTCGGCTGGCTCGGCTCGTGCGCCCCGGTGCCCGGGTCCGCGCGAAGCGACCGCCGGGTCCGCGGTGGCGGTGCCCACCGGGGTGGTGCGCACCGCTTCCAGCATGGCGACTCCCGGCCCGATCGGCAGCGGGAGAGCGGCGGGCCGCCGCGCGCGCCGTGGGCGCCTCCGAGCTCACCGGCAGCCCGTACCTTCGTGCGGGCCCGATCGGAGGCCGGAGCGGTCGCGGTGTCCTGCGCTCCAGCGGCGCGGTGTGCTCGCCGTCTCTGCGCGCCGACCCGGTGCGCGGGCGTTCCGCACTGTCGGGCACCGCTGCGGGCGTGGTGACTTCTGGCCTGATCGGCAGGGGGAGGGGTGGCGCAGTGCAGCCGGGTGTGGTGCGGGGGCGTCCGCCGCCGGGCTGACCTTGTGCGGGTGGCAGGGCGGCGGGAGCGCCGGCGGCGCATCGTGGGGGCCGCCTCGGCGACCCGTGGACGCTCGGGTCGACCCGGCTCGCTGGCATTCCGTGCACAAGCGGGTCCCGGCGCCCGCCGGGGTGGTCCCCCCCCGGCCGTTGGCATCGCGCCTCGTGGCCTGCGGCGGCGTGCTCGCGCGGAGCGCTCCAGCGTGTCGATCCCGACGGCGCGCGCGTCGCACGCCGGCGGTGCAGCGTGGCGTCCGCGTCGACGTGCCCACCGGCTTGACGGTGTTCCGCACCCAGGTGCCGGCGGTGGGGGTGCCGCCAGGGCGGCGGGCGACCGGGTGTCGATCCCGACGGCGGGCACGTCGCGCTCCCCCCGCCGGTGGCGCATGGTGGGGGCCGCGTCGACTTGCCGGCCCGGTTCACCGGGGTTCCGCGCCCACGTGGGTCCCGGTCCGGGCGGTGCGGGGCGGCCACCGGGGTCGCCCCGACATATGCCGGCCCGGTTCACCGGCATGCATGCCGCCCGCTAGAAGGTGACGCTCCGCCAGGAGACCGGTACGCCGTCGCCGTCGGACCAGCCCAGGACCAGGCGCCGGTGCTCGGTGTGCGTCAGCATCTGCGTGCGGGTCCACGCCGAGCCGCACTGCGCGCCGATCTGCTGCCCCGGCTCCAGCACCGTCTCCCGGGTCCGGGACGGGGCGTCGTCGGCCTGGAGGAACACGCATCCCGGGTCGTTCACCGTCTTCGTGACCAGTGCGTCCACGTCCCAGCCGGTGCCCTGCGGGGTGACCGTGATCGTGGCGAAGCCGACCTTGTCCGGTTCGGTGAGTTCGAGGCGGGTGGTGCCGCCGCCGCCCGACCGCGGCTGCCATCCGTCGGCGGCCCCGGCGGCCGGCGCCAGCGCGAGCAGCCCCGACGACACGATCGACACGACAGTCCCAGCGACCCGGCTTCTGCGCACAGCGGCCCTCCATTGCGTCCGTCCGGCCGCCGTGCGGCGGCAGGCCCCTCATCCAAACCCGCGGGGCGCCCGGGCCCGGGGGCGCGGCGCGCGGACCGGCCGGTGCGATCACCCGTCCGGCATAGGGTGTGATCATGAGCGGAGAGACGGATCTGCGGAAACTGCTGAGCGGTATGCGCCCGGAGGCGGGCCGGGAACGGCATGTCTTCACCACCCTGCCCCCCGGGAGTGCTGTGCCGGACGGTGTGACGCCGGTCGTCACCGTCGCCGAGGAGGAGGGACTGACCCTCGTCCTGCCGCAGGAGCAGGCGGACGCGGCGGGCCTCGGCTACGGGTACGTGGCGGGAAGGATCACCCTGCGCGTGCACTCCGCGCTGGAGGCGGTCGGGCTGACGGCGGCCGTCGCCCGGGAGCTCGCCGACGCGGGCCTGAGCTGCAACGTTGTGGCGGGCTTCCACCACGACCACCTCTTCGTGCCGTACGAGCGCCTGGACGAGGCGGTCGCGGTGCTGGCGGACCTGGCGCGGCGCTCGGGCTGATCACTCCTCGGCGTCCGGCGGCAGCAGCGTGCCGAGCGGACCGAGGTCCAGGTTGAGGTCGCGCATCGTCAGGCCGTACTGGGCGCACAGATCGGTCATGCGGTCGTGGAGGATCATGAGGGTGGCGCCGAGGCGCTCCTCCTCGTCCTCGGTGAGGTCGCCCGCGTCGACCCGGCGCAGCGCCTGGCGCTCCATGAGCTGCCGCAGCAGTTCGACGAGGGTGAGCACCAGCCGCACCAGGTCCCGCTCGACGGTGTCGGGGTCGGCGCGCACCCGCCGGGCGGGGCGTGGCGGCGCGCCCGGCGCGGGCGGCGGGGGCGTGTCCTCCGGCAGCGCGGGCAGCAGCCGGAAGGCGCGGGCGGCCGCGTCGGCGACCTCGCCGAGCCGGTCGGAGGGCACCCCGGAGCTCACGGCCGCGTCCCGTCGGCCGGCGGCGGCGGTGCGGAACCGGCAAAGGGGGAGGGGTTCTTGGCGCCGATGGAGACGACCAGTGCGCGCAGCGAGACGCGTACCAGGTCGATGTCGGCGATGGACAGCACCACGTCCCCGGTGAGCACCACGCCTCCGCTCAGCAGCCGGTCCAGCAGGTCGATGAGCGCGACCTGCCGCTGCGGCAGCGGGTCCCCGCCCCGCGCGGGAACGCTCATGACGGCGCGCCCTCGGGGACGGCGGCGAAGGAGTACGGGGCCCAGGGCCCGGTGATGTCGACCCGCACGCCGGTCAGCCCCGCGGCGGCGTCCTGGACCCGGACGCGGAAGGACTCCGCCCGGTCCCGGGCGACCAGATAGGCGTCGTTGACCACGTTCTCCCCGGCGTCGCCGGCCAGTTCGCCCTGCTGGACGCGGTGCCGCGCGTGGTCGGCGGCCAGTTCGCGGCCGATCGCCGCCACGCGCTGCTCGGCCCGGCGGGCGTTGCGGTGGGCGTCCTCGCGGGCGTGCCGCTGTACCCCCCGGGCCCGCAGGTAGGCGCGTCCGGGGCTCAGGTCCGCCGCGGGCGCCGTGCCGGCATCCGCTGCCGGGTCGTCCTCCACGTAGATCTTGACGCCCCACTCCAGGTGCCCGTCGAGCCGGTCCAGGCACGCCGTGAACATCGCGCCGCAGTCCCCCAGTACGTCCCGGACGCGGGCCTCGTCGAGGTACACCGTGGCGAGTCGCAGCGGGAGCACCGTCGCCGCCGCGGACAGCTCCTCGATCACGGTGTGATGAGCGCGCGCGACGGACTCCAGCCACTCCAGGTCCTCCAAGTGCCGCCGCAGCGCGCCCTCCTGGAAGTCCGCCGCGGGCACCGCGCTGACGGCCGCCGCCAGTTGGGCCCCGAGCGGCCCGGAAACCAGGCGCACCGGGGCACCCGCCACCCCGGTCAGGTCCGCCCGTACGCGCTCCGGCGGGACGGAGTCCTCGCGCAGCACGGCGTACGCGTACTCCACGCGGTCGTGCCCGGCGTCACTCATCGTCGGTCGCTCTCCTGCGGCGCGCGGTGGCCGGCCGCTCGGCTGCCGTTCGGCGCGGGCGGGCGGCGGGCTTCCGTTCGCGTGCGGCGGCGGGCGCGGCGGGCAGTTCCCGCTCCTCCCGCAGCGCCTCGATCTCCGCGCGCAGGCGCCTGTTCTCGTCCGCGAGGGACTTCTCCCCGCCGGCGCGGGAGGACAGCGAGGGATCGTGCTCCCACCAGTCGATCCCCATCTCCTTGGCCTTGTCGACCGAGGCGACGATCAATCGGAGCTTGATGGTGAGCAGTTCGATGTCGAGCAGGTTGATCTTGATGTCCCCCGCGATGACGATGCCCTTGTCGAGGACGCGCTCCAGGATGTCGGCGAGGTTCGCGGAGGAGCCCTGGCCGTACGGGGCGTAGGGCGACTGCGCCCGCGTGGGGTACGAGCCGAGCCTGTCGGGGTCCGTCATACGGCCACCTCCGTCTCCGCCTCAGTTCCCGGCGCCCCTGCGGTGTGCGGTGATCTCCTCGAGGCGGTCCAGCAGTTCGTCCTCGCGGGCCTCGAAGGTCTCCTCGTCGATCCGTCCGGCGAGCAGTTCCTTCTCCAGCGCGCCGAGTTGCCGTTCCACCGGCCCGGGGTCGTAGTACTCCTCCTCGGCCGCCTCCTTGACGCGTTCCACGACCCAGACCACGCCGCGGACGGGCGCCAGGGGCAGGCCGAACAGTCCGGTGACGAGTCCCACGGCACACCCCTTTCCTGCGCGTTCCTCAGACGAAGCTGTACGGCGGCAGCGGCCCGCGCAGCCGCAGGTCGCACTCGTCGCCCAGCTGGTTGGCGAGGCTGAGCTGCGTGGCGAGGAACATCTCCTCCTGGCCCTCCTCCACCAGGAAGGACACGCTGAGGAAGTCCTGCCCGGTGGGCGGTACCGAGTCGTCCTCCCGGGCGAACGGGCGCAGCGCCTCGACGATGCCCGCGCCGAGCGCGCGCTGGCGCGCCTCGACCTCGCGGCTGATCAGCTCGCCGAGGGCGAGCGGCATCTCGGGGGTGCCGGAGCCGTCCCGGATCTGCTTGTTGAGCCGTGCCGCCTCCTCCGACTCGACCAGGATGCGGCGCAGCAGCGCCTCCTCCTCCCAGGAGACCTTCAGGTGGTACTCGGCGCATCCCTCCAGCGCATCGAGCCGGCCGCGGTACTCCTCGGCGCGCTCGTCCAGCGCGGTGCGCACGGTGTCGTCGTCGGGGGCGGTCAGGCCGAACCGCAGCGGCAGGACGGGGCCGTCGGCCATCAGCCGCTCCTGGACCTCCTGATGGGCCAGGACGTCGCGCCGGCGGGGACGCAGGTCCTCGGGCGCGTCGCTGACGACGGCGCTCAGCGCGGCGGTGGTCACGGTGCGCAGCTCACCGGGCGGCTTGCCGACGCCGTGGAGGCCGTCGAGGTTCGTCGGATGCGCCTTCGAGATGATGGAGTAGACGTAGACGGACATGTCATTCCCTCTCCCGGTGGGCGCTCCGCTTGGCCGGGCGGCGCCGCCTCGCTCGGGGTTCCTCCTCGTACTCGGCCTCCTCCTGGGCCGCGTCCCCGTCGTCCTCCTCGTCCTCGTCGCCCCCGCCGCCCTTCAGCGTGTCGGTGACGGCTTCGACGGCACCGCTCAGGGCGCCCTTGGACTTGCCCTTGGCGCCGCCCTCGGTGATCTCGCCCACGATGTCGGTGAGCTGGGTCGGCTGCTTGCGGCCGGACTCCAGGTCGAGGCGGTTGCACGCCTCCGCGAAGCGCAGATACGTGTCCACGCTGGCGACCACGATGCGGGCGTCGATCTTGAGGATCTCGATGCCGACGAGCGACACCCGGACGAAGACGTCGATGACGAGGCCGCGGTCGAGGATCAGCTCCAGGACGTCGTACAGACTGCCCGAGCCGCCGCCCGACACACCGCCGGCGCCCTGCGGCACCACGGTCATGGTGCCTCCCTTCAGCGCCCCCTCAGACGCGTCGGTCGATCTGCCCGCGGGCGTAACGCCGTGTCCGCTCGTACGAGACGAGCCCGCCCTCCTCGTCGAGGCTCACGTGGTAGGTCGCCATGACGCTGGTGGTCGCCGGAACGCGTTCCAGTTCCAGGACCTCGACGTCGGCCTCCCAGCCGTCCTCGGTCGGTTTCACCGCGGACACCGACTCGGGCTGCCGCCCGAGGAGTTCGGTGAGCTGCTCGGCCGCCGAACGCATGGCCCACGCGGCGGAGGGCTTGCGGGGCCGTCGGGTCATGTCGTCCCCTTCGGTCGTTGCCGCCGCCGTGCTTCGAGCGGCGCCACCCCGGCAAGCAAACGTACTATTTCAGCATATAGCCACAGTCGTGCGCGGCGACACGATCGCCGACCGGAAGGGAACGACTGATGAAGGATTCGACCAAGATGGCTCTCGCCGCCGGGATGGCCGGTGGTTATGTGCTCGGCCGGACCAAGAAGGCCAGGCTCGCCTTTGGACTCGCGACGTATCTCGCGGGCCGCCGCTTCGGTCTCGAACCGCAACAACTGCTCACCGAGGGTGTTCGCCGGCTCAAGGAACTGCCTCAGTTCGAGGACCTCAACGACCAACTGCGCGGCGAACTGATGGACGCGGGCCGCCAGGCGCTGTCCGCGGCCGCCGACCGCCGGCTGGCCGATCTCGCGGAGTCACTGCACGACCGCACCGCGCGCATCGGCGGGAAGTCCGGTCCGTCCGGCAAGGGCCGCCGCGACGAGGACGAGGCCGAGGACACGGACACGGACGAGGAAGCGGAGGAGGAGTACGAGCCCGAGGAGGACGAGGAGGAAGCCGAGGACCGGGAGGACGAGGAGCCGGAGGGCGCGGAGGAATCCGCCAAGAGGCCCGCCGGCAAGCGGGCACCGGGGCGCAGCCGCCACCGCCGTCCCGCGAAGCGGCCGGCGGCGAAGCGCGCACCGGAGGAGAAGTCCGGGGCCAAGAAGGCGCAGCCGGCGCGGAAGTCCACCGCCAAGAAGGCCGCGCCGCCCCCGCGCAAGCAGGCGGCGAAGAAGCCGGCCGCCAAGAAGGCGGCGGCGAAGAAGACCGCACCCAGTCGCGGCGGCGCCAAGAAGACGGCCGCGAAGAAGACGCCGGCCAAGAAGGCGTCGTCGGCACGGCGGAGGTAGGCCATGGCCAGGACGGCACAGCACAGCCCGAACGGACATGCCTCGGGTTTGGACCAGTTGCGCGAGGAGATGGTCCATTTCCTGGGCGCGCAGGTGGAGAACCTGGCGGAGAAGGCGGGCGACAAAGTCGCGGGTCTCACCGACCAGTTGCGCGACGTGGCCGAGAACGACGGTGTCCTGCCCAAGGCCGGGCTGCGCATCCTCCAGGGGGAGTCGCCGCTGAAGGCCTTCGTGGGCGAGAAGGCCAAGAGCATGGGGGGAGGCATCCTCGACAAGGCCAAGCAGGCCTTCGGCATGGGCAAGGGGCGCAAGTCGGGGACGACGAAGGTGATGAACATCGTCGAGTCCCTCGACGTCGGCGTACCGGTCCGCTTCGCCTACGACCACTGGACGCAGTACGAGAAGTTCAGCACCTTCACCAAGGGCGTGCGCAGCGTCTCCAAGGGCGAGGACGCCACCAGCGACTGGAAGGTCAAGGTGGGTCCGTCCACGCGCGGCTGGAAGGCCACCGTCCAGGAGCAGGTCCCGGACGAGCGCATCGTCTGGAGCTCCGAGGGCGCCAAGGGCACCACGCGCGGCTGCGTCAGCTTCCACGAGATCACTCCGACGCTGACCCGCATCGTGCTCGTGGTCGAGTACTACCCCTCCGGCTTCTTCGAGAAGACCGGCAACATCTGGCGCGCCCAAGGCCGCCGTCTGCGGCTCGACTTCAAGCACTTCCAGCGGTACGTCACCCTCACCGACGAGGAGCCCGAGGGCTGGCGGGGCGAGATCCAGGACGGGGAGGTCGTGCGGACCCACGAGGAGGCGCTGGAGGACGAGGAGGCGGAGTCCGACGAGGCCGCCGACGAGTACGACGACGGCGAATACCCCGAGGACGACGAGGAGTACGACGAGGACACCGAAGCCGAGGACGCCGACGAGGCCGACGACTACGAGGCCGACGAGGCCGACGAGGCCGACGAGTACGAGGACGACGGCGAGGAAGCCGAGGACGAGTACGAGGACGAGGAAGAGGAGGAACCGGAGTACGAGGAGGCCCGTCGCTGACGTGCCGTCACCTGGTGTGCCCCGACCGCCGTTCCGCCACCTCCACCAGCGCGTCGAACGTGCCCACCAGCACCTCCCGCCGCCGCGCGCGGTAGTCCGCCCCCGGCTCCAGGTCGTCGACCGCTTCGTCCCACACGGCGAGGTAGCGGGCCTTCCACGTCCGGAGCGTCGCCGCCTCGGGCAGAGTCGTCCCCGCCCAGCCGCGGGTGGCGAGCAGGTGCAGCAGTTCCAGGTTGCAGGGCACCGCCACACCCCAGTACTCGTCCGGTTCGAGCTCTGACGGGTCGCCCTCCATGGCCTGGGCGGCCTCGGCGGCCAACCGGTCGGTGAGCAGGCCGAGATGGTCCGCCGCCGTGTCCTCGTCGAAGTTCCCCGTGCCCCAGCTCCCCACCGCCCTCAGCTCTCCGCGTCGGCGTGCAGCGAGGCGTCCGCGGGCCCCTGGACGAACCGGGTGAACCGTACGCGCAGTCCGGCCCGCTCGGGCGAGCAGCAGAAGGGGCCCGCCGAGGCCTCCGCCTCCGGGGCGAGCGGTGCCAGCCGCACCATGCGCCACGGCTCGGCGTCGCACCGCGCCCTGATCGTCACCGCGTCGCCGTCCCGGCTGGCCCGCACGGTGACCTCGCGGCCCTTCCACTCGGGCACGGGGGCCAGGGACCAGTCCGACCGGCCGTGCGTGACCACGGCGCCGAGATGCGGTACGCCGTCCGACATCTCCACACCGGCCTTGATCCACGTCGCGGCGTCGACGCGGATCATGAGGCCCGCCTGGTCGTACAGGGTGTCGAAGTCCGCGACGAAGGTCACTTCGACGGCGCCGGAGCCGGGACCCGGACCCGGACCCGTACCGGTACCGGGGTCACGGGGGAAGGGAGCCAGCAGCGCGTGTCCGTCGTCGCGGACGAAGCCGTAGCTCGTGGTGCGCCAGAAGTCGCTGCGGTCACGCGTGGTGACCAGCAGTCCCTCGGCGTCGGATCGGGCCTCCAGCGGCGGGTTGAGCCACACGGCCTCGTCCCAGCCGATCGCACGGTGATCGTTCATGGGGTGAGTCTGCCCGTACCGCCCCGCCCGGGGCCAGGGGTCGACGCCGCGCCGCCGGACGCCGAGGTGAGGACAATGGCTGTGGGGAGCCACCGTGCCTGATGGAGGAATCCATGGGGATGGAGCCCGACAAGGGTCAGGAGCGCCTGCCGCGGCTGCAGCTGGACGAACTGCTGGACGAGTTGCAGATTCGGATCGATGCCGTGCGCGGGACGCGGGACCGTGTGCACAGCCTGCTGCAGGCCGTGCTGTCGGTGGGGCGCGAGCTGGATCTGCCGCAGGTGCTGCGCCGGATCGTGGAGGCCGCGGTCGTCCTCGTGGACGCGGAGTACGGCGCGCTCGGGGTCATCGGGGGCGAGGACCGGCTGTCGCAGTTCCTTCCGGTGGGTGTCGCGGACGCGGACATCGAGAAGATCGGCCCGCTGCCGTCCGGCCACGGCATCCTCGGCGAGCTGATCCGCCACCCCGAGCCGCTGCGGCTGGAGGAGATCTCCGAGCACCCCGTCTCGTACGGCTTCCCGGCCGA
>NZ_JBIVLI010000044.1:0-37744 GCF_044751205.1 Streptomyces sp. NPDC088732
GCGGGTCTGGGTGTGGGGGACGTGGATGTCGTCGACGGGCACGGCACTGCCACCCGGTTGGGTGATCCGATCGAGGCGCAGGCGTTGCTGGCGACCTATGGTCAGCGGTCGGGTGGGCGTCCGTTGTTCCTGGGTTCGGTGAAGTCGAATCTGGGGCATGCGCAGGCGGCTGCGGGTGTGGCGGGTGTGATCAAGATGGTGATGGCGATGCGTCATCGGACGCTGCCGGTGACGTTGCATGTGGATGAGCCGTCGCCGCAGGTGGACTGGTCGGCGGGCGCGGTGGAGCTGCTGACGCAGGCCCGCGAGTGGGAGGTGCAGGACCGTCCGCGCCGTGCGGGTGTGTCGTCCTTCGGGATCAGCGGCACCAACGCCCACGTCATCCTCGAAGAAGCACCCATGGCGGCAGCGGACAGCGCAGCGTCGGGTGAGACGCTCCCGGTCGCCGGGGACGTTCTCGCGGTGCGCGCGGCCGACGGCGACGCCGGCCCGGATGCCGGAGCTGACGACGCTGTGTCCCTGCGCGGCCCGTTGCCGTTTGTGGTGTCGGGGCGTGGTGTGGGTGGTTTGCGGGGGCAGGCTGGGGTGTTGCGGGATTTTGTTGCTGGTTCTGTGGGTGTGGGGCTGGCGGATGTCGCGGTGTCGTTGGTGTCGTCGCGTGCGGTGCTGGGTGATCGTGGGGTGGTTGTCGCGGGGGATCGGGAGGGGTTGCTGGCGGGGTTGGACGATCTTGCCGCGGGTCGGGGTGTGTCCGGTGGTGTGGTGTCGGGGGTGGCGCCGTCGGGTGGTGTGAGGCCGGTGTTCGTCTTCCCGGGTCAGGGTTCTCAGTGGGTGGGGATGGCTCGGGGGTTGTTCGAGGGTGTGCCGGTTTTCGCGCGGTGGTTGGAGGAGTGCTGCGGGGCGTTGTCGGCGCAGGGCGGGGTGGATGTGCTCGGTGCGTTGCTGGGCCGGGATGACGCGTTGTCGCTGGATCGGGTTGATGTGGTGCAGCCTGCGTTGTTCGCGGTGCAGGTGGCGTTGGCGCAGACGTGGCGGGCGTTCGGTGTGGAGCCGGGTGCTGTGGTGGGGCATTCGCAGGGCGAGATCGCCGCGGCGTTCGTTGCGGGTGTGTTGTCGTTGGAGGACGCGGCGCGTGTGGTGGTGGTGCGCAGTGGGTTGATCGCTGGGGGGTTGGCCGGTGGTGGGGCGATGGTGTCGGTTGCTCTGCCGGCGGTGGAGGTTGCGGGGCGGCTTGCTGCTTGGGGTGGGCGGGTGTCGGTTGCGGTGGTGAACGGTCCGCGGTCGGTGGTGGTTGCCGGGCAGGCGGATGCGGTTGCCGAGGTGGAGGCTGTGTTCGCGGGGGAGGGTGTGCGGGTGCGGCGGGTTGCGGTGGATTACGCGTCGCACAGTGTGATGGTGGAGGCGATCCGGGGGGAGTTGCTGGAGGGTTTGTCGGGGGTGGTGCCGGGTGTGTCGGCGGTGCCGTTCTATTCGGCGGTGACGGCTGGGGTGCTGGGGGGTGAGGGGCTGGATGCGGGGTACTGGTACCGGAATCTGCGGGAGCCGGTGCGGTTCGAGGAGGTGGTGCGGCGGTTGGCCGCGGATGGTTTCTCGATGGCGGTGGAGGTCAGTCCGCATCCGGTGCTGGTTCCGGCGATCGAGGAGATCTTCGCGGAGGGTGAGGGTGGCCGTTCGCTGGTGACGGTGGGGACGTTGCGGCGTGACCGTGGCGGTGTCGGTGATCTGTACCGGGCGTTCGGTGAGGCTTTCGTGCAGGGTGCGTCGGTTGATTGGGCGCGGGTGTTCGAGGGTTCGGGTGCGCGGCGGGTGGCGTTGCCGACGTATGCGTTCCAGCGGCGCAGGTACTGGCTGGACCTGGCACGCACGGTTCCCACCGACGCCACCCACCTCGGCCAAACCCCCCTCACCCACCCCCTGGTGGGGGCCGTCGTCCCGCTGTCCGACCCGGACGGTCTCGTGATGACCGGTCGGCTCTCCCTGCCGACCCACCCCTGGCTCGCCGACCACGCCGTCATGGGGCAGACGCTGC
The DNA here is from genome assembly GCF_044751205.1 of Streptomyces sp. NPDC088732. Classification (NCBI taxonomy): domain Bacteria; kingdom Bacillati; phylum Actinomycetota; class Actinomycetes; order Kitasatosporales; family Streptomycetaceae; genus Streptomyces; species Streptomyces sp. NPDC088732. Next base: position 2,030 of record NZ_JBIVLI010000044.1, read on the forward strand.
TCCCCGGAGCGGCGCTGGTGGAACTGGCGGTCCGGGCCGGCGACGAGACCGGCTGTGATCATCTGGAGGAACTGACCCTGGAGGCACCGGTGTTGCTCTCCGGTCCCGAAGGCGTCGCGCTTCAGGTCGTCGTCGGTGCCGGAGACGAGGACGGCAGGCGGCCGGTGACCGTACGGTCCCGCCAGGACGCCTCCGCGTCCGGTGCCTGGACCCGGCATGCGACCGGAACACTCGCTGCCTCCCGCCGTCCCGCCTCCTTCGACCTGCGGCAGTGGCCGCCGGCCGGCGCGCGGGCGATCGACCTCGACGGGGTCTACGACCGCCTGGCCGACCGCGGTTACGGCTACGGCCCCGTGTTCCAGGGCCTGACCGCCGCCTGGCAGCGCGGCGACGAGGTCTTCGCCGAGGTCGTGCTCCCCGAGGCGGCCCGCTCCGACGCGGCCGCGTTCGGACTGCACCCCGCCCTGCTCGACGCCGCCCTCCAGACGTCGATGCTCGGCGACGATCCCGACGCGGCGGTGTCCCTGCCGTTCTCCTGGACCGGGGTGACCCTCTTCGCCACCGGCGCGCAGACCCTCCGGGTGCGGCTGGCACGGACCGGGACCGACACGGTCTCGCTCGCGCTGGCGGACGCCACCGGAGCCCCGGTCGCCGAAGTAGCCGGCCTGGTCGCACGTCCACTGCCGGCCGGCGGGCTGTCTCCGGCCGCACCGGCGGAGGACACCGTCCACCAGGTCGCCTGGGAGCCGTTCACCGCCTCCGACGCCGCGATCGACCCGAAGACCTGGGCCCTGCTGGGGACCGCCGCCGACGACGTACGCGTGGCCGGCGGCGCGGGACTCGCGGTCTACCCGGACCTCGCGGCCCTCACCGCGGCGCTCGACGGCGGGGCGACAGCGCCCGAGACCGTGCTGCTGGCCTGCTCCTCGGTCGCGGAAGAAGGTGCCGACGTGCCCGCGAGGCTGCGCCGGACCCTCTGGCATACCGCGGACAGCCTCGGCGGATGGCTCGCCGACGACCGCACCGCCGGCTCCCGGCTGGTGCTCCTCACCCGGGGCGCGGTCCCGGTGACGGCCGGCGGCACGGTCGCCGATCCGGTGGCCGCGTCGGTGTGGGGGCTCGTCCGCTCCGCGCAGGCCGAGCACCCGGGGCGGTTCGTTGTGGTCGACCTGGACGGCGCGGGCACGCTGCCCGTGACGCTGCTGGCGAGCGTCCTCGCGGCCGGGGAGCCGCAGGCGGCGATCGGCTCGGGGACCGCGCTCGTTCCCCGGCTGCGGCCCGCCGCATCACCCGGCGCGACCGCCCCGCACACCCGTTTCGCCGAGGGCGGGACGGTGCTGGTGACCGGTGGCACCGGTGGCCTGGGGGCCCTGACGGCCCGTCATCTGGTGGAGCGGCACGGGGTACGGCGCCTGCTGCTCGCGGGCCGGCGTGGTCTGGAAGCCCCGGGGGCGCGGGAGTTGCGGGAGGAGCTGTCCGCGCTGGGGGCGCAGGCGGTGGACGTGGTGGCGTGTGACGTGTCGGATCGCGGGCAGGTGGCGGCGTTGCTGGCGTCGGTTCCGGCCGGGCACCCGCTGACGGCTGTGATCCACACCGCGGGCGTGCTGGACGACGCGACGCTGACCTCGCTGACGCCCGAGCGGCTGGACACGGTGCTGGCGCCGAAGGCGGACGCCGCCTGGCACCTGCACGAACTGACCCGGGACCTCCCGCTGTCGGCGTTCGTCCTCTACTCCTCTCTCGCCGGCACGCTGGAGACCGGAGGCCAGGCCAACTACGCGGCCGCCAACGCCTTCCTCGACGGTCTGGCCCACCACCGGCGGACCCTCGGGCTGCCCGCGCTGTCCCTGCCGTGGGGGCTGTGGTCCCAGCCGACCGGGATGACCGGCGGTCTGGACGCCACCGGCCTGCACCGCATCAAACGCACGGGCACGGTGCCGCTGACCCCGCAGGAGAGCCTGGCGCTGCTCGACCGCGCACTCGCGGCCGAGGACGCCGCGGTCCTGGTGCCCACCCGGCTCGACCTGGACGTGCTGCGGCGCAGCGACCCGGAAACGGCGGCCGCGCTCCTGCGCGGCTACGTCCGCCCGCCGCGGCGGCAGGCCGCCGCGGGCGCGGCCGGCCCCGCGTCATGGCGCGACCAGCTGGCACGCCGGACGCCCGGGGAGCGGCGCCGCGCCGTGACCGAGATGGTCAGGCGGGCCGTTGCGGGTGTGCTCGGGTACGACGGTGCGGAAGCCGTACGTCCCACGCAGTCCTTCCGCGAGATGGGATTCGACTCGCTGGGCGCTGTCGAACTGCGCAACCGCCTTGCCACGGAGACCGGTATCCGGCTGCCCGCCACGCTGGTCTTCGACCACCCGAGCTCGTCGGCGCTCGCCGAGCACCTGCTGGAGCAGGTCGCTCCGGCGGAGGCGGCGGCAGCCGTTGACGACGCCTCGGCCGGGGAGCGACTGCGGGCGATCCCGCTCTCCCGGATTCGGGAGGCCGGCCTGCTGGACGCTCTGCTGGCACTCGCCCAGCCGTCCGATCGGTCGCCGGCCGTCTCGCCGGCCGAACCGGCCGCCGACGAGAGCGAGTCGATCAAGGCGATGGACGTGGACGCCCTGATCCGGAAGGCGCTCGGTGAACCGACGGCCGAGTGACGGCGTTCGCGGGGCCCGGCGAACAGCGCCCCCGCGGGGAGTCGACGCCGCGGGCGGGGTGTCCCGCCCGTAAGGGCCGTTCAGGTATCTGAAGTCCGGCAGCAGCCGTCCCGGAAGGGACGGCTGCTGCCCTGGTGATTGCGAGGACCACATGACAGAAGCGGCTTCGGTGAACGCCGCACCGCCCACCCCCGTCCCCTATCCCTTCACCGGCAGCCACGGCCTCGATGTGCACGAGGCGTACGCCGCCGCCAGGGAGGCGGACGGGATGATCCGCGTGCAGTTGCCGTACGGTGAACCGGCCTGGCTCGCCACGCGCTACGAGGACGTGCGGTTCGTCATGGGCGACGCGCGGTTCTCACGCGCGATGTCGGTGCAGCCCGGCGAACCCCGCTACACACCGGCCGTCAGCGAGACGACCATCATCTCGTTCGACGCGCCCGAGCACACGCGGCTGCGGACCCCGGTGGTCCGCGCCTTCTCCAGGCTTCGGGTGGAGGACATGCGCCCCTGGGTGCGCAAGGTCGCCGACGAGCTGCTGGACGCCATGATCGCGGGCGGCGACCGCGGCGATCTGGTGGGGGGATTCGCGTTGCCGCTGCCGATCGCGATCCTCTGCGAACTGCTCGGCGTGCCGGACGCCGACCGGCCGCAGTTCCGCGAGTGGAGTGATGCGGCCCTGTCGACGAGCCCGCTGCCGGCCGAGGAGCGGGAGCAGCGCATCATGGCCCTCTACGGTTATCTGGCGGCGCGGGTCGCGGCGGCCCGCGGCGCGGAGGAGCCGCAGCAGCACGACCTGCTGTCCGCACTGGTGGCCGCGCAGGACCCGGAGGACGAGCTCAGCGAGCAGGAGCTCACCGAACTCGTCCTGGGCATCGTCTTCTCGGGCTACGAGACGACCGCCTCGATGTTCCCCGACTGTGTTCACGTGCTTCTGGGGCATCCGGACGAGTGGGCCGCTCTGGTCGCCGATCCCGAGCTGATCCCCACCGCTGTCGAGGAGTTGGTGCGGTTCGTGCCGATGGGTATCGGCGGGGCGTTTCCGCGTTACGCCAAGGAGGACGTGGAAGTCGGCGGAGTGCTGGTCCGCGCGGGCGAGCCCGTCCTGCCCGTCATCTACGCGGCGAACCGCGACGCCGGCCAGTTCCCCGAGCCGGACGCGATCCGGCTCGACCGGTCGGCCAACCAGCACCTCAGCTTCGGCCACGGAGCCCACTACTGCCTCGGCTCGAGGCTGGCCCGAGTCGAGTTGCAGGAGGCACTGCACGCACTGGTGACGAAGATGCCGGAGCTGAAGGCGGTCGAGGACATCCAGTGGAAGGAATCGGTCATACGGTCGCCGGAGCGGATGGTCGTGAGCTGGTGAACAGCGGGAGGCGGGTCTGCTGAGCAGGCCCGCCGCCCCGGCGACCGCCGTGTGTACGGTGGCGGCACAACGCGCGACGCCCCGGGCCTGCCAGGCCCGGGGCGTCGCGCTGTCTCTGTCACACCGTCAGATCAGCCGTTTCGACGTCAGCCAGTCGTGAACCGCTCGGGCTGTGTGAGCGCCGTGTTCCTCCATCATCGAGTAGTGGTTGCCGGGCACGTCGACCACGTGGTCCATGCCCTCCAGCGTCGTCTGCCAGGGGCCGTGCGTCGACTCGGGGTCCATCGGCTCACTGGCCCGGACCAGGAGCACGGGCACCTCGATCGGCCGGGGACGCCAGCCGGTGAAGAACCCGAACGACCAGATGTAGGCGGCCAGTCGAGTGCTGTCGATGGGTACCACCCCGGCGGCCCGGTCGTACATCACCCGCATCATCGCGACCCGGGCCTCGTCCAGGTAGGGGTCGTCGAGGGTGTAGGTGTCGAGCAGCGCCACCGCCCGGGGCGGACGGCCCAGTGCGCACAGATGCCGGGCGATCTCGTACGCGACGAGTCCCCCCGAGGACGTGCCGAGCAGGACGAACGGTTGGTCACCCACATGCCGCAGCACCGCCTGCGCCTGGAGCGACAGCAGGGCCGCCGCGTCGGCGGGCAGCGGTTCGTCCTCCGTGAACCCGGGCGCGGCCAGGGCGGAGACGCTCCCCGGACCCGGCCAGGCGGCGGCGAACCGGTAGTACACGTGGGCGCCCGTGATCGGGACGATCGGGTTGACGCAGACCATCCGCAGGCCGCCCTCGCCCGACACCAGGGGCACCGGCGCGGGTGGCTGCGCCATCTGGGACGGATCGCTGAACATCGGCCGCAGCCGGGCGACGCTCATCAGCAACTGCCCGGCGTCCTCGGCCCTGCCCCGCTCGACGGCGTCGAAGTACAGGTCGCTGACCTTGTCGGTCATCGCGGTGTCGGCCGCCGTTGCCGCTGCCGCCCCGGGGTCCGCGCCGGCCAGCTGCTCGCCGACGTACTGCGCGAAGTCCGCCAGGTCGGGGTGGTCGAAGACGACCGTGGGCCGCAGGTTCAGGCCGGTCGCCCGGTTCAGCCGGTTGCGCAACTGCATGGCGGTGAGGGAGTCGAATCCCAGGTCGGGGAAGGCGCGACGGGTGTCCACGGCCTCCGCCGCCTTGTGGCCGAGCACCGCGGCGACGTGCTCGCGGACCAGTTCCAGCGCGGCCTGCTGCCGTGCGGCCCCGCTGAGGGCGGCCGGCCTGGCCGCCGTCCCGGCCGGATCGCCGTCCGGTACCGTGTCGCGGTGCTCCGCGGTGGCCGGCTCTCGCAGTGCCCGCCGCACCTCGGGCTCGCCGAGCAGGGGGCTGGGGCGCCCGGAGGTGAACCCGAGCGCGAAACGCGCCCAGTCGACACCGGCGATCACGGCGCAGCCGTCGTCATGGGCCACGGCTTCCAGCAGTGCGTCCAGCGCCCGGTCGCCGTCCATCGGCAGCACTCCGCGCCGCCGCAGGAACCGTTCGGCCTCCGCGTTGCCCGCCATGCCGTCACCGGCCCAGGCCCCCCAGGCGATCGAGGTGGCCGCGGCGCCGCGGGACCGCCGCCGCTCGGCGAGCGCGTCGAGCGCGGCGTTGGCCGGCGCGTAGGCGCCGTGTCCGGCACTGCCCCACACCCCGGAGCCGGAGGAGAACAGCACGAACGCGTCCAGCGGGCGGTCACCGAGCAACTCGTCCAGGAGCTCGGCGCCCCGGACTTTGCCGGACAGCGTCTCGGCGAGCTCGGTGATGTCCAGGTCCCCCAGCGGCACCGGCCGTACGGTCCCCGCGGCATGCACCACCGCTGTGACGGGCTGCGCCTGCGGTACCGCCGCCAGCACCGCGGCGAGCGCCTCTCGGTCGCTGACATCGCATGCCGCGAGCGTCACCGAGGCGCCGGACGCCTCCAGTTCCGCGGTGAGCTCCTCGGCCCCCGGGGCCTGGGCGCCCCGTCTGCTCAGCAGCAGCAGGTGTTCCGCGCCCTCGGCCGCGAGCCTGCGGGCGACCCGCGCCCCCACCCCGCCGGTGCCGCCGGTGATCATCACCGTGCCGTGCGGCCGCCAGTCCCTCGCGGTCGCGGGATCCGTCCGAGGCTCGGCGCGGACCAGGCGTCGTACCGAGGCCCCACCGGCTCTCAGGGCGATCTGGTCCTCGCCGTGGCCGCCGCAGATCGCGGAGGCCAGCAGGTCGGAGCCGGCGTCCGGCGCCCAGTCGACCAGCCCGCCCCAGACATGAGGAAGCTCCAGCGCGGCCACCCGCCCGAAGCCCCACAGCTGCGCCTGTGCGACAACCGGCGCCGCGTCCGACGGGGAGACCGCCACCGCGCCCCGGGTCAGCAGCCAGAGCGGGGCGCCGGACGCGATGTCACCGAGCGCCTGCACCAGCGCCAGGGTGGCCGCCATCCCGGTGGGGACCTCAGGACGGGCAGGGTGCGGCCGCTCGTCCAGGCCGAGCAGGCTGACCACACCTGCGGCGCCCTCGGCGGCGGTCCGCAGCCGGTTCGTCAGCGAGGTCCGGTCCGCTGCCGCCTCGACGGTGAACAGCTCCACCTGGGCGCCCGCCCGGGTGAGGGCCTCGGTCACCGATGCGGCCGGCTCAGCGTTCACATTCCCGTCCGGCACGGCCAGCAGCCACCGGCCGGATGCCGTGGCGGCGGGCAGCGCACCGGGCCCCCGCCACACGACCTGGTGGCGCAGGCCCTCGGACGCCGGGTCCTCGGTGTCCTGGGTGTCGGGCAGCGGCAGCCAGAAGCGCTCGTGCTGGAAGGCGTACGTCGGCAGGTCCACCCGACGTCTCCCGGCGCCGAACACGGCCCGCCAGTCCACGTGCGTGCCGTGCACATGGACCTCGGCGAGGGAGGCCAGGAACCGGTCCCAGCCGCCGTCCCCGCGGTGCAGCGTGCCGGTCGCCACGACGTCAAGACCGAGGGCGGCCGCGGTCTCCGTCACGGCGAAGCGCAGCGCCGGGTGTCCGCTGGGCTCGACGAAGACCCGGTGGTCCTGTGCGAGCAGCGCCCGGGTGGCCTGTTCGAAGGAGACCGTGAGCCGGAGGTTGTCGTACCAGTAGGCGGCGTCGAGCCGCGCGGTGTCCAACTCGCCACCCGTCACGGAGGAGAAGAACGGGATACGGGAGGAGCGCGGTACCGTCCCGGCCAGGTCGGCCAGCAGGGCAGCCCGGACCTCGTCCACCTGCGCCGAGTGGGAGGCGTAGTCCACCGCCAGCCGGCGTGTCCGCACTCCCTCGGCCGCCCACTGCTCCTCCAGGGCCGCGAGGGCCTCGGGCTCGCCGGCGACGACGGCCGAGGACGGTCCGTTCACCGCGGCCACGGACACCCGTCCCTCCCAGGGCCTGAGGTATTCCGCCAAGCGGTCCTCCGGCAGCGCCACGGACGTCATCCCGCCGCGGCCGGCGATCCGGGCCACCGCCATGCTGCGCAGTGCCACGATCCGTGCCGCGTCCCGCAGCGTCAGCGCCCCGGCCACATAAGCGGCGGCGATCTCGCCCTGGGAGTGACCCACCACGGCGGCGGGCTCCACGCCGACGGAACGCCACACGGCGGCGAGGGAGACCATCACCGCCCACAGCACCGGCTGGACGACGTCCACCCGGGCCAGCGCGGCCTCGTCGTGCAGGACGTCCAGGAGCGACCAGTCCACGAACTCGCCGAGTGCCGCCGCGCATTCGGCCATGCTTTCGGCGAACACCGGAGAGGTCGCCAGCAGGCCGTCGGCCATACCGAGCCACTGCCAGCCCTGTCCGGGGAAGACGAACACGCTCCGGGCGCCGGGCTGTGCGACGCCGTCGACCACCGGTGCCGCCGGGTCCCCGGCCGCGAAGGCCGCCAGGGCGCCGGTCAGCTCGGCGTGGTCCCGCCCCACCGCGACCGCACGGTGGGCGAGGACCGGACGGCTGGACACCAGCGAGAACCCGACGTCCGCCGGGTCCGGGTGCGGCTGGGCGGACACCCGGGCCACCAGCCGGGCCGCCTGCTCCCGCAGCGCCGCCGCACTCGCACCCGAGACCACCCACGGCACCACCTCAGGCGCGGGAGAACCCACCTCCGCCGGCTCCGTCAGTCCCTTCGGCTCGGGTGCCTGTTCGAGAATGACGTGGGCGTTGGTGCCGCTGATGCCGAAGGCCGACACGGCCGCGCGGCGCGGCCGGCCGCGGTCCGGCCAGGGGGTCTCCCGGTCGAGCAGTGCGACGGCGCCGGCGGTCCAGTCGATGTGGGTCGAGGGTCTGCCGATGTGCAGCGTCACCGGGAGGGTGCCGTGCCGCATCGCCATGACCATCTTGACGATCCCGGCGATTCCGGCCGCTGCCTGGGTGTGGCCGATGTTGGATTTGACGGAGCCGAGGTGGAGGGGGTGTTCGGCGGCGCGGTCGCGGCCGTAGGTGGCGATCAGCGCCTGCGCCTCGATGGGGTCGCCGAGGACGGTGCCGGTGCCGTGGGCCTCGACGGCGTCGACGTCGTCCGGCGCCAGTCCCGCGTCGGTCAGCGCCTGCCGGATGACGCGCTGTTGCGCCGGGCCGTTGGGGGCGGTGAGGCCATTGCTGGTGCCGTCCTGGTTGACCGCGCTGCCGCGGACGACGGCGAGGACGGGATGCCCGTCGCGTACGGCGTCGGACAGCCGCTCCAGCACCAGGACACCGGCGCCCTCGGACCAGACCGTGCCGTCCGCTGCGTCCGAGAACGGCCGGCAGCGGCCGTCGGGCGAGAGCCCGCGCTGCCGGCTGAACTCCAGGAACATCCCCGGCGTCGACATCACGCTGACCCCGCCGGCGAGGGCGAAGGAGCACTCCCCGCGCCGCAGCGCGTTGGCCGCCAGATGGACCGCCACCAGCGCCGACGAGCAGGCGGTGTCCACCGACAGTGCCGGGCCGCCCAGCCCGAGGGCGTAGGAGATCCGGCCCGACATCACGCTGGTGGCCGCCCCGGTGCTCAGGTAGCCCTCGAACTCCTCGGGAACCGTGCCCATCCGCCCGTAACCCTGGTGGAACGCGCCGACGAACACCCCGCCGCCGCTGCCCGCCACGCTCTGCGGATCGATACCGGCCCGTTCCAGCGCTTCCCAGGCGGTCTCCAGCAGCAGCCGCTGCTGGGGGTCCATCGCGTGCGCCTCGCGCGGGGAGATCCGGAAGAACTCGGCGTCGAAGCCGGTGGCGTCGTCGATGAACCCGCCGGTGCCGACGTACGTCGTCCCCGGCTGGTCGGGGTCGGAGCTGAACAGGTCAGTGGTGTCCCAGCCGCGGTCGGTGGGGAAGGGGGAGATGGCGTCGACGCCCGCGGTGACGAGATTCCACAGGTCCTCTGGGGTGGTGACACCGCCGGGGAAGCGGCAGCCGATGCCGACGATGGCGATCGGCTCGTGCTGTGCTTCCTGGACGGCGGTCAACCGCCCCCGGCTCTCGTGGAGTTCGGCTGTGACCCGTTTGAGGACGTCGACCAGCTGTTCTTGCGTAGCCACTGAGGCTTCCTTTCCGGTGCCCGATCTCAGGCGATGCCGAACTCGTTGTCGATGAAGGCGAGGATCTCGTCCGCGCTCGCGTCCTGGAGCTGCTTGGTGACCTCGGTGTCCGGCGTCTCCGCCTGGTGCCGCTCACGCCAGCGCGTCAGCAGCTGCTCCAGCCGGTCCGTCACATCGGCCACGTCCGCGCTCTCCGACACCCCCTCCAGCTCCGACTGGAGCCGTTCCAGGCTGCTGCGCACCCCGTCCAGCCGGCGTCCCTCGAAGACATCGGCGAGCAGCCGCTCGCCGAGCAGCGCGGACGTCGGGTAGTCGAACACCGAGGTCGCGGGCAGCCGCAGCCCGCTGGCCGCCACCAGCCGGTTCCGCAGCTCCACCGCCGACAACGAGTCGAACCCGAGCTCCCGGAACGGCTGCGCGGGATCGACCGCCTGGGCGCCGGGACGGCCCAGCACCACGGCGGCGTGGTCGCGCACCAAATCGACCGTGAACCGCAACCGGTCGGCCGCGGGTACCCCGGCCAGCCGGTCCGCGAGCGACGTGGCCTGCGCCGCCGCCGGCGCGGCCCGGCGTGCGGCACCGCGTACCAGCGCCCGCATCACATGCGGCACTTGTTCGGGGGAGTCGGCCTTGACCCGTGCCAGATCCGCCGCTCCCACCACCGGTTCCACCGCGCGCGACGCGGCGTCGAACAGCGCGAGCCCGCGCTCCGCCGTGAGCATGCCCAGGCCGTTCCGCTCCAGCCGGCGGATGTCCGCCTCGGACAGCGCGGACGTCATGCCCTGGCCCTGGCTCCAGGAGCCCCAGGCCAGCGACAGACCCGGCAGACCCAGCCGGCGCCGGTGCTCCGCCAAGGCGTCGAGCGCGGTGTTCGCCGCCGCGTAGTTGCCCTGTCCCGGTCCGCCGAACGTACCGGCGAGGGAGGAGAACAGCACGAACGCCGCGAGGTCGGTTCCCCGTGTCAGTTCGTGCAGCCACCAGGCGGCATCGACCTTGGGGCGCAGCACCACGTCGAACCGCTCGGCGGTCAGCGCGTCCACTGTGCCGTCGTCCAGCACACCGGCCGTGTGGAAGACCCCAGTCAGGGGGTGCTGCACGGGGACCTCGCCGAGCAGGCGTTCCAGCGCTCCCCGGTCCGCGATGTCGCAGGCGGCGACCCGGACTTCGGCGCCGAGCGCGGCAACCGAGGCCACCAGGTCGCCGACACCGGCGGCCCGCTCGCCACTGCGGCTGACCAGCAGCAGGTGTCGTACGCCGTGCTTCTCCACCAGGTGCCGGGCCAGCAGCCCGCCCAGACCGCCGGTACCGCCGGTGATCAGGACCGTCCCCTCCGGGTCGAGCGCGGCGGGAACGGTCAGTGCGACCTTGCCGACGTGCCGGGCCTGGCTGATGAAGCGGAACGCCTCCTGGGCCTGGCGTACATCCCACGCACGGACCGGCAGGGGAGCGAGAGCGCCCTCCCGGAAGAGGTCCATCAGCGCGAACAACATCTCACGGATGCGGTCGGGCCCCGCGTCGACGAGGTCGAACGCCTGATAGGTGACGGCGGCGTGCGCGGCGGCCACCTCGGCGGTCTGGCGGATGTCGGTCTTCCCCATCTCCACGAAGCGCCCGCCGCGCGGAAGCAGTCGTAGTGACGCGTCGACGAACTCGCCGGCCAGGGAGTTCAGCACCACATCCATGCCGCGCCCACCGGTGGCCGCCCGGAACCGTTCCTCGAACTCCAGCGTCCGGGAGGACGCGAGGTGGTCGTCGGGCACGCCGAGTGCGCGCACCGCGTCCCACTTGTCCTCACTGGCCGTGGCGTACACCTCGGCGCCCAGATGCCGCGCCAGCTGCACGGCGGCCATGCCCACGCCGCCCGCGCCCGCGTGCACCAGCACCGCGTCGCCGGGGCGCACCCCCGCCAGGTCGACCAGCCCGTAGTACGCGGTGAGGAACACCACCGGGGTGGAGGAGGCCTGCGCGAACGTCCATCCGCCGGGAACGGGGGCCAGCATGCGCTCGTCGGCCACCGCGACCGGCCCGAAGCCGCCCGCGGTCACGCCCAGCACCCGGTCACCCGGACGCAGGCCGGTCACACCGGGGCCGGTCTCCAGCACCACGCCCGCGACCTCGCCGCCCAGCGGTCCGGGGTCGCCGGGGTACATGCCCAAAGCGCTCAGGACGTCGCGGAAGTTCACGCCCGCGGCCCTTACCGCGATGCGTACCCGCCCGTCGGCCAGGGGTGCCTCGGCGTCCGGGGCAGCCGCCAGCGACAGGTCCTCCAGCACCCGGCGCTCACCGCGTTCCAGCCGCCATGCGGCCGTGGCGGCCGGCGGCGTGAGAACCCCCGCGTTGTCGAGCGGTACCAGCCGTGCACCGCTGAGCGCGCCGTCCGCCACCCGCAGTTGGGGCTCGCCGGAGGCGACGGCCTCGGCCAGCAGGGCTGCGGGGAGGCCGGCGGTGTCGGAGACGACCAGGACGAACCGCCCGGGGTTCTCCTGCTGCGCGCTGCGCACCAGGCCCCGGCCCGCAGCCGCCGCGACACCTGCCTCGTCCGTCCCGTGCAGGAGGACCACCAGCAGGGAGGCTGCGAACATCTCGTCCGAGACCCAGCGCTGCAGGGGCGCCAGGAGCTGCCCGGCCACCGAGCGCGTCGCGTCCGGAAGCCCCGCGGCGGGCGCCGTCACCGGCAGCACCACCACCTCCGGGACCGCCGTGCCCGCCTCGACGGCGGTGCTGAGGGCGTCCAGGTCGGTGAAGTGCCGGAGGCCGGGAACCGACGACCCGTCACCGAGGACGGCCCACCGGTCACCGGGCTCGGGGGCGGTGCCGTGCCCGGCGGGAACGGCCGACCAGTCGAGCCGGAACAGTGACCGGGCGGTGTCCCGGGGTGCGCCTGTCGCGCGGGCGCGCGGACGCACGGTGAGGGCGCCCACGGACAGCACCGGCAGCCCTGAGACGTCTGCCGCCTCGACGGACACGGTGTCGTCGCCGCCCACCGTTCGCAGCCGGACCCGCAGCGAGGTCGCGCCGGCGTTGTGCACGGTGACGTCGCTCCAGGAGAACGGCACCACGGATGTGTCCCCGCCGCCGATGGACATGAGCGCGATCGGGTGCAGCGCGGCATCGAGCAGCGCGGGGTGCACCGAGGAGCGGGCGCCCTCGTCGAGCTGGGCGTCGGGCAGATGGATCTCGGCGAACATCTCGTCGTCCCGCCGCCAGGCCCCGCTCAGCCCGCGGAAGGCCGGTCCGTACACCAGGTGCGCCTGGTCGGCGAGCCGGTCGTGGAACCCGTCCAGGTCCACCGGTTCGGCGCCGGACGGCGGCCACACGGCGGCGTCGAAACCGCCGCCGCCCGCGGCGCCGGCCGCCGCCAGCACGCCGGAGGCGTGCCGGACCCAGCCGGACTCCTCCTCGCCGGATCCGTCGTCCGTCAGGCGGGACAGTATCCGCACCGGACGGCGGCCCGACGCGTCGGCCGCCTCCACGACCACCCGGACGTCCGCCGACGCGCCCTCGGGCAGCACCAGGGGAGTCTCGACGGTGAGTTCCTCGACCACCGGGCAGCCGGCCTCGGCGCCGCCCCGTACCGCGATCTCCACGAAGGCCGTGCTCGGCAGCAGTACCTCACCGCTCACCCGGTGGTCCACCAGCCACGGGTGGGTGTGCACCGCAAGCCGGCCGGTGTACACGAACCCGTCGGAATCGGGCAGTTCCAGCCCCGCGCCGATCAGTGTGTGGTCGACGGGGGTCAGACCCACCGCTGAGACGTCGTCACCCGACGGTGCCGTACGCCAGTAGGGCTGGTGCTGGAAGGGGTAGGTGGGCAGGTCGACGTGCCGGGGGCCGTCGGTGAAGAACGAAGCCCAGTTCGCGGGGGTCGCGTGGGTGTGCAGCCGGGCGAGGGAGGTGAGGAACTGGCGCCACTCGCCCTTGTGGCGGGTGAGGGTGCCCGTGGTGGTGATGTCGAGATTCCCGGTGGAGGCGGTGTCGGTGACGGCGAGTTGGAGGACGGTGTGGGCACTGAGCTCGACGAAGGTGCGGTAGCCCTGTGCGAGGAGCGCCCGGGTGGCTTGCTCGAAGGCGACTGTCTCGCGGAGGTTGTTGTACCAGTAGCCCGCGTTCAGCTCGGTGGTGTCGAGTTCGGTGCCCGTGAGGGAGGAGTAGAAGGGGACGCGTGAGGGCCGGGGTGCCGTCTCGGCGAGGCCGGTGAGCAGATCGGTCCGGAGCCGTTCGACCTGTGGGGAGTGGGAGGGGTAGTCGACGTCTATGGTGCGGTTTCGCACGTCCCGGGCTGTCCACTGCTCCCGCAGCGCTGCGAGCGTCTCGGTGTCACCGGCGACGACGGTCGCGGAGGGGCTGTTGACGGCAGCGACGGCCGCTCGTCCCTGCCAGGGCTCGAGGTCGCGTGCGACCTGGTCCGCGGGGAGCGCGACGGAGATCATGCCGCCGTGGCCGGACAGTTCGGCGGCGATGGCCTGGCTGCGGAGCGCGACGACGCGGGCGGCGTCCTGGAGGGTGAGGGCGCCGGCCGCGTAAGCGGCGGCGATTTCGCCCTGGGAGTGGCCGATGACCGCGTCGGGTTCGATTCCCGCTGATCGCCACACTTCGGTGAGCGAGACCATGACGGCCCACAGGACGGGCTGGATGACGTCGACCCGGGTGAGCGCGGCCTCGTCGTGCAGGACGTCCAGGAGCGACCAGTCCACGAACTCGCCGAGTGCCGCGGCGCACTCGGTCATCGTCCGGGCGAAGACGGGCGAGGACGCGAGCATGCCGTCGGCCATACCGAGCCACTGCCAGCCCTGGCCCGGGTAGACGAAGACGGTCCGGGTGTCGGCGCGCGCGGTGCCGTGGATGACCGGGGACGCCTCGTCCCCGGCGGCGAATGCGGCCAGCGCGCCGGCGAGTTCGGTCCGGTCGTGGCTGACGGCGACCGCGCGGTGGGGGAAGACCGACCGGGTGGAGGCGAGGGAGAACCCGATGTCCGCCGGGTCCGGGTGGGGGTCCTGGGACACCCGGTCCACCAGCCGGGTCGCCATGTCCCGTAGTGCGCCGGGGCTGGCGGCCGAGATCACCCAGGGCACGGCCCGAGGCGCGGGAGCCCCGGTCCCGGCCTGCCCGGCCTGCTGTTCCGGACCGGGACGTGCGCTCTGTCCGGTCCTCCGCTCCGGCTCGGGGGCCTGTTCGAGGATGACGTGGGCGTTGGTACCGCTGATACCGAACGAGGAGACGCCCGCCCGGCGCGGACGGCCGTCGGATTCCCAGACGCACGGCTCGGTCAGCAGCTCCACCCGGCCCTCGGACCAGTCCACGTGCGTGGAGGGCCGGTCGATGTGCAGGCTCCTGGGGAGCCGGTTGTGCCGTAGCGACATGACCATCTTGATGATCCCGGCCACTCCTGCGGCGGCTTGGGTGTGGCCGATGTTGGACTTGACGGAGCCCAGGCGGAGGGGCCGCTCGGCGGGCCGGTCCTGGCCGTAGGTGGCGATCAGTGCCTGTGCCTCGATCGGGTCGCCCAGGACGGTGCCGGTGCCGTGCGCCTCGACCGCGTCGACGTCGGCGGTGGTCAGTCCCGCCGAGGCCAGGGCCTCACGGATGACGCGCTGCTGGGCGGGGCCGTTGGGAGCGGTGATGCCGTTGCTCGCGCCGTCCTGGTTGACGGCGCTGCCGCGGACCACGGCCAGCACCGGGTGCCCGTTCTTCAGCGCGTCGGACAGCAGCTCCAGCACCAGCATGCCCGCGCCCTCGGACCAGATCGTGCCGTCGGCGCTGTCGGAGAAGGACTTGATCCGCCCGTCGCGGGCGAGGCCCCGCTGCCGGCTGAACTCCACGAACACGCCCGGTGTCGACATCACGGTGGCGCCGCCGGCCAGGGCCAGAGTGCACTCACCGCTGCGCAGTGCCTGGCCGGCCAGGTGCACCGCCACCAGCGAGGACGAGCAGGCGGTGTCCAGCGAGACCGCCTGGCCCTCCAGCCCGAGCAGGTACGCGACCCGGCCGGAGGCCAGGCTGCCACCACCGTCCGCGCCGTAGTAGTCGTGGTACATCTGCCCGGTGAACACGGCGGTCCGGGAGCCCGCGAGTGACAGCGGGTCGATCCTGGCACTCTCCAGCGCCTCCCACGAGGTCTCCAGCAGCAGCCGCTGCTGCGGGTCCACCGTCGCCGCCTCACGGGCCGAGAAGTGGAAGAACGCCGGGTCGAAGGCGCCCGCGTCGTGCAGGAACCCGCCCTGGTCGACGTAGCTGGTGCCGGGGCGCTCGGCACGCGGGTCGAACAGCGCCCCCAGGTCCCAGCCGCGGTCGGCAGGGAAGTCCGACACGGCGTCCCGGCCCTCGTCCACCAGGCGCCACAGCTCCTCGGGCGAGGTCACGCCACCGGGCAGGCGGCAGGCCATGCCCACGATGGCGATGGGCTCGCTCCGCGCGGCGGTCAGCCGCTCGTTGTGCTCGCGGAGCCGCTCGTTCTCCTTCAAGGAGGCGCGCAACGCGTCAAGAATCTGCTTGTCGGACGGTGTCATTGCCGGCTCATGCCTCTCGTGTCGTGCCGTCGTGCGAAGAACCGCCCAGAGCCAGGTTGACCAGGCTCTCGGCGTCCATGGTGTCGATCAGGCCGACCCCGTCGACCTGGTGCGGGCCGGTCCGCGGCCCGGTGCCGGGCTCCTCGGCCAGCGCCAGCAGTGCTGTGAGCAGTCCGGCCTCGTCGAGCCGCTCCAGCGGGATCGAGCCCAGCAGCCGCCGGACCTCCTCCTCGCTGCGGGTCGGTACGGAACCGCGTCTGTCCCCCGGCGCGGCGTCGGCCTGCCGCCGTGCCATCTGCTCCGCCAGGTGGTCGGCCAGCACCCGCAGCCGCGGGTAGTCGAAGACCACCGTGGCCGCCAACCGCACCCCCGTCACCGCGTGCAGCCGGTTGCGCAGGTCCACCGCGGCGAGCGAGTCGAAGCCGAGCTCCTGGAAGGCCAGATCGGGTTCGATCTCCTCGGTGCCGCTGTGCCCGAGCACCATGGCCACCTGCTCGCGCACCGTGTCCAGCAGCAGCCGGCGCCTGCGGCGTTCGGGTTGCCCGGCGAGCCGGGCCGCCAGGGCGCCGGCGTCCGAGGAGCTGCCGCCGTCCCGCCGGGCCGCCGCAGTCCGGGGCCGGCCCACCGGCCGTAGCAGCGGCGGCAGTTCGTCCGGACGTGTCGAGGGTGCGACCTGGAAGCGCATCGGTACCAGTTCGGACTCCTCCGCGCGCAGTGAGGCGTCCAGCAGCTCCAGCGCGCGCCCGGTGGCGAGGCCGACGACGCCGCCGCTCGACATCCGCGCCACGTGGGTGTCCGACAAGTGCCCGCTCAGTTCACTGCGCTGCTCCCACAGACCCCAGGCCAGGGATACCGCGGGCAGTCCCAGCGCCCGGCGGTGCCTGGCAAGGCCGTCGAGGAAGCCGTTGGCACCCGCGTAGTTGGCCTGGCCGGGGGAACCCAGGGTGCCGGCGGCCGAGGAGAACAGGACGAACGCGGACAGGTCCAGGCCGCGGGTCGCCTCGTGCAGCCGCCAGGCCGCGTCCGCCTTGGGCCGCAGCACCGTATCGAGACGTGCCGGCGTCAGCGCGGACAGCACACCGTCGTCCAGCACGCCGGCGGCGTGCACCACGGCGGTCAGCGGGTGCTCCGCGGGTACCCCGGCCAGCAGCTCCGCAAGGGCCTGACTGTCCGTCAGGTCGCACGCCTCGACCCTGGCCACGGCACCCGCCCGGCCGAGTTCGGCCACAAGGTCGGCCGCCCCAGCGGCCTGCATGCCGCGCCGGCTCACCAGCAGCAGCCGCCGCATACCGTGCACGGTCACCAGGTGCCGGGCGACCAGCGAGCCCAGCAGCCCGGTGCCGCCGGTGACCAGCACGGTGCCCTGTGGGTTCCAGCCGCCGGGCACCGCGCCCCGGGCTGTCCCGGTGCCGGGCGCGGGGACGGACTCCGGGGCCTGCACCAGGCGGGGTACCAGGATGTCACCGCCGCGAACGGCCAGTTCCGGCTCGTCGGCGGCTGCCGCGAGCACCGCACCCATCGGCACCGCGGCGCCGGCCGGGTCCACATCCACCAGCACGAACCGGCCGGGGTTCTCGGAGCGTGCCGAGCGGACCAGACCCCACACCGCGGCGCCTGCCAGTGCCCGAGCGGGGTCGTCCGTGCCCGCCTGCCGCCCCGGAGCCACCGCGCCGCAGGTCACGACCACCAGCCGCGAGGCGGCGAACCGTTCGTCGGCGGCCCAGGCCTGGGCCGCTCCCAGCACGTGGTTCAGGGCCGTCCGTGCCGCGTCCGCGGGCTCGTCGCCGGCCGCGGTGGCGCCCAGGGCAGGCAGGACCACCCAGTCCGGTGCCGGCGAGCCCTGGTCCACGGCCTGTGCCAGCGCGTCCAGATCTGCGTGGTGGACCACCGAGGCGCCGGCGAAGTCCCCGTCGCCCCCGGTCGGCGCACCGGTGCCGAGCATGGCGACCGGACCGGTGAGCGGGGAGGCCGCACCGGACGTCCGGGACCAGTGGAACCTGAAGACGCTGCCCTGCTCGTCAGGGGCCGCGAGCCGGTCCGAGGCCACCGGCCGGAACGCCACCGACGCCACCGAGGCGACGGGCCGCCCCGCCGCGTCCGCCAGTTGCAGTGCCACCGCGCCCGCTCCGACGCCGGTCATGCGCACCCGGGCAGCCGCGGCGCCGGGGGTGAACAGCCGTACCCCGGACCACGCGAAGGGCAGCCGCAGGGCGCCACCGGCCTCGTTCCCCGCAGCCGGGGCCAGCGCCACCGTGTGCAGCGCGGCGTCGAGCAGCGCCGGGTGGATGCCGTACCGTCCGGCCTGCTCGGACACCTGGTCCGGTAGCGCGACCTCGGCGAAGACCTCCTCGCCCCGCCGCCACGCCGCACGGATGCCCTGGAACGCCGGGCCGTAGCCGTAGCCGGTCGCCGACAACTGCTCGTACAGGTCTGTCACATCGAGGGGGACCGCGCCCACGGGCGGCCAGGAGGCGAGGTCGAAGTCCTCCCGCGTGGTGTCCGGGACCAGGGAGCCCGAGGCGTGGCACACCCATTCCTCGTCGTCGTGCCCGGCCGCGTCGGGCCGTGCGTGGACGCCGATCTCCCGGCGGCCGGCCGCGTCCGCGGCCCCGACGACGAGCTGGATCCGGACCCCGCCGTCGGCGGGCACGACCAGCGGTACCCGCAGCTCCAGCCCCTCCAGCAGGTAGCCGGCGATCCGGCCGGCGACGTGCAGCGCCATGTCGGCGAAGGCCGCGCCCGGCAGCACCACCCGGCCGGACATCACGTGGTCGACGGGCCAGCCGAGAGCGTCCGCGCTCAGCCGGCCGGTGTAGACCGTGGTGTCCGACTCGGCGAGCCGCACCGCGGCACCCAGGAGCGGATGCCCGGCCGCGTCGAGACCCGCCGACGTCAGGTTCCGGCTGGTCTCCGTCTGCGGCACCCAGTACTTCCTGCGCTGGAAGGCGTACGTCGGCAGGTCCACCCGCTCGCCGCCGAGGCCCGAGAAGACGTCGCTCCAGCGGGACTGGACGCCGGCGACGTACAGGGTTCCGAGCGCGGCCCACAGCGTGGACACTTCCGGCTGGTTCGCACGCAGCAACGGCGCCAGCACGACCTCCTGCCCCTCCTCCACGTCGCTGCCGACGATGCCGGTCAGCGTCCCGTCGGGACCCAGTTCGACGAACCGGTCGGCTCCGGAGCGGCGCAACTCCGCCATACCGGCGGCGAAGTGCACCGTGCCGCGGACATTGCGGACCCAGTACTCCGGCGAGCACAGCTCGTCCGCGGAGACCGCACGGCCCAGGACGCTCGACACGATCGGGATCGCCGGATCGGCGTAGGCCACCGTCTGTGCGACCTCGCGGAAGCCGTCCAGCATCGGCTCCATCAGCGGTGAGTGGAACGCGTACGGCATCCGCAGCCGCCGGGTCCGCCGGCCCAGCGCGGCGAAGTGCGCCTGGATCTCGTCGTTCGCCGCCTGCACACCGGACACCACCACCGCGGTGGTGCCGTTGACCGCGGCGATTCCCACCTCGTCCGCCCGGCCCGCCACCAGCGGCGCGACCTCCTCGGCAGTGGCCTCGACCGCCGTCATCGCGCCGCCCGGCGGCAGCGCGTGCATCAGCTTGCCGCGCGCCGCGACCAGCCGTGCCGCGTCCGCCAGGGTCAGCACCCCGGAGGCGTGCGCGGCGGCGAGCTCGCCCACCGAGTGGCCCAGCAGATGGGCCGGGCGTACCGCCCAGGACTCCAGCAGCCGGAAGAGGGCGACCTGAACGGTGAACAGGGCGGCCTGGCCGTAGTCCGTGCGGTCCAGCTCCCGCGTCGCCCGCTCGCCGGGCTCGGCGAAGAGTACCTGCAGCAGCGGCCGGTCCAGGTGCTTGTCGAACTCCGCGCATGCGGCGTCCACCGCGTCCTTGTACACGGGGTAGCGGTCGTACAGTTCACGGCCCATACCGGGCCACTGCGTGCCCTGTCCGGAGAAGAGGAAGGCGGTCGAACCCTCGGTACGGCGCCCGGTGACCACTCCCGGGACCGTCCGCCCCGCCACCAGCGCTTCCAGCCCGCGCAGGTACCCGGCCAGGTCCGTGCCGGAGACGACCGCCCGCTCCGCGAACGCCGACCGGGTGGTGGCGAGCGACAGCGCCACCGACGCCGTGTCCGCTCCGGGTCGCCGGGCCAGGTGGTCCACAAGCCGTGCGGCCTGGTCCCGCAGCGCCGCCCGGCTGCGTCCGGAGAGCAGCCAGGGAGCCTGCGGAGCGGCGTCACCTGTCCGGTCGGCCGGTGACGGCCGCTCCTCCGCCGGTTCGGGGGCCTGTTCGAGGATGAGATGGGCGTTGGTGCCGCTGATGCCGAACGACGAGACCCCCGCCCGGCGCGGCCGGCCGCGGTCGGGCCACGGGGTTTCCCGGTCGAGCAGCGCGACGGCGCCCGCGCTCCAGTCGACGCGGGTGGAGGGCCGGTCGATGTGCAGGCTCCTGGGGAGCGTGCCGTGCCGCAGCGACATGACCATCTTGATGGTCCCGGCCAGTCCGGCGGCGGCCTGGGTGTGGCCGATGTTGGACTTGACGGAGCCGAGGTGGAGGGGGTGTTCGGAGGGACGGTTCTGGCCGTAGGTGGCGATCAGTGCCTGTGCCTCGATGGGGTCGCCGAGGACGGTGCCGGTGCCGTGCGCCTCGACCGCGTCGACGTCGGTGGTGGTCAGTCCCGCCGAGGCCAGGGCCTCGCGGATGACGCGCTGCTGAGAGGGTCCGTTCGGTGCGGTCAGACCGTTGCTGGTGCCGTCCTGGTTGACGGCGCTGCCGCGGACCAGGGCCAGCACCGGATGCCCGTTCCTCACCGCGTCGGACAGCAGTTCCAGGACCAGTACGCCCCCGCCCTCGGCCACGGCGATACCGTCCGCCGAGTCCGAGAACGGTTTGCAGCGCCCGTCCGAGGCGAGACCGCCCTGTCCGCCGAACCCGGCCGACAGGTAGGGGGTGGTGAGCACGGTCGCCGCGCCGGCGAGGGCCAGCGAGCACTCCCCGCGCCGCAGGGCATGGGCCGCCAGGTGCACCGTCACCAGTGCCGAGGAGCACGCGGTGTCCACCGTGATCGCCGGGCCCTCGAGGCCCAGCACGTACGACAGCCGGCCGGAGGCCGCGCTGTTGGACAAGCCGGTGATCTGGAACGCCTGGTACTCGGCAGGAGCCTCCTGCATGAGGTAGGTGTAGTCGGTCATGCTGATGCCCGTGTACACGCCGGTACGGCTGCCGCGGATGGTGGCCGGGTCGATGCCGGCCCGCTCCAGGCCCTCCCACGCGCACTCCAGCAGCAGCCGCTGCTGAGGGTCCGTCCCGTGCGCCTCGCGCGGTGATATCCCGAAGAAGGCGGCGTCGAACGCGGCGGCATCGGCCATGAAGCCGCCCAGCCGGACGTCGGTGGTGTCGTCGCCGGTGTCCCAGCCGCGGTCGGTGGGGAAGGGCGAGATCGCGTCCACACCGTCGGCCACCAGCCTCCAGAGGTCTTCCGGGGAACTCACACCCCCGGGGAAGCGGCAGCCGATGCCGACGATCGCGACCGGTTCGGTGTGCTGCTGCCGGACCGCGCGCAGCCGGCCCCGGGCGTCGTGGAGTTCGGCAGTGACCTTCTTGAGGTAGCCGACCAGTTCTTCCTGCGTAGCCATGTGTGGCTGCCTTTCCGGTGCCCGATCTCAGGCGATGCCGAACTCGTTGTTGATGAAGCGGACGATCTCGTCCGCCGAGGCGTCCTGCAGCCGGTCGGTCACCGCGGCGTCCTGTACCGCTGGTTGGTGGCGCTCCCGCCAGCGGGCCGCCAGCCGTTCGAGGCGGGCCGTGATGTCCGCGGCGTCCTCGACCGAGGAGGCGGCGTCCAGCTCCGCCTCCAGGCGGTCCAGCCCGGCCCGCAGGCGGTCCGTACCGGCGCTCGCGGACAGGTCGGTGAGCAGCCGCTCGGCGAGCGCGGCCGGGGTGGGGTGGTCGAACACCAGGGTCGCGGGCAGCTGCAGCCCGGTCTCGGCGGTCAACCGGTTGCGCAGCTCCACCGCGGACAGCGAATCGAGCCCCAGCTCCCGGAACGCGGTCTCCGTGTCCACCGCCGAGGCCCTGGTGAAACCGAGCGCGGTGGCCGTGTGCGCGCGTACCAGCTCCAGCACGGCCTGCCGCCGCTCGTCCCCGGTGAGGCCCGCCGTTCGCGCCGGGAACGACTGCGCCGGCTGCCGGACCGCGGCCGGCGGCCGCCGGACGGCGGTGCCACCGAGCAGACCCCGCAACAGCGGATGCGACACCTCGGCGCCGGTACGCGTCCGCAGCGCGGGCAGGTCCAGCACCGCCGGCAGCAGGACAGGTTCCGGCCGGCCGAGCGAGCGGTCGAACAGCCCCAGGCCCTCCTGGGCGGAGAGCGCCCCGGCGCCCGATCGCCGCACACGGTCCAGGTCGCGTTCCAGGAGGTGACCGCTGATCCCGCTGGCGGGCGACCACATGCCCCAGGCGAGGGACGTCGCGGGCAGACCGAGCGCCGCGCGGTGGCGGGCGAGCGCGTCCAGGAACGCGTTCGCCGCCGCGTATCCGCCCTGCCCGGGGTTGCCGAGCACGCCTGCCGCGCTGGAATACAGCACGAAGGCCGAGGGCGACAGGTCCCGGGTGAGTTCGTGCAGGTGCCAGGCGCCGTCCACTTTCGGCGCCAGCACACTGCCGATCCGTTCCGGGGTCAGCGAGGTGATGACGCCGTCGTCCACGACGCCCGCGACATGCACCACGGCGGTCAGCGGCCGGTCCGCGGGAAGGGACGCGAGCAGCTCGGCGACCTGGCCGCGGACGGACACGTCGCACGCCGCCACCACGACCTCGGCGCCGGCCTCGGCCAGCTCCGCCACCAGTTCCGCGGCGCCTTCGGCGGCCGGACCGCCGCGACCCGCCAGGACAAGGCGACGAACGCCGTGCTCGCGGACCAGGTGGCGGGCGAGGAGCGCACCGAGGGTGCCGGTGCCGCCGGTGACCAGTACCGTGCCCTCCGGACCGGGGCCGGGAGCCGCCACGGGGGCGTCGGCGGCCTTGGCCAGCAGCGGTACGGAGACGATCCCATCACGCACCATCATCTGCGGCTCGCCGCAGGCCACTGCGGAGGCGAGCACGGCGGCCGAGGCGTCGGCCCCGTCGGTGCCCTCCCGGTCGTCGAGGTCGAGCAGCGTGATCCGGTCCGGGTGTTCGGCCTGGGCCGAGCGGACCAGGCCCCAGATCGCCGCGTCCGCGAGACCGGCTCCCGCACGCTCCTGCGCCGTCACCGCGCCGCGGGTCACCAGGACCAGACGGGAGGACGTGAAGCGCTCGTCCGCCAACCAGGCGTGCAGCGTCTCCAGCGCGAGCCCTGTCGCGGCGCGTACCGCCGCCGGCAGCGTCCGTCCGGCGGGGGACGTGGCGAAGGGGACCAGGACCACCGGCGGTACCGGGAGTTCGTCGGCGACCGCCCGCAGCCCCGGATACGACCGCACCGGCACACCGGCGCGCGTGAGCCGGGACACCAGGGACAGCGGGTCGTCACCCACGACCGCCCACCCCGGTGCGGCCGGAACCGCGGCAGCCGGGGCGAGTGGAAGCGGCAGCGGGGTCCACTGCAGGGTGTACAGCGCGGCGGGGGCGCCCGGCCGGTCCGCGGCGGCGGGCGCGGCGGGCAGGGGCCGGGTCAGCAGTGAGTCGACACTCGCCACCAGGCCTCCCGCGGGGTCGGTGGCCACCAGCGCCATGGCGCCCGATCCGTTGTCCGAGATCCTGACCCGCAGTTCGCGCGCGCTCGTGGCCGACAGCCGCACACCGGACCAGACGAAGGGCAGGCCGGGCTCGCGGGTGCCGCCGTCGGCGTCCTCGGCCGCGAGGGCGTGGAGGGCGGCGTCCGACAACGCCGGGTGCAGGCCCATCAGTTCCGCATCCGCGGTCAGGTCCTCGGGCAGCGCCACCTCGGCGAAGACCTCGGCGCCGCGCCGCCAGGCGGCCCGCAGCCCGCGGAAGCGCGGACCGTAGTCAAGTCCCGCTTCCGACAGCCGCGCGTACAGGCCGGGCACGTCCACCGGTGACGCTCCGTGCGGCGGCCAGCTCTCCTCCTGCTTCTGCGGGGACGGCGGCAGCGCCGTGCCTCCGGCGAGCAGGCCGGTGGCGTGCCGGGTCCACGGTGTCTCCGGAAGACCGTCGTCCGGCCGGGAGTGGACGTGGAGTGTCCGGCGTCCGTCCTGGTCGCTGTCCCCGATCGCGAGCTGGATCAGCACGCCGCCCTGCTCGGGCAGCACCAGGGGCGCCTCAAGGGTGAGCTCGTCCACGGCACCGCAGCCGGCCTCGTCGCAGGCGGCGAGGGCGAGTTCGACGAAGCCCGTGCCCGGCAGCAGGACCGCACCCTGTACCCGGTGGTCCGCCAGCCAGGGATGCGTCCGCACGGACAACCGGCCGGTCAGAACGGTGTCGCCCTTGCCGGCGAGGCGGACGGCCGCCCCGAGCAAGGGGTGTCCGCTGGGCCGCAGTCCGGCCGCCCGGACACCTCCGGTCCGCCGGGCGGCGGGCAGCCAGTAGTGCTCGTGCTGGAAGGGATAGGTGGGGAGTGCGGTGGCGGTCGGGTGGGTGGGTTCGAGGACGGTGGTCCAGTCGGCGGTGATTCCGTGGTTGTGGAGTCGGGTGAGGGCGGTGACGAGCGTGGGGTGTTCGGGTTCGGCGCGACGGAGGGCCGTGGTGGTGAGGGTGGTGGGGGGCAGCATGCTCTGGCCGAGGGTGGTGAGGGTGGTGTCGGGCCCGAGTTCCAGGGTGGCGGTGGTGCCGAGGCGGGTGAGGGTGGTCAGGGCGTCGTGGTAGCGGACGGTGTGGCGTATCTGCCGGGTCCAGTAGTCGGGGTTCCGGAGGGTGTCGGCGTCGGTGAGTTCGCCGGTGAGGGTGGAGATGACGGGGATGGTGGGGGAGTGGTAGGTGAGCTGACGCGCGGTGCTGCGGAATTGTTCGAGAATGGGGTCCATGTGGTGGGAGTGGAATGCGTGACTGGTCTTCAGGGGGGTTGTCCTGTAACCGAGGTCGGCCAGGTGGGTGCTGATCTCCCGCATGGCGTCGGTGTCGCCGGACAGGACGAGGCCGGCGGGCGCGTTGACGGCGGCGATGGCGACGTGGTCCAGCCAGGGCGCCAGGTGGGGGGTGATGTCCTGTTCCGTGGCGTTGACGGCCGCCATGGTGCCGGTCCGGGGGAGGGTGTCCATGAGGATCGCGCGGGTGGCGACGAGGGTTGCGGCGTCGTGGAGGCTGAGGACTCCGGCGATGTGTGCGGCGGTGATCTCGCCGATGGAGTGGCCGATGAGGTAGTCGGGACGGACGCCGAAGGTCCGCAGCAGGTGGTGGAGTGCCGTGCCGAGGGCGAAGAGCGCGGGTTGGGCGTAGCGGGTGTCGTGGATGAGACGGGCGTCGGGTGAGTCGGGATGGGCGTGCAGGATCCGGTGGAGGGGGGTGTCGTAGTGGGGCTGGAGGTGGGCGATGGCCTCGTCGAAGGCTTCCGCGAAGGCGGGGTAGTGGTGGTAGAGGTCCTTTCCGGCTGAGGGGCGCTGGCTCCCCTGGCCGGGGAGGAGGTAGGTCAGGCGCGGGCCGGGGTGGGGGGTTGTGGTCCGGGGGTCGGTGGTGAGGGCGGCCAGGGCCTCGGTGAGTTCCTGCGTGGTGGTGCCGACGGCGGCGGCGCGATGGGGGAGGCGGGCTCGGGAGGTGGCGAGGGTGAGGGCGACGTCGTGGGGATCGACGGGTCGTTCGGTGACGTGGGTGAGGAGCTGCCGGGCCTGGTCCTGGAGGGCTTGCGGGGTGTGGGCGGACAGCAGCCACGGCACCGCGGTCACCGGCCGGTCGTCCACGGCCGGCAGCCCGTCCGCAGCCCGTTCCTCGACGACTGCCGGCTGTTCCTTCGCAGGAAGCCGGGGGTACTCCTGCACCGGAACGGGGGACTGCTCCAGGATCAGGTGGGCGTTCGTGCCGCTGACACCGAAGGCCGAGATGCCGGCGCGGCGCGGGTGGCCGGTACTGGGCCAGGGCTGGGACCGGGTGAGCAGCCGCAGGGGTGTGGTGGTCCAGTCGACCTTGGTGGTGGGCCGGGTGACGTTGAGGGTGCGGGGGAGGGTGCCGTGCCGCAGGGCGAGGGTCATCTTGATGATGGCCGCGACGCCGGCGGCGGCCTGGGTGTGGCCGAGGTTGGATTTGAGCGTGCCGAGCCAGAGCGGTTGGTCGTGCGGGCGGTGTGGGGTGTAGGCGTCGATGAGGGCCTGGGCTTCGATGGGGTCGCCGAGGACGGTGCCGGTGCCGTGTGCCTCGATCGCGTCGATGTCACCCGGCGTGAGGCGGGCACGGGTGAGGGCTTCGTGCATGACGCGCTGCTGGGCGGGTCCGTTGGGCGCGGTCAGGCCGTTGCTGGCGCCGTCCTGGTTGACCGCGCTGCCGCGGACCACCGCCAGCACGGGGTGCCCGTTGCGCACGGCGTCCGAGAGGCGCTCCAGGACGAGCATGCCGGCGCCTTCCGACCAGGCGGTGCCGTCGGCGCTGTCCGAGAACGACTTGCACCGCCCGTCGGGTGCCAGGCCCCGCTGACGGCTGAAGCCGATGAAGGTGCCGGGGGTCGACATCACCGTCGCGCCGCCGGCCAGGGCCAGCGTGCACTCCTCCAGCCGCAGTGCCTGACTTGCCAGGTGCACCGCGACCAGCGACGAGGAGCAGGCGGTGTCCACGGTGATCGCCGGGCCCTCGAGCCCCAGCGTGTACGCGATCCGGCCGGACAGCACGGAGGCGGCGGAGCTGATTCCCAGGTAGCCCTCGAACTCCTCCGGCACGTCGGTCACATGGCTGTCCCAGTAGTCCTGGCCGCTCGATCCGACGTAGATCCCGACCCGCTGGCCGCGCAGCGTCTCCGGCCGGATGCCGGCTCGCTCGCACGCCTCCCAGGACGTCTCCAGCAGCAGTCGCTGCTGCGGGTCGATGGCGGTCGCCTCGCGGGGCGAGATGCCGAAGAAGGCGGGGTCGAAAGCTCCGGCGTCGATGAACCCGCCCGCCCGCACATAGCTGGTGCCCGGGTGGTCCGGGTCCGGGTCGAAGAGTGCGTCGAGGTCCCAGCCGCGGTCGGTGGGGAATCCTGAGACCGCGTCCCGGCCCTCGTCCAGCAGCCGCCACAGCTCGTCCGGCGTGGTCACGCCGCCCGGCAGCCGGCAGGCCATGCCGACCACGGCGATCGGCTCGGCCTGACGCTCCTCGGCCTCCTGCAACCGGTCGCGCGTCTCGCTCAACTCGGTGGTGACGCGCTTGAGGTAGTCCAGCAGCCGTGCTTCGTTGTTCATGTGCGGTCTCGCAGATTCCTGGTCAAGGGGTCCGGCTCCGGCTCAGGACAGGCCGAGTTGCGTGTCGATGAAGGCGAACACCGCGTCGGCGTCGGCCTGGTCAAGCCGTTGTGCGGCCGGGGCGTTCGGCTCCTGGGCCGCCGGGGCACTCAGTCGGGAGGCAAGGACCGACAGCCGGGAAGCCGCCCGGATGTCTGTCAGCTCCTGCGGGGGCAGGCCGGCCACCAGTGCCTCCAGCCGGTCCAACTCGGCCAGTACGGCAGCCGCGCCGGTGACGGACTCCGGGAACAGCCGGGCCCGCACATGGGCGGCCAGCGCGGCCGGAGTCGCGTGGTCGAAGACGATGGAGGCCGGGAAGGTCACCTCGGTCTGCGCGGAGAGCAGATTGCGGAACGCGATGGCGGCGAGCGAGTCGAAGCCGAGGTCCCGGAAGACCCGCCCCGGCTCCACGGCAGCCGCGTCACCGTGTCCGAGTACGGTCGCCGCCCAGCCCCGGATGCGCGTCAGCAGTTCGCTCTCCTGCTCCGCCCCGGACAGGGCGGCCAGCCTCTCCCGCAGTGACGGCCCGGAGGAAGCGCTGTCCTGGGGGACGGCGTCGCCGGCGCCGGAGCGGTGCTCGGCGAGGACCAGGTCGAGCAGCGGAGGAACCGGGACACCGGTCCTGGCCGCTGCGAGCGTCGCCGCGTCGAGGTCGCCGACCACCACCTGTGTCTCGCCCCGCGCCACGCTCTGGGCGATCGCCCGGACAGCGGTCTCCGGATCCAGGGGAACACAGTGATCCGCGGGGTCCGGTGCGGGCAGCAGTCCCGACATCACCGGAAGGAGATCGTCCGGTGTCATGGCCAGCAGTGCCGCGGTGTCGGGAGCGACGGGGAACAGTACGGCGTCGTCGGTGCCCAGCGCGAGGTCGAGCAGCGCCAGGTTCTCGGTCGCGGGCAGCGGGACCAGCCCTGAGGCCCGCAGGTGCCGCAGGTCGTCCGCCGACAGCCGCCCGCTCATGCCCGCCGGGGCGTCCCACAGACCCCAGGCCAGTGCCGTCGCCGGCAGGCCCAGGGTGTGCCGGTGGCGGGCCAGGGCGTCCAGGAAACCGTTCGCCGCGGCGTAGTTGGCCTGTCCAGGGCCGTTCAGCGTGCCGGCCACGGACGAGAACAGCACGAACGCCGACAGCGGGAGGTCCCGGGTCAGTTCGTGCAGGTGCCAGGCGGCGTCCGCCTTCGGCGCGAGCACCGTGTCCAGGCGTTCGGGCGTCAGCGAGGTCAGCGTCGCGTCGTCCAGCACGCCCGCGGTGTGGATCACGCCGGTCAGCGGGTGCCCGGCCGGAACCGACGCCAGCAGCGCCGCCACCTGCCCGCGATCCGACACATCACACGCCACCACGTCCACCTGCGCGCCCAGCGCGGACAACTCTTCCCGCAACTCCCGCGCACCCGGGGCCTCCAGGCCGCGCCGGCTCACCAGCAGCAGCCGCCGCACCCCATAACGCTCCACCAGATGACGAGCCGTCACCGCTCCGAGGCCGCCGGTGCCACCCGTCACCAGCACCGTCCCGCCCTCGGCGAACGACACCACCCCCGAACCGGCGACCGCCCGCACCAGACGCGGCACCACCACCCCACCCGCACGCACCGCCACCTCAGGCTCCGGACACCACAGTGCCTGCTGCCAGTGGGCAGCGCCCGCTCCCGGTTCCCAGTCCAGCAGCGTCACCCGACCGGGGTGCTCGGCCTGCGCGGAGCGGACCAGCCCCCGCAGTGCCGCCGCCACCACCGCGCTCTCACCGCCGCCGGCAGCACCGCCCTCGAACGCCACCACCAGCCGCGACCGCGAGAACCGCTCCTCCTCCACCCACCGCTTCAGCACACCCAGCAGTTCGCCCAGCGCCGCACGCGTACACTGCGGAACCCCTGCGCCCTCCACACCCAGCGGAGCGGGCAGCACCACCACATCCGGCACCACCGCCGACCGCGCCAGATCCACCCCCACCGGCACCGACACGCCCGCACCCCGCAACGCGTCCACCACCCCGCCACCCGCACCCCACACCGCACAACAACCCACCACACCCGACACCGACGACCGCTGGGGCACCCAGGCGATCCGGTGCAGGCCGGGCCGGTCGTGTCCGCCGTCCGCCGCGGCGCCGGTTCGGTCCTCGGCGTCGGCGGTCGCCCAGGTGTCCCAGGCCACGGTGCTCGCCCGCAGGCCGCGGGCCCGCCGCATATCCGCGACGGCGGTGAGGAACGCGCCGGTGGCCGCCTCCACAGCGCGGCCGCGGCCACCCCAGAGCGCCGACGCCGGGGTGACCAATACGAAGGCGTCCAGGTCCCGTTCGGCGAGCAGACCGTCCAGGTGCATCGCACCCAGTGCCGCTGCCCGGCCGGCCGCACCGAACTCGGTGAGCGACGAAAGCGCCAGTTCGCGACGCGGAGCCCGGGCTCCCGCCGCGTGGACCACCGCGGTCAGCGGGTGGTGTGCGGGCAGGCGGTCCAGCAGGCCGGACAGTTCGGCGTGGTCCGTCACGTCGCAGGACGCGAAGGTGACCTCGGCTCCCGACGCCCTGAGATCCCGGGCCAATTCGGCTGCCTCGGGGGCGCGTTCGCCGCTACGGCTGACCAGGAGCAGGTGCTCGGCACCCTGCCCGGCCAGCCAGCGGGCCGCACGGCTGCCGACGGTCCCGGTTCCGCCCGTCACCAGCACCGTCCCGCGCGGCCGCCACGGCTTCGCCGGTCCCGCGGTGTCCAGCGGGTCCGGCAGCAGCCGCCGGACGAGAATCGCGTCCGGCCGTACCGCCAACCGGTCCTCCGCCGTTCCCCGGTCCAGCAGCGCGCCGAAGGAGCCCACCAGCCCGGCGTCCGCCTCCGTCGGCAGGTCGACGATGCCGCCCCACAGATCGGGCTGTTCCGTGGCCAGCACGGCAGCCAGCCCCCAGAGCGCGGCCTGTTCGGGACCGGCGAGGCTTTCGCCGTCCCGGGCCGCGAGGGCTCCGACGGTCCCGAGCCACAGGCGTGCGCCGGCGGCCCGCGCAGCGGCGACCAGGGCATGGGTGGCCTCGAAACCCCGGGAGAGCCAGGACCGGTCGGCGGACGGACGCCGGTCCAGGCCGAGCAGGGAGAACACCGCGTGGGGAAGTCGGCCGGGCCCGTCCTGCGCCAGCAGCGCGCCGAGGCCGGCCGGGTCGTAGGCGTCGTCGGGGACCCGCACCAGCCGTGCCCCACCCTGGGCGAGAGCAGCCGCGATCTCCTCCGCGGACCCGGACCCGCACGAGGACCCGGACGCGGGCACCAGCACGCACCAGCCCTGCGGCAGCCCGCCGAGCGTTCCGCCGGCCGTTTCGCCGCCTGCCGGGAGCTCCTGCCACACCGTTCGGTACCGCTGCCGGTCCAGCACCGCGACGGACCGCTCCTCGCGGTGCCACGCGAGCAGCGCGGGGAGGACGGCGTCCAGGGACGCACGCTCCCGCGGACCGTCGAGCCGCAGCGTGCCGGCCAGGGCATCGCCGTCCCCGCGCGCCACGGCCTGCCAGAACTGTTCAGCGGCAGCCGTACCGCCCGACGTGGAGGCCTGGGGCGTGCCCGAGCCGGCGGGCCGGTCCGTGCCCAGCCAGAACCTGCTGCGCTGGAAGGCATACGTCGGGAGGGCCACCGACCGGGCGCCCGATCCCGCGTGGAAGGCCGCCCAGTCCGTACGGAGGCCGGACGCGTGCAGCCGGGACAGCGCCGTGACGACCGTCCGCGCCTCGGGCTGCCCGTCACGCAGCAGGTCCACGGCCACCGGAAGCGTTCGGACGTCGTCGAGTGCTTCCTGCACCATGGCGGTGAGCGCGCCGCCGGGGCCCACTTCGACCCAGCGACGCACGCCCTGACCGGCCAGGTGCCGCACGGCGTCGTGGAAGCGCACAGCCTCCCTCGCCTGACGCACCCAGTGCCCGGGGTCGGCGAGTTCGGCGGCGGACAGCGGACGGCCGGTGAGGGTCGACACCACCGGTATCCGCGGCGCCACGGCCGTCAGCCCCGTGGCCACCTGCCGGAACTCCCTGGCCACGGCGTCCAGGTGGGGCGAGTGGAAAGCGTGGCTGACCCGCAGCCTCTTCGCACGCCGCCCCCGGGCCTCCAACTGCCGCACGATGTCCAGCACGTCCGCGCGGTCGCCCGAGACGACCACCGAGGCCGGTCCGTTGACCGCCGCGATCGCGACCCGGTCGGTGCGACCGGTCAGGAGCTCGGCCACCTCGGACTCAGCCGCTCCCAACGCGGCCATCGCCCCGTCCGCGGAAAGACCCTGCATCAGCCGGCCACGGGCCGCGACCAGCGCCGCCGCTTCGTCCAGCGACAAGGCACCGGCCACGTGCGCGGCCGCGATCTCTCCCACCGAGTGGCCGCTCAGGTAGTCCGCGGCGAGACCCCAGGACTCCAGCAGCCCGAAGAGCGCGGTCTCCACGGCGAACAGTGCGGGCTGGGTGTACTCCGTGCGGTCCAGCAGAAGGGAGCCGGCCGAGCCCTCGGCCGCGAACAGCACGTCCCGCAGCGGCCTGTCCAGATGCGGGGCGAAGGCTTCGCAGACCCCGTCGAGCGCGGCGGCGAACGCCGGGAACGCCGCGTACGACTCCCGCCCCATCCCCGGGTATTGCGAACCCTGGCCGGGGAAGAGGAATGCCGTCGCCCCGTCCTGCACGGTGTCGCGCACCACGGCCGGGCCGCTGCCGCCGGCCGACACCAGGTCGAGTCCGGCGGCCAGCTCGTCCCGGTCCGCGGCCACCACCACAGCCCGGTGCGTGAGGGAGGCACGCGAGGTGGCAGCCGAGTACGACACGTCCACCAGACGTGTCCCGGGATCGGCGTCGAGCCGCCGGCGCAGGCGGAGGGCCTGTTCACGGACGGCCGGCTCTGACGCGCCCGACAGCACGACGGGAAGCGGAGTCCGCGGACCGCTCCCGGTCCGTTCGGGCTCCAGCGAGTCCTCGGCGGTCACCGGGTCGGGGGCCTCCTCCAGCACGACATGCGTGTTGGTGCCGCTGACTCCGAACGCCGACACCGCGGCCCGCCGCGTGCGTGCCGATCGCGGCCAGGGGGCCGGTTCGGTCAGCAGCCGTACGGCACCGGCCGTCCAGTCCACCGCGGTCGTGGGTTCGGCCGCGTGCAGCGTGCGGGGAAGCAGCTCGTGCCGCATCGCCTGCACCATCTTGATGACCCCGCCGACACCGGCCGCGGCCTGGGTGTGGCCGATGTTCGACTTGAGGGACCCCAGCAGCAGCGGGCGATCCGAGGCGCGGTCCCGGCCGTAGACGGTCAGCAGCGCCTGGGCCTCGATCGGATCCCCCAGCCGGGTCCCCGTCCCGTGCGCCTCCACCGCGTCCACCTGGTCGGCGGTCAGTCCCGCGGCATCCAGCGCGTCGCGGATCACCCGCTGCTGGGCCGGGCCGTTGGGGGCGGTCAGGCCACTGCTGGCGCCGTCCTGGTTGACGGCCGTTCCCCGGACGAGGGCCAGTACCCGGTGGCCGTTGCGCCGGGCGTCGGAGAGCCGCTCCAGCAGCAGTACGCCGACGCCCTCGCTCCATCCGGTGCCGTCCGCGCCGGCCGAGAACGCCTTGCAGCGCCCATCGGGGGACAGCCCCTGATGACGGCTGAACTCGATGAAGACATCAGGCGTGGACATGACGGTGGCGCCGCCGGCCAGGGCTAGCGAGCACTCGCCGCCGCGCAGTGAGCGGACCGCGAGGTGCAGGGCGACCAAGGACGAGGAGCAGGCGGTGTCCACGGTGACGGCCGGCCCCTCCAAACCGAAGGTGTAGGCCACCCGTCCCGTCATGATGCTCGGAGCGCTCCCGTTCATGAGGTAGCCCTCGAGCTCTCCCGGGTCCTGCGGAGCCAGCGTGGCGTAGTCGTTGTAGACGACGCCGGCGAACACGCCCGTCCTGCTGCCCCGCAGGGAGTGGGCGTCGATGCCGGCGGTCTCGAACGCCTCCCAGCACGTCTCCAGCATCAGACGCTGCTGGGCGTCCATGGCCATGGCCTCGTTCGGGCCGATTCCGAAGAAGGCCGGGTCGAAGTCGGCGGCGTCGTGCAGGAAACCACCGCGGCGGGTGTAGCTGGTCCCCCGGCGGTCCGGGTCCGCGCTGTAGAGCGCCGCCAGATCCCAGCCCCGGTCGGTGGGGAACTCCGATGTGGCGTCGCGGCCCTCGGACACCAGCCGCCAGAGTTCATCGGGAGTACTGACGCCTCCGGGGTAGCGGCAGCCCATCCCGACGATGGCGATCGGTTCGCGGTCCCGGTTCTCGGCGTCGCGCAACCGCATCCGGGTGTCGCGCAGGTCGGCGGTCGCCTGCTGGAGGTAGGCAAGCAGCTTGGCCTCGTTGTTCACCACAGTCCCCTCGATGAGTACACGCCGTGACAGCACACCGCTCCCTGTCGGATCGCGTGCCGTCGCGTCTTCGGAGCCGGGGCCTGTTGCCGGATACCTCGCGGTCAGTGGGCACGCGGGGCACTCCGGCCGGTCCCGCACCGAGTCGTGGCCGCGGCGGGGAGGGCCCTGGGGCGGTGCGGACCGCGGTATCCCCGGATCGTTTCGACCCTAGGCTTCGCGCCCGTGCCGCTGACCCCTAGGGCCCCCCTAGTCCCCCCTTAGAGGTGGCAGCTGACGTTCCGTCGGGGCCCGGCGGCCGGCAGCGGAGGACGGGCAGGTCGGGCACATGCCGCGCCCCTGCCCGGGCGAAGGCTGCCGGCCGGTCGCCACGCGCTCATCCGGTCGGGCCGGCCCCGTCTCCGTACGCGCCGTCCAGATAACTGAACAGCTCCTCCGCGTCCGCCGTCCGCAACGCGCTGGACGCCTCCCGATCCGTCTCGGGCATCCCCGCCGGCGCGGCCTGCTCCCACCGCGCCGCGAGCTTGCGCAGCCGGGCACCCACCCGCAGGTACTCGTCCTCGTCCGGCAGGGCTGCGGAGAGTGCCGACTCCAGGTCGGCGAGCCGCCCGTCCACAGCGGATCGCTCCCCGGCCAGCAGCAGGGTTCCCAGGTGCCCGGCCATGGCCGCCGGCGTCGGGTGGTCGTAGGCCAGGGTGGCCGGCAGCGTGAGCCCGGTCGCCGCGGCGATCCGGTCCCGCAGTGTGAGGGCGGTCAGCGACTCGAAGCCGAGTGCCACGAACCCCCTTTCTGCGTCCACGGCGCCAGGGTCGTGGTGGCCCAGCACCGTGGCGGCCTCGCCGCGGACGAAGTCCAGCAGGGCGCGCGGCTGTTCGGCCGGCGCCAGCTCCGCCAGCCGGGACCGCAGGACACCCGGATCGTCCGGTGCGCGGCCCGCCGCCGTCCTGCGGGCGGCGGGTTCCGTGGCGGCGGCCGGTCCGGCCGCCCCGCTGACGGGCTCGGGAGCCGGGAGAACCGGCCCGGCCGCTTCCGCCGGCCAGGAGGCCCGCTGGAACCGGACGCGCCGCACGGAGGCCACCGGCTCACCCGCCGCGTCGGCGAGCCAGAACCTGGCGCCGTCTTCCGCCACCGTGGCCCGCACCCGGAGCGTCGACGCGCCGACCGCGTAGAGCGAGACGCCCGCCCAGGTCGCGGGCCACGTCTCCAGCGGATCCGTCCCCAGGGCGGTGCGGACGGCCAGGAGCGCCCGGTCGAGGAGGACGGGGTGCAGGCCGAACGCGGATGTGTCGTCGGCCCCTTCCCCGTACGGTGCGGCGACCTCCGCATACACGTCGTCCCCGTGCCGCCACAGTCTGCCCGGCGCCGCGCCGCCGCCTCCGTGCACCTCTGCGGGCCGGTCCGCCTCGCGGGGGGTGACAGGGACAGCGCCAGGAGGAGGCCAGGAAGCCAGGCCGAAGGCATCGCCGGCGCTCCCGCCTTCCCCGGTGGCCGAGACGGCGTCGGCGGTCAGGCGTCCCGTCGCGTGCCGGGTCCACGGAGCCGCGAAGCGATACGGCGGCCCGGCAGGCTCCGGTTGCGAGTGCACGGAGAAGGGCCGAGCCCCGTCCGGGCCCGGATCGCCCACGTACACCTGGATCCGCAGCGCCCCGCGCTCGGGCACCACCAGCGGTTCCGCCAGGGCGAGTTCCTCGACCCGGCCGCACCCTGCGCGGTCGCCCGCGCGGATCGCCAGATCGAGCAGGACCCCGCTCGGCAGGGGGGAGCCGTCGCGGTACGCGGCGGACGCCCACGGGACGGTGTCCGGTGAGAGCCGACCGGTGAAGACCAAGGACTCGGTTCCGGCCAGCGCTGCGACGGCTCCCAGCAGCGGATGGTCGGACCGGTCCAGCCCGGCGGCCGCCACATCCGCGGCCGTCCGGTTGCGCGTGGGCCAGTAGCCGGTGTGTTGGAAGGCGTAGGTGGGCAGGGGGATTCGGCGGGGGTGGGTGTTGGTGTAGGCGGGGGTCCAGTCGACGGGGATCCCGCGGGTGTGGA
>NZ_JBIVLI010000045.1:0-32080 GCF_044751205.1 Streptomyces sp. NPDC088732
GAATACATCGGCCGCTCCGACCACCAAGTCAAAATCCGCGGCTTCCGCATCGAACCCGGCGAAATCGAAACCGCACTCGCCGCACTCGACAACGTGTCCGAAGCGGTCGTGGTGCATCGACAGGACCAGTTGATCGGCTATGCCGTCAGCGGCAGCGACGCCCAGTCGCTGCGTGAGCAGCTGGCGGCGAAGCTGCCGGACTACATGGTCCCCGCGCGCTTGGTCGTCATGGACCGCTTCCCCTTGACCGGCAACGGCAAGGTGGACCGGAAGGCGCTGCCCGCACCCGCGCCCGGCGCGACGGCTCAGTACACGGCCCCGCGCAACCGTGTGGAGGCCGGGCTTGCCGAGGCGTGGGCCGAAGTCCTAGGGGTCTCCACGGTAGGCATCGACGACAACTACTTCGCGCTCGGCGGCGATTCCATCCGGAGCATCCGGGTGCTGGCGCTGGCACGGCAGCGTGATCTGCACTTCCAGATCGCCGATCTCCTGCGCCACCCGACCATCCGTTCTCTGGCCCGTTGCGTCACCGATGCCGAAGCGCCGGCCGACAGCGACAGCGAGCAGCCGTTCGCGCTGCTGTCGGCCGGCGATCGGGGAGCGGTCCCCGATGGTGTGGTGGACGCCTATCCGATGACGCGACTCCAGATGGGCATGGTCCTGGAGAGCGAGAGGTCAGCGGCCTACCACAACACGGGCTCCTTCCGGCTGACCGCGCCGTTCAGTGAGGACGCGTGGCGCGAAGCGGTCTCGGGCCTGGTGGACGCTCACGAACTGCTCCGCACATCCTTCGCCTTCACGGGCTTCGAACAGCCGGTCCAGCTCGTCCACGAATCCGTTCCGGTGCCGCTCACGGTGGAGGATCTGCGCGACCGGGCCGACCAGGATACGCTGGTCCGAGCACACCACGACAGAGAGCTGCGGACACCGTTCGAGTGGAGCCGGCCTCCGCTGATCCGCTTCCACGTGCAACGGCTTTCGGACGACACCATGCAGCTGTTCGTGACCGAGCATCACGCGATCATGGACGGCTGGAGTGAGCGTTCGATGTTCGCCGAGCTCCTCAACCGCTACGCCGGCACCCACAGCGCACCAGCCGTGTCCGCGCGCTTCCGGTCCTATGTCCGGCTGGAACTGGCCGCACTGGACAGCGAGCCGGACCGCCGGTTCTGGGCGGACGAGATGGACGAGGCGCCCTTCACCCGGCTGCCTCGCCGTTCGCACCCGAGCGGGACGGCGGGCAAGGACGTGGTGGGACTGCCTCTTCCCCACTCCGTGCAGGACGGTGTGCGCGGTCTGACCGCGAAGCTCGGCGTCGCGGAGCGCACGATCCTGCTGGCCGCGCATCTGCGAGTCATGAGCCTGCTGGCCGGCACGCAGGACGTGGTGACCGGGGCGGTCTACAACGGGCGCACCGAGGAACCGGACGGCGACCGGGTGGTGGGTCTGTTCCTCAACACGCTTCCCGTTCGCGGGCGCTTGTCCGGAGGCAGCTGGATCGATCTGATCCTGCGCACCTCGGAGCTGGACAGTGCCGTCCAGCGGCACCGACGCTTCCCGATGACCGAGATCAAGCGGCTCGTCGGGCGCCAGGCCTTGTTCGACACGTTCTTCAACTACACCCACTTCCATGTCGAACGCGAGGCCGACAACAGCGACATCGAGGTCACCGGCGGTACGGCACCGACCGACTTCCCGTTCAGCGCGGACTTCCACGTCGACAGTGCCACGGGACGGCTGGGTCTCTACCTCGGTTACGACACGGGGCAGTTCACCCGGCGACAGGTCGAGCAGTTCCATGGCTACTACGTCGCGGTCCTGACCGCGATGACCCAGCGGCCCGAATCCAGCCACCGCGACGCCGAGCTGCTGTCCGCGGGAGAGTACCGGTCGCTGGAACGGTGGAACGAAACAGCTCGAGCGGTGCCCCAGGTGACCTTGCCGGATCTGTTCCGTGCACAGGTGGCCCGCACCCCGGACGCTGTCGCGGTCGTCTTCGAGGAGCGGTCGCTGACCTACGCGGAACTGGACGAGCGCGTCGATCGGCTGGCCAGGGCGCTGGCCGGCCGCGGTCTCGGGGCCGAGTCGGTGGTGGGCGTGGCGCTCGCGCGATCGATGGAGCTGATCGTGGCACTGCTGGCGGTGCAGCGAGCCGGAGCCGCTTACCTGCCGCTCGACTCGGACTACCCCGCTCAGCGGCTGGAGTTCATGCTCGCCGACTCCGGAGCGGAGTGTGTGCTGACCGCACGGGGCGTCAAGGCACCGGAGTCCGATGTGCCGTCGGTGTTCATCGAGGATCTGGAGACGGCAGAGGCCGGAGAGCTCCCGGAGGCCTACCACCCGGCTCACCCGGCATACGTGATCTACACCTCCGGCTCGACCGGACGCCCGAAGGGCGTGGCCGTGCCGCACTCAGGAATCGCCAACCGTCTGCTGTGGATGCAGGACACCTACCCACTCACCACCGAGGACCGGGTGCTGCAGAAGACCCCGTCGAGTTTCGACGTCTCGGTGTGGGAGTTCTTCTGGCCGCTGATGACCGGGGCGGCGCTGGTGGTGGCGCGGCCGGACGGCCACAAGGACCCGGCATACCTCGCTGACGTCGTCCGCACCCATCGCGTGACCACCATGCACTTCGTGCCGTCGATGCTCGCCGCCTTCCTGGAGGAACCGTCGGCCGGGCTCTGCACAGGGCTGCGTCGTGTGCTGTGCAGCGGTGAGGCCCTGCCGGCGGCCGTGGCGGAGCGCTTCCACGCGCTGCTCGACGTACCGTTGCACAATCTCTACGGTCCGACCGAGGCGTCGGTCGACGCGACCTTCGCGCCTGTGGAGCCCGGGGCGGAGACGGTAACGATCGGCAGGCCGGTCTGGAACACTCGTGCCTACGTGCTGGACGCGGGTCTGCGGCCCGTTCCGGTGGGGGTGGAGGGCCAGCTGTACCTGGCCGGCGTGCAACTGGCCCGGGGATACGTCAACCGCGCGGGTCTGACCGCGGAGCGGTTCGTCGCAGACCCGTTCGACCAGGCGGGGTCGCGGATGTACCGGACCGGGGACGTGGTGTGCTGGAACGCGGCCGGAGACCTCGAGTACATCGGCCGCGATGACGACCAGGTCAAGATCCGCGGCTTCCGGATCGAACTGGGCGAGATCGAGGCCGCGCTGACCGTGTGCGCGGGAGTCGCGCAGGCGGTGGTCGTGGTGCGGGAGGACACCCCTACCGTGAAGCGGCTCGCCGCGTACCTGGTCCCCGCGGCCGGCGTCGCGCTCGATGTGGATTCCCTGCGGGCGCATGTGGCCTCGGTGGTGCCGGACCATATGGTGCCTGCGGCGTTCGTGGTCCTGGAGGAGTTGCCGCTCACGCCGAACGGCAAGCTGGACCGGAAGGCCCTGCCCGCCCCGTCGTACGGCTCGCGCGTGTCGAGTCGCGCGCCACGCACCTCGGGGGAAGAGCTGCTGGCCGGCCTGCTCGCCGAGGTCCTGGGACTTGCGGGCGTGGGCATCGACGACAACTTCTTCGATCTGGGAGGCGACTCGATCTCGTCCCTTCGGCTGGTGGCACGGGCCCGTGAGGCTGGGCTGGGCATCACGCCCAAGGACGTGTTCACCCACAGGACCGTTGCGGCGATGACCGCCGCCCTGGCGGAGCAGCGCGACGACGCACCCACCGGTTCGGTGCCGGTTCCTGCGACGGCCGAGGCCGGCTGAGGTCTGCCGGGAAGGGACCGGCCCCGTACGGCGCGGACGGGTCCGACCTCACCGACGCGTTGAGCGGATCGCCCGCAAGGACGGACACAGGCCGTAGGGCGACAAGAGGCGCGACCTCTGATGACCGTGGTTGCCAAGACCATGGATCATGAGAGGTCGCGTCTCTTCCCGTCTTCCGTGGTCGTTCCGGCGGTGGCTCCTTTCCCGCCGGGACACGCCCGACACGGCGCGCGGCGCGTCTCGCGGCTCCCGGCCGCGGCCCCTGGGAGACCGGCGGCCCCCGTGGCCGACCCGCACCGCAGTGGTATGCCCGGCGCAAGCGCGTCGTCGTCGCCAACGTCCCCGGACCGGCACGTCCATCGGACCGAGCAGCACGTCGACCCGCCGTATATCGCCCTGTATCCGCCCGCAGATTCCACAGTGAACCGGAGTTGGCACGCTTCTTGCGTCACGCCTATGACCACCGAAGGGGCAGACGATGGAGCAGCAGGCAGTGGGCACTGGCCCAGGCGGGCCGCCCTTTCCTCACGTGGGCGCGGAGTGCCTCCTGGATCATGGTGGCCACGACCCCGGCCGTGGTTCACGGGCACGTCGCCCTGCCCCCGGCGGCATCTCGGCCCGCAGGACGCGCGTCACGCCGCACGGGGCCGCGACGGCCGGCCGGAATCGAGGCGGCGCCCGACCGGTCGGGCCCGCGCGTTTCAGGGGCGACACTCTCGGCGGCGAGGAACCGTGGAGCGCATGGATTCGCCCGCGGCACGGCCCGCCCGATCCGTCACCTCACGGCCGCGCTTCGGCCCCCGGGAACCAGCCTCGGCCGCACCCCAGGGCCGGGCGGACGTCGTTTCTGCTCGGGCCCATGCCTTCCTGGCCATCGGATCACGTGCCTGAGCCACCCCGGCAGGAACCCTAACTCCAACCCCTCCCCAGTGGCGTGCCGCCAGCGTCGCCGGCCACGGCCCCTGGTCCCTCCCCCTCGCAGCAGAGGTGTCTGCCATGAACACACTCGACCGTCAGTCGTTCACCCCGCGTGAACATGAGATCCTCGCGCAGCTTCCCGGCGGGACCACCTACCAGGCCATCGCGCGACGGCTGGGTATCAGTCCCCACACCGTCGACACGCACATGCGACGCCTGCGCATCAAGACCGGTGCCACCAACCGCACTCAGCTCGTAGTGGTGGCGATCCAGCTCGGGTACCTCCCCGGGCGGGGCTCGGCTGCTCCCGACGCAGAACGGGTCACGCCGATCGCGTCCTGAGTACCGACAGGGCGCCTGCCGACCGCGGCCTCTCACGAGCCGGCGGCAGGCGCCCTCCGCGTCAACGGGTCGGCCGTGCCCGCAGACGCGCGCAGTGGGCAAACAGGCACGTTCCTGGTCCCGGCAACGGCGGGAACGACGAGGCCGGCACCTCCCGTGGCCACGGGAGGTGCCGGCCTCGTCGCGTCAGGCGAGTTCGAGCTTCGGAAAGAGCGGCGGCGCCTTCTCGACGTGCCGGCCGGACGGATCCACGGCCAGATCCGAGATCACGCTCTCCGGATTGTCGTTGAGGGCGCGGAGCATGCGGTCGGAGGCATGGGGGACGAACGGACGCAGCAGCACACCCAGCCGCTGCAGCACTCGGTAGCCGTGGTGCAGCACGGTGTCGAGGTCCTGTGCCGCTCCCGCGTCGCCCTGGTCCGCGGCCTTGGCAAGGTGCCAGGGCGCGCGCTCGTCGACGTAGGCGTTGGCCCGGCGTACGAGGTCCCAGATCCGCGCGAGCGCCTCCCGGTGGTCGTAGCGCTCCATCGCCGCGTCGGCCTCGCGGGTGCTGATCGCCGCCTGTTCCTGGAGCGCCTCCTCGGGAGCCCCGAGCGGACCGCTCTGCGGGACGACGCCGTCGCGGTACCGGACGGTCATCGCGGTGATCCTGCTGAGCAGGTTGCCCAATGCATTGGCGAGGTCGGTGTTGTACCGGGTCACCAGGCGCTCTTCGCTGAAGTCGCCGTCGCCGAAGGGTGAGAAGTCGGCCAGGAGCAGATAGCGCAGGGCGTCCTGGCCGTAGCGCTCCAGCACGTCCATGGGGTCGATCGCGTTGCCCAGGCTCTTGCTGAGCTTCTGGCCGCCGGAGGTGATGTAACCGTGCACCACCACCTCGGTCGGCAGCGGCAGTCCTGCCGAGAGCAGCATCGCGGGCCAGTACACCGCGTGGAACCGGAGCACTCCCTTGCCGACCACATGTGTGCGCCGGTCCGCGTCCACCCAGAAACGCTTGTACCGGTCGCTCTCATCGGTCCAGCCGAGGGCGTTGATGTAGTTCGTCAGCGCGTCGATCCAGACATACATGACCTGGGTCTCGTCGCCCGGGACCGGGATGCCCCAGCCACGGGCTCGTTCCACGGACCGGGAGATACTGATGTCCTCCAGCCCGGAGCGAATGAAACCGGTCACCTCGTTCAACCGGGACTCCGGGTAGATCTTCAGCCGGCCCGAGGACAGTTCCTCCAGCAGTTGGTCGCCGTAGCGCGACAGACGGAAGAAATGGTTGTGCTCCGTCACCAGCTCGGGCTCCACAAGGTGCTCCGGGCATTTGCCGTCCGGCAGTTCATCAGGCGTGTAGAACTGCTCACAGCCGACGCAGTAGAGACCCTCGTAGTCCTGCGTGTAGATGTCGCCGCGCTCGTTCATCCGACGCCAGATCTCCGTGGCCCCGGTGAGGTGTTCCGGACTGACGCTCGTCCGGATGAAGTCGCTCACGCCAATGCTCATCGCCCCGAGCAGCTTTTCGAAGTACTGCACGTTGCGGTCGACCAGCTGTCTCGTGGAAACACCCTCGCGCTCGGCGGCGAGTACGTTCTTGAGGCTGTTCTCGTCCGAGCCGCTGAGGAAGAAGACGTCCTTCCGGCTCATCGCGTGCCGGGCGAAGGCATCCGCCTGGACGTACTCCAATGCGTGTCCGAGGTGTGGACGGGCATTGACGTAAGGGATGGTCGTTGAGATGAACGCCGTAGCGGACATGATCTCCTCTATCGGGGAAACGGTCGGCCACACGCCCGGGCGGGGCGGGGTGGAAACTGCCGACAAGGTGCACTACCACACCCGAACTCGCAATCCTACCCGCCCGTTACAGGCCCTTGATGCGTTCACGAGGTCGACTCGGCTGATGTGGCGCGAAGTTGACGTGCAGTGGGATCAGCGCACGGCCGTCCCACGGCTGTGGCCACGAACGGTGTCGTGGCCGTCGGAAACGTGGCACAGGCCCTGTTCCGCGCCGCCGCCACGCCCATCCGGGTGATGCGCAGGGGAGATCCCTTCAGGATGGACGACGGGGCAGCGGCGCGGACGCGACCGGTCACACGAAGTGGGCTGCTTCGCGTACCAGGACCCAGGTCTCACGCATGGTCTCCGGGCCGGGAGCGTGATCGTGGTAGTCCTCCGTCACGCCGGCCAGCCCGAAGCCGGCGGCCAGCGCGGCGGAACGAATCTCCGAGGGGTCGAACCACCACTGGCTGTGCTGCTCGACCTGCTTGTCGAAGCCGTCCACGCTCTGCGTGAACAAGCTGATGGAGAAGTCGCACCGGTGTTCTTCCGGGTGGTACCGGTTGCGCCAGACGTAGGCGAAGCTGTCGAGATCATCGCCGTAGTGGCTGTTGCCCAGCAGATTCTCCAGCTTGTGACGGGTGTTGACGTCGAAGACGAACAGGCCTCCGGGACGCAGGG
Source organism: Streptomyces sp. NPDC088732 (assembly GCF_044751205.1). Taxonomy (NCBI): domain Bacteria; kingdom Bacillati; phylum Actinomycetota; class Actinomycetes; order Kitasatosporales; family Streptomycetaceae; genus Streptomyces; species Streptomyces sp. NPDC088732. The sequence continues at coordinate 7,405 of NZ_JBIVLI010000045.1, forward strand.
TCCGCGCGACGCATGCGAAGAGCTCCGCCAATTGCGCGGGCCGGAAGTAGTTGACGCTGTCGAAACTGCACACCGCGGCATCGAAGGACGCATCGGTGACGGGCAGCGGCGCGGGGAGCCTGGCCTGGTGCAGCTCTGTACCGGGCGCCGTCCGCGTCCGGGCCCGCTCCAGCATGCCCGCGGCCCCGTCGACGCCCACAACCTCCAGCCCCTGGTGCTGAAGCAGCGCCGTGATACTCCCGGTGCCGCAGCACACGTCGAGCACCCGACGGATCTCGCCGTGGGCACGGAAGAGCCCCGCGAGGTGGTCCGCCCACCGGGAGTAGTCGTTGTGCGCGGTCCACCGGTCGTAGACCGCCGCCAACGCGTCGTAGGGAGCGAGCGGTGCGACCGCGGTCACGGCCTGCGCACCTTGATCGCAAGGTTGGTACCGCGCTCGGCCCACGAGTCGTGCTCGCTGGCCTCCAGCTCCAGGGCCAGGACCGTACGGAAGTACTCCTCGTTCTCGAGGGCACGCGAGATGTCGCTGATCTTGTCGTAGGGATAGCCGAAGTCCTCGGCACCGGGCAGGGCGAGCGAAGTGACCCCGAAGACCCGCTCACCGTTCAGGCCGGCGCCCGCGGCCAGGGACTTGAGCTCGTCGGCGGAGTAGACCCGCAACGGCGGCACGTGCTCGGACCACCGGACGGTGCGGGTGGCCAGGAGCTGCGCCAGCTCCTCAGGACCGGCGCCGTCCCGGAGAATCTTCGAGGACAGGGCGTTGGACAGCGAGTGGCTCATGAGGAAGCCCGCGGCGCCGGGACGCATGACGCGGTGGATGGTGTCGAACGCCGCGGCAGGGTTGTCGAGGAAGGAGAGCACACCGTAGGTGCTGATCACCGCGTCGTAGGACTCGGAGGCCAGCTCGGGAGCGTTCTCCACGTCACAGTGGACGAGCTCGACGGTATCGGCGACGGACGAGGCCTGGCGGTTGATGTCCGCCTGACGGAGCATGTCGGCGGACTTGTCGGCGACCGTGACGGTCACGCCGAACTCCGTCGCCAGCCAGATGCCCCAGCGGCCGGTGCCGCCGCCCACGTCCAGGACCCGCTGGCCCGCCCGCAGGTCGAGGTGGCGGCGGATGAGCTCCTTGATCAGCTCGTCGGCGAGGTGCCAATAGGTGGCCTCGTAGAAGCCCTCGACATTGCCGGCGTACGGCTTGAAGAACTTGTCGAACTCGGCTTCGGTCATCAGGGACATGGGGTTCTCCTCAGGGTGATCGGGTGATGCGTGGACCGGTCGGTGGATCGGTGGGAGGCGCGCGAGCCGCGCCCGTCAGACAGCTCGGGCCGGGCGGGACAGGAGCCGGGACGCCGGCGGGGTCAGGCCGGCGAGGTACTCCCCGTAGTCGAGTCCCTCCGGCATGGGGACCAGACGCACCCGGTCGGGGAGCCGGTGCCACCGGTCGGTGTCCCAGGCCGCGGCGAGCACGTCCCAGTCAGGGGTGACCGGCCAGCCGTGCGGGTGCGCGAACTCCGCCCGCAGGGGCTCGTCGGTCAATTGGTAACGGACGTCGGCGGAGAGGCGGAGTTCGTCGCTCGCGTTGGGGCCGCCGCCGTGCACGGTCAAACTGTGGAACAGCACCAGGTCGCCCGGTGCGTAGTCCGCCGACGCCCAGGCGGGATCGTCCGGGCGGACGGGCAGATAGAGCGGGCGGCGCCCGCCGAGCGACGCGTCGGTGGGCAGGAAACCGTGCAGATGGGAGCCCGGGATCAGACGCAGTCCCTGCTTGTCCTCGTCGCAATCGGTGAACGGGATCCATGCCGTCACCGCGTCGGTGGTGACGTGCTGCACCACGAAGTCCTGGTGCGCACGCGTGGCGTACTCCCCCGGCCTGGCGGACGGCGGGGCGAGCCGGACGACCCTCGCCGGGTGGCAGAAGACGTCGCCTCCGAGCAGCCGCTCCATGAGGGTCCACAGCACGGGGGTGAAGGCGAGCCGGTGAACGCTTTCCAGGCGCAGCACCGCGGGGTAGACGGTGCGGAAGGACTCGGTGCGAAAGCCGATCTCCCGTTCGGCGACGGTGAGCGCTCCGGGGTCCGCGAGCCAGCCGATCTCGTGCAGCGCGGCACGAAGTTCAGCCTGGACCGCGTTCACCTCGGTGGTGTCGAGCACCCCCGGCAGGTAGAGATAGCCGTCCTCGGCCAGCCGGTCGCGCAGTTCCGTGGTGTCCGTGAGGGCGTCGCGGGAGTCACGAAGGTGGTGCACGGGAGCTCCTAGGGAAGGATGGTGCGGCCGTTCACACGCGGGAGCAGTTCCAGGTCGCGGATGTCGCGCTGGGCCAGCAGCCACATCAAGAAGCGCTCGACGCCCATGCCGAAGCCCGCGGTCCGCATCGGCGTGTCGGTCTTCATCCGCACGTACCAGTCGTAGTCCTCGGCAGGCACCTTGTGCTGCCGCAGGGCATCGAGGACCTCGCTGCCGCCGACGTGCCGCTCGCCCGCCCCGACCACCTCGCCGGGGCCGAAGAGCAGGTCCCCGTTGAGAGCCCGGCCCCGGGCGTCCTGCCGCTGGTAGAACGGCACGGCCGACGCGTCCCAGTGGGTGACCCACAGGAAGTCGCCGTACATGTCCATCAGACAGCGCTCACCGTCGCGGGTCAGGTTGCGCCAGCCGTCCTCGTGGACGACGTACCGCGGATCGTCGTCCAGCGCGGCGGTCGCCTCGTCGAAGGTGAGACGCCGGAAGGCCCGGTGGTCGTCGAGCAGAGCCGTGACGTGGTCCAGCGATCCCGCGGCCGCACGGATGAGGTCGGCGTGCCGGGTCACGAGTTCACCGACGACGTGGCGCAGGTACTCCTCGACAAGCGTCATGACGTCCTGGAGGCCACCGGGAATCTCGGCCTCGCTGTGGAAGAACTGGCACAGGTGGGTCGAGTCGGGCGCTTCACCGCGGAAGGACGGCATCAGGTAGTAGGCCCCCCGCCCCGCGAGCCGGCACAGATACTCGAGACTGAACTGCATCGAGTCGGCGAGGTAGGTCGGGGCGCCGAACAGATCGACCTTGACCGGCAGCGAGTCACTGCCCAGACCCATGGGCGAGGACACCGATCCGGTGGTCACCGGCAGATGACCGAAGCGGATACCGCGCTCGGTCCAGAAGGCCACCGTCGCTGTGGTGATGGTGTCCTGGAGATCGACCAGTGCCGCATACCAGGGGCTGCTCATCACCGTCAGGAAGTGGGTTTCCGGGTCGCGCCAGGATCCGGGGGGCGCCAGGGAGGCGGGGGCCGTTTCCGGTGCGGCCTGCGTGATCGCGGAAGATATCGCTTGCAGGGACATGTGGGGTTCCTTTCTCGGTTCTCGGCTCAACCTGCGCCGAGACCGGCCGGGCTGGCCGGGCGGGCCGGGTTCTGCTCCGGCAGGGGGGCAAGGGTGATGCCGAGGCGCGTGCACGCCTCCGGGAAACGCGGGTCGAGCAGAGCGGCCAGGTCGCTCGTGCGGATGGGTCTGGCCCATTTCCAGCGACGTGAACGGGGTTCGGTGAGCATGTCGAGTTCGGGCCGGTCGGCTGCCGGGTGGGCGACCACCATGTGGATACCGGGAGGCAGTTGCGCCAGGTGGGCGAGCAGGTCGTCGGTCTTGGACTGCGGCGGGCGCAGGGACAGATGCCAGACGGAATCCACCGCCATCGGAATCCCGGGCGCAGGGACGTCGTCCCGGCAAGGGATCCCCCATTCGGCGCTGACTTCGGCCAGGACGGCCGGGTCGAAGACCCCCACGTGCGACTCGCAATGCCGGGGCCGTACACCCGCCGCCGACATCACCCTCAACTGCTCGCTGAGTTCCGCATGGGCCTCGGCCCGGTCGGCTCCCGCCGCGCGCAGTTCGGGGGGACCGGGCAGGTACGCGCCGTCCTGGGCCCGCAGGGTCTCGGCCGGAGTGAGCGGGTAGTAGCGCAACCCTTCCCACTCGCAGGCCAGCACGAGGTGTGCGCCCAGCGGGAGTCCTTGCCGGCGGGACAGCCACATTGCGCGCTGCGCGTCCGGAGCCGGGACCATCACCGAGGCCTGGGTGACCACCCCGGCTCGATGGGCTTCGAGGATGCCGTCCGTCACAGCGGGGCACATGCCGTGGTCGTCCGCTTGGACGACCAGGACGCGGTCGGTGCTCCGCCTCATACCTGGTCCTCCCGAGTGATCGCGTACAGAAGCCAGTTGCGCCGGCCGTCGTCCGTGGTGAGCCGGTACTCCGTATCGCTCAGTGCCCGCACGACCCGGTCCAGGGCGGCGATCAGGGCGTGCCATGCGGGGTGCCGCTCCGCAGGCGGCTGGTAGAGCGAGACGAGCAGTTGCCCACCCGGCGCGACCAGGCCGAGCATCCGGTCGACTGCGGCCGCCGGCTCGTCGAGGTAGTAGAGGACCTCGCTGAGCACGACGACGTCGAAGGTGCCGCGCAGGGGCAGCCGCGACGCGTCCGCGCACACCAGCGTCTCGCCGGGGCGGCGGATCCGTCCGGCCAGGGCGGCGTGTGACCAGTCCACGCCGACGTAGCGACCGGTGAACGCGTCCCCGAGGCAGTCGCGCAGCACCCCCGTACCGCAGCCGACATCGAGCACGCTCGCGGCCCCGGCGGCCAGGACACGGTTACGGATCTCGACGTAGCGTGCCTGCTCAGGGCCTTCGGTCAGGTAGTCCCAGCGCCCAGAACGGAACTGCTCGTTCCATTCCTCGCGGGTGGTCTCCGGCACCCGCGCTGCGGTCCCGTCAGTCATGGCACCAACCTCCCCTCCAGCCGGGCGGCCGTACGGAAGCGGTCGCCTGCGAACACCTCCGCCGCAGCCTCGAGCGCGAACCGGACATGCTCATCGCGGTGCGCGGCGGTCAGGAAGTTGACGTCTCGGCGCATCAGGACTCCGCGCCGCGCCATGCCGGCGAGGAAGGTTTCGGCGAGGCGTGCGTGGACCGCGGAGTCCTCGGCGAAGCGCAGGCAGGGCATGGGGTCGTAGCCGACCGCCACGGGCCCCGTCCCGGTCTCCTCTGCGACGCGGTTCAGTCCCTCACGCAGGTTCCGGCCGAGCCGGGCGATGCGCGCGTAGTAGTCGGTTCGCGTGTAGTGGCGCAGGGCGGCCTTCATCACCTCCAGGGACACGGTCTCCCCGGCGAAGGTGCTGGACACCCGCAGCCTCTCGAAGCCCTCCATGACGCGCCGGGACCCGGCGACGGCGGCCAGCGGCGCCCCCGCGGCAAGGCCCTTGGAGAAGCAGACCAGGTCGGCGGCGACACCGAGGTGCTGTCCGAGGCCGCCGGGGGCGAGTCGGAAGCCCGTGACGACCTCGTCGAGGACGAGCAACGCCCCGGAGTCATGGCAGGCGTCGCGCAGTGCGGTCAGGAACTCCGCAGTGAGCTTGCGGTGGTAGGGCGTTGACAGCATGACACAGGCGATCCGGCCACCCCGTGCCCGCACGTCCGCCAGCAGTCGTTCGTCGTCCTGGTCGCAGGACAGTTCCACCCTGCTGGTCAGCCCGGCAAGTGACGCCGGTACACCCGGGCTGGGGCCGATCAGCTGATCGTGCCAGCCGTGATAGCCGGCCAGCAGTACCTCGTCCCGACCGGTCAGCAGCCTGGCCAGGCGGATCGCCGCGGCACACGCCTCGGCACCGGTCTTCAGGAAACGGACCGTCTCGACGCCCGGCACGGACTCGGCCAGGAGTTCCGCGGCTGTGACCTCCGCAGGGGTGGGCAACGAGAGCAGCAGCCCCCGGGACACCTTCTCCTTGACGGTATTCGTCACGACCGGGTGGTTGTGCCCGAGGGTCGCGGCACCGAGCGCCGCCACGAAATCGACGTAGGTCTGACCGTCCACGTCCCGGACCTGGGCGCCACTGCCGCGTTCCAGATAGACGGGGTAGTGGCCGTCGGCGAAATTCTCCGGCCGCTTGTGGTAGGTGTGGGTCAGCCCCGGCGTGACCAGCGCAGCCCGGCGGCGCAGTTCCGCCGACCGCCGCAGGTCCAGGGGTCCGGAGCGGACCGGGGGCAGCGGGTCGCCGCCCGGAACCTCCCCCAGATGCTCCGGAGTGAGCGTCCGGTACCTGCCGTGCCGGGCCACCCAGGCGCGACCGATGTCGTGAGCCACCACGTCCCGGGTGAAGTGCACACGGTGCCGGTCGTACCCGTCCTCGGCCAGCACCTGCTCCCGGAGGCGTTCGTCGACACACAGAGCGGGGTCCGTGGTGGCCAGCGCCCGGGCGACAACCGGTGCCCACCGGGCCGTGCGGTGGACATGAGGGCTGAGCGGCATGAAGTGGGCGGCCCAGCTGGGACGTTCGAGCCGCACCAGAGGAACGCGCGTGCCGGTCACCGGGGTTGCCTCACCACGGCGATCGAAGGTCCCGCCGCGCGCGACGTGCGAATTGCCGAAGACGATCTGGGTCGCGTCACAGGTGTGAAGGTCCTCTATGAGGCCGTCGAGGTCGACGAGCCCGGTGAACTCCCAGTCGTCCTCCAGATGGACGCCGACGGGTGAGACGGTGTGGGAGAGCAGGACTCCGAGTGCGGCCGGCAGGCCCACCTGCCGCGGGAACTCCTCCACCACGACTTCGGCGACCCTGGGATCCACGTCACTCAGCCCGCGCAGGAAGGAAAGGGTCCGGTCACGTTCCTCGTGGGGGACCGCGTAGGCGGGGTCCACGGTCACGATCACGCGGAAGGACCCACTGAAGGTGACGTGCTCGAAAAAACTGGTGAAGGTGCGCAGCGCGGTGTCGCGCCCCACCGATGTCGTGGTGATGTCGATCGTCGGCGACCGATGGGGATCGTTTCTGGTGAGCACAACTGCCTCCTTTCGCTCGGGCGGGTTTCGCGCCTAGTAGAAGCGCCCGTTCTCACTGATCAGATGGTCACTGCCCGGCGCGGAGCAGTGGGCGCAGCGCGATGGGCGGTACGGCACGATCCGGCCGAACACCGGGACCCGCCGGGCCGCGGCGCACTCGTCGCACACGCCGCGGACGAGCCCGAACCGTTCCACTCCCTCCCGCAGCCGGGCGCGGGCGAGGCCCAGTAGCCGTCGGTCGTACGCGGCAAGCTCGTCCCTCACCGATGCGGCGTCGGGGAATGGCGTGGTCGCCTCGTGGCCGGCGGGTGCGCGTCGGGCCACCCGCCAGCTGCCGTCGGGCCGGACTCCGTAGGCGAGCGGCACACCGGCGCGCATCAGGCGGCGTTCCGCCCGGCGCCGGCGAAACGGCTCGTTCCCGGTGACCGTCACCGTCCGCACCCGGATGCCGTCCAAACCGGCCCGCCAGGCGTCCAGGCCCGCGGTGTCCGGCGGCGCGAGCACCCCAGCTTGTACGGGGGCCAGCGCCGAGGGCAGCCCGAGTCCGCCGGTGTCGAGGTGGTGCATGCTCACGAGGGCGAGCACCTTGCCGGTGAAGCCGATGTCGAGCACTTCTCCTGCGACGCCCAGTGCTTCCCGGTACGGGGGAGCCATCAGATAGGTCGTCGCCAGTACGGTCGGCCGGCCGTCGCGAAGGCATGACACCGTCAGGTGGCACACCTCGCCGTACGAGGACAGGGCATCGGTGGCAATGGTCAGCACCGGCAGTCCGAAGGCTTCGAAGGTCCTCTTCAGGGCCAGCCGGTAGGACTCCAGGGCAGTGCGGCCCTCACCGGTCGGCAGCAGCCTGTTCAGCTGGATCGCCGGCCAGATGTAGCGCTCGCGGAACAGCGGCGCACCGGAGCCGCGCAGTTGCCGCAGCAGGCCTCCGGTCGACACAACGGCTCCCGGATGGTGATGACGCTGCAGCCAGGCGACGTTGAGGTGGAGGTTGTCGGCGCGCAGGACCCAGTCCGGGCGCGGCTCTCCGTGGCCTGGCAGCCGGTAGACATTCGCGTACTGCGGAAAGACCCGTTCGTACGTGTCCCGCCTGTGGAGGAAAGGGTGTTCGGTCCGGGCCACCGGGGCCACCGCGCCGGCCTGCTCCACGAAGGTGTCCACCATGCCGCGGACAGCGCGGAGGCCGAGGGCGCGCCATGGTGTGATGCCGCTTCCGGAACCGCCGGCGGCCACGATGCCCGCGTCGACGAGGGCACGGTGATAGTGGGTGTCACGCATGGGCCGTCCCGTCCCGTTCGGCGGTGAGCCTGGCCGCCACCCAGCAGCAGGGGCGCCCCCAGGCTCGGCCCCACTTGGCGGCCAGGTGCCCGGTGACGTCGGAGAGCTCCTCCAGCAGGGTCTTGGCGAGTGCTTCCGCGCCGGCCAGATCAGGTGTGAACGCCTGTACGAGCAGGAGGCCGTCACGCTCACCCGCCTCGTCGAGGTCGGCGCCGAGGGAGTAGCAGCGGCTGGGGCCTCGACGCAGCCATCCGGGCGGCACGATCTCGAAGTCGGTGCCGTAGGTGCGCAGATACCACGGCTCGTCACCGGGCTGGAGCCGTACCACTCGGGGATAGCGCAGTCCGCCGGCGAACGGCGCGGCGGGCACTTCGAGGATCTCCTCGATGTCGTGCCGTCGCATGATGTCGGCGATGTGAAGGACGGCGGGATCAGCGGACAGCTGCATCGAGCACCTCCACGACCCCGGCGCCGGCGTCGACCCGGGCGCGTACGCCCAGCGGGAGGGTCACCATCGGGTCGCTGTGCCCGATGTCGAGACCCGCCACCGCGGGGACGTCGTAGCGTGCGGCGATCTCGCGGACCTGCTGCCGCAGGGCCGTCTCGAAATCCTGGCCGGCGCGGAACGACCGGCCGAGCAGGAGGGCCGCCATGCGGTCGAACACCCCGGCCATACGGAGCTGGGTCAGTGCTCGCTCCACGACGCGGATGTCGGTGGCACAGGTCTCCAGGAAGACGGTCGCACCGGTGAAGTCGGGGAGGTACGAGGTGCCGGCGAGCAGACCGATCGTCTCCAGATTGCCGCCGACCAGCGGGCCGATACCCGTACCGGGGTGGAGCCACTGCCAGCCTGTGCCCGGGACAAGCTGCCGCGGCCGGTCGTCGGCCTCGTCCCAGAAGAGCAGTTCCTCAGTGTATTCCGCTGCCGGCGCGAGGGGGCCGAGCGGCCGCGCGCTGGCGGCGGCTCGCAGGAAACCGTCGCGCGTGTACGGCAGCATCCGCGGGTATTCGGCCAACTCGGGCAGCAGGGTGGGCCCGTGGAAGGTGACCAGGCCGGCGCGGCGGTACACGGCCAGCAGGATCGTGGTGATGTCGCTGTAGCCAATGATGATCTTGGGATCGGCCCGAAGGGCCTCGTAGTCGAGCCTTTCGAGTACCGCGTTGCCGGTCAGCCCACCCAATGACGCGACGATGCAGCGGACCTCGGGGTCTCGGAAGAAGCGGTTCAGCTCGTCGGCCCGCTCCTCCGGTGTCGCGTCCCGGATGCCGCCCGCGGCAAGTGGTCCCAGGCGGACGTCATACCCGAGCCCGCGCAGCGCCTCGACCCCGCGGGCCAGCCTTCTGGGCGTGACCACCGGCGCGGACGGCGTGGCGATCGCAACCACGTTGCCCTTGCTCAGGCGGGGCGGGACGAGCAACGGGACTCCCGTTGCGGTAACGGGGATCCCCGCGGCCGGTCGGGTTGGACCGTCTTCCCGGGGAACACACATGACTGCCTCCAGACCAGAACCAACACGGCTGCGACGAGCGGCGACATCCGTGCCCGCGGCCCGGCGGAGACGCGCGGGGTGCGGTCTGCGCCAGGGAGGCACCGCCGTCTCGTGCCGTCGCAGCAATGTTCGGCGAACGGAGACCGCGCCCCACAGTCCCGAGTTCCGGGTACCGGGTACCGGTCCCCCGGACTCCAAACCACGACGGGCGGGGTAACGGTTTCGCGTGACTGGTCGCGCCGCGCACCGAATGTCACGGTGAGAGCTCCGCGACGTCCTACCGCGCAGGACCGCGCTGTAGGCCGTCATCACTGTCCGGACCTGTCCCGGAGGAATCGCATGCCCCGGACCCGATCGCCCCGGGCCGTCCCCGACTTCGACGGAACGGCACCGGACGTCTGCCGTCGACTGCGGCGCCTGGCCGGCTTGGCCCAGGACCGAAAATCACCCCACGCTCACGCGAGGGGCGACACACCGCTGCCGCAGAGCGGTGAGCCCGCCATCCACGGCCCGAACGCCTTTCTGCGGCCGCTCCCGGCTCGCTCAGCGCAGGGACCGACCGCACGGATCGTGCGCATGTGCCGTGACGACCACAGCACCCGGCGGGTGTCCGAGGGACCGTGGGCCCCTCTCAGCCAGTACGGATCGGCGGCCGCACATCGCGCGGGAGGGCCGGGCCCGGACCTGGTACCGGACAACCGTGACTGGCCGCGGTCCTGCTGCCGGGCCAGCATCGAGAGCCCGTACTGAGGAGGAGATCCTGTTGCACGCCCCGACGCTTTCCCGATGGGTGGGCGACGTAGACGAGTTCATGACGTCGTACTGGTCTCGCAGACCCGGCGTCTTCCACCCGGGCGACGTGGAGCTGAGTCCCTTCACGCTGGCCGACGTCGACCACGCCCTCGCCGGAGGCTTGCTGCGCGAGCCGTACGTGGAGATGGCGAACGCGCAGAATCCGCTACCCGTCGATGCCTACACGCTGGTCCGGCAAGTGCATCTGGCGAAGCACCCGGGCTTCGCCGACCTGACCAAGATCGGCGATCTGCTGGAGCGGGGCGCGACCTTGTTGCTGCGCTGCATCGACCACTGGCACCGCCCCACCGCGGCGATGCTGGAAGCCCTCTCCGCCGAACTGGGCAGGCATATCGAGGCGTTCTACTTCATCACCCCGGCGGGCCACCAGGGGCTGCCGCTGCACCGCGACGACGCGGACGTACTCGTCTTCCAGGTCGCCGGCAGCAAGAGCTGGCAGGTGCACGAGGGACCGGGCAACCCCGGGTGGAGCCCCGGCGCTGTCGGCGACGGCCCCCAGCCGGCCGAAGTACTGCGTACCACGCTGCGTCAGGGGGAGGTGATGTACATCCCCCGCGGCTACGCACACCAGGCAGTAGGCGACGGCGGGCTGTCCGTGCATCTGTCGCTGACCATTCGCGAAGTGAGCTCGGTCGACCTCCACCGGGTGCTTCAGCGCACGTTGTTCGCAGGGCTGGCATTGCCGCCGCGCCCTCTGGGCGACGACGCACTCCTGGCGGTCGCCGACCGTCTGCTCGACCAGGCGCGCGACCGGCTCACCGAGTTGACGGCACGGGATCTTCTGGACCTGGCGAGACGCAGCGGCACCGAGCGTCGCCCGGTGCCCGGCGAACTCTCGCTGGTTTCCAAGGCGGAGGCCTGGGCGTCGCGGGAGGCCGCTCCCGCGTCCTGAACAGCGTGACGACGATGCATGGGGCCGGCCGGGGCCGGCCTGCCGCGATCGCGTCACGGGTTCGCCGCGCCCCGGTACGGTCACCTATCGGCTCCTGCTTTTCGAATCCCCTGCCACGACATCCCGAAGCCATTACCCCGATCCAATCCTCCGACCGATCGTCCGCCTTTTCCGCGTGCCGCGAAAAAGACGGATCGTATCGGCCGGGGGATTTTTTTGTTTCCAGGAACGATTCACGAAGAGGACGGTACCGCCGGCGCTTTCAGTGCGTCCCGCCAGCGAGACATGGAGAATCACTCGGACACCAAATACCCCCTTTAGGCAGTCTATTTGTACCATTTTACGCCGTCTGACTCACACCCAAAAGGGACGGAAGACGACGCCTGGACATCGGCCGCGGAATCCGCTCTTGCCTTTTTTCAACACCCGGGTCTACTGTCGTTGACGCAATCAACCGCACCCGCGGAGATGCCTTCACCGGATGATGGAACCGCGTTCCACGTATTCCGATCCGGCGAAAATTCCCAGCGATACAGAGGAGATCATCATGGAGAACTACGAGGTCGACATCACCGCCCTGGCCGACGAGGAGCTCGACGACATCGTCGGCGGCGTCGTCGTCGTCAGCCCCCTCCCCTGCATCTGACGGCTAGCCAGCCGCAGGGGAACGGCCGGCTGGCAGCGCCCTCGGCGCTGCTAGCTGGCCGTGAGGCCGACTGAGTCGGGTGGTCCGGGATCAACCGGTCCACCCGGCTCGCCGAGGAGGACGCAGGAGATGACGAACAGACCACGTTTCCGGGCCGAGGCCCTTGCACACCGCTACACGCGGGACGGCCTGGGACCGGTGTTCGGCCGTACGGGCGAGAGCCGTGGGCCGGCGAGTCGGCGCGAGCGCGTTTCCGGCGCCCTGGCACGACAAGGCCGCCGACGTGTGCCGGTGTGCCTGCAAACGCAGGTCAGCGACTGCGGCCCGGCTTCCCTCGTCATGACCTTGCGCCACCACGGGATCGAAGCGGATCTCGCAGGCATACGAGCGCTGATCGACTCGGGGCGCAACGGCGCGTCGGCCCGGACCCTTCTGGACGTCGCCCGCCGAAACGGACTGCGCGGACGAGGAGTCCGCACAGATCTGGAGGGGCTCCGTCACCTGCCCGCCGGCAGCATCCTCTTCTGGAACTTCAACCACTTCGTGGTGCTGGAGCGTGCGACACAGGAGTACACCGACATCGTCGACCCGGCGTCAGGCCGCCGGCGCCTCAGTCCGGAAGCGGTCACGGAGTCGTTCACCGGCGTCGCGCTGGAGTTCGCCGCCCCACTGGAACCACCGGTCGAGACGCGTGTCTCCGCAGCGCCCGCGACATCGGGTCCGTGGCGATTGCTGCGACATGTCCTGCCGCGGGGCCGCGAGCTGGGCGGGATACTCGGTGCCTCGGGAGCCCTGACGGCCCTGGAATTCATTCTGCCGGCCGCGGTCAGCGTCTTCCTCGGAAGCGTGCTGCCCGGCCATCTCACCGGGACCCTGTGGCTTGCGACGGCGGGACTCGCCGTAGTGGCGCTGCTCTTCTTCGGTCTTCAGATCCTGCGGGCCCTCCTGCTGGCCAAACGGCAAGCGGCTGTCGAACGCAAACTGACCTGGGGCGTGATGGAGCATCTGGTCTCCCTGCCCTACGACTTCTTCACCGTCCACAACTCCGGTGACCTGGCCCTGCGGGTCAGGACCAGCAGCCTGCTCAACCAGGTCCTGAGCATGTCTGCGGTGTCGACCGCCTTCGACGGCCTGCTGATCGTCATCTACTTGACCGCCGTGTTCGTCGTCAACCCGTTCCTGGCCGCCGTGGTCGTCTTCCTGATCGTGCTCCAGGCGGCCGTCATGACCATCACCTGGCGGCGCCAGGCCGAGTTGAGCCACGAGGTCCTGGAGCGCCAGACCCAGGCTCAGGGCGAGCTCGTCGAACTGCTGGAGAGCATCACCAGCCTCAAGTCGGCCGGAACCGAGTCCGTGGCCGCCGAACGCTGGTCGCACTCACTGGTCGCCGAAGTGAACAAGCGCCTCCACGCGCGGCGCAGTCTCGCCGCCACTACCTCACTCAGCCGCGCCATCCAGTTCTGCGCACCGATGGTGGTACTCGTCGTCGGTGCGTGGCAGGTACTCGCCGGTCATGGCTCGGCCGGCGGGACGCTCGCGTTCATGGCCCTGACCGTCTCGTTGTTCGCCCCGCTGGAGAGCGTCTTCGACACGGCCTCCCAACTCGCCAGTGCGCGACCGGCACTGGTGCGGCTCGACGACATCCTGTCGACCGCGCCCGAACCGGTCGGCCGACCGCTGCCGGACGCCGGTCACGCCGAGCCGCTCCAGGTCACGGTCCGCGATGTGACCTTCCGGCACCGCGGCGCGTCGCGGCCGACCCTTTCAGGGGTCGATCTGCGCATCGCGGCCGGCGACTTCGTCGCGGTGGTGGGCCGGTCCGGTTCGGGCAAGTCGACCCTCGGCCTGCTCCTGGCGGGGCTCCACACGCCGACCTCCGGAACCGTCGAGGTCGGCGGGCACGATGTCGCCGGGCTCCACGGCCCCTCGTACCGGCGCCGGATCGCCTACATCAACCAGGACGCACACCTGTTCAGCGGGACCATCCGGGAGAACATCTCCTTCGGAGGCGACGAGATCGCCCACGCGGACCTGGTCGAAGCCGTCAAGCTCGCCCACATCCACGAGGAGATCATCGCCCTGCCGATGGGCTACGACACTCTCGTGGGACCCGGCGGTCACGGGCTGTCCGGTGGGCAGCGCCAGCGGATCGTGCTCGCCAGGGCGCTGGCCCGCCGACCGCGGCTGCTCATCCTGGACGAGGCGACCAGCGCCCTCGACCCTGCCCTGGAGAAGAGCGTCTTCCAGGGGCTGCTCGCCTCCGGCACCACCGTCGTCGCCGTCGCGCACCGGCTCACCGTGCTGGACGCGGCAGACCAGGTACTGGTGGTCCAGGACGGCCGGATCGTCCAGTCGGGCTCCCCCCGTGAGCTCAAGGCGAAGGGGGGCGAGTTCCTGTGCCTGCAGTGACCGAGGCCGAATCCGGGCTGCCGGCGCCCGGCCCGCTCACCTACGAGCAGGAGTGGTACCTCCGCCGTGTCCGGGGCAGCACCTACACCCGGCGCAATGTCCGGCTGTGCTATCGGATCCTCGGCCCTCTCGACACCGAGCGCTTCGAAGAGGCCGTGCGCCTCTTCGTGACCCGGCACGACGCACTGCGGATGGCCCTGGTCCCGTCCGGCTCCGACGCACCGGCGACCGCGCAGCGGCTACTGCCCATCCGGCCGGACGACCGGCCCATCGACGGGCAGCACGTCACCGCGGTTTCGACCGGCCAGTTCTCCCACTACGCCGCGGCGCTCTTCTCCCGGGACGTCATCACGCCCTTCGCCGACCGGGGACGGCCCTTCAGCCTCCGGCTGCTGCGCCATGACCCCGAACACCACGCCTTCCTGGCAACCTTCGACAACGTCTTCTTCGACGGCCGGGCGCACGACCTGTTCAGCCGCGAGGTCTGGCGTGACTACGCCGCCCTGGGCGATACCGCCGCCGACCCCCCGCCGGTGACCGCGCCCTCCTTCGCGCGGGCGGCACGCGACCAGCGTGAAGGCCGCGGTCCGCGCCGTCTCGAACGGGCACGGGCATCCTGGCAGCGCCGCACGGAGTTCGCGGCCGGCAACCGCTGGCGCGAACTGGACGTCGCCCCCACCGCGAGCGGCAGCGTCCACGCGACGATCCCCGAGGCCCTGCTCGAGGCGCTGCGCGAGTACTGCCGGCAGGCGCGCTGCACCGTCATGCACTGGCTCGTCGGCTCGTTCGCACGGTCGCTCGCCACGCACGCCGGACAGCGCAGGTTGAGTCTGTGGACCTCGCTCGACTCCCGGCCCCCCGCCGAGCGCGACACGGTAGGGATGTTCGCCGGACCGGCCCCCCTGGCCATCGGCGCGCCAGGAGCTGCCCTGCCTGAAGTGGTCGCCGAAGTCGGGGCCGCGATGGTCGACGCCCTACGTCATCAACAGCTCCCCGCTGCCGAACTGGCCGCGCTGCTCGGCACGCCGCCCGGCCCGGGGGCGGCTGCCGGTGCGATCGCACGAGACGTCTACGTGAACCTGCGCAGCTTCCCCGGGTCGGTGCGTCCGCCCCGCGGGGACTCGACGCTGCGGATCACCCCCGACGCCTACCCGCTGCGCCGAATCGCCCTCGTGGACTCCTCCGCCCTGCACCTGAGGTGCAACGAGTACCGGGACGCCGTCATGATCGACCTGGTGTTCGACGGACGGCGGGTGGGCGAACCACTGGCCCGGGCGATCGCGGACCAGATCACCTCGGACGCCGCGGCCGTCACGGGCCGCCGTCCGTCATCGGAAAGGCCCCAGTGATGAGCCAGTTGCCCCCCGACTCTCTGCTGCCGCAGGTGATGACGGCCGTCGCCGAGGTCTTCGGTGACGGTATGGGACCGGAAGACGGTTTCTTTGCCGCCGGCGGTGACTCGGTCACCGCCGTGTGGCTGGCGGATCTCCTGGAAGAGCGCCTGGGCGTCGATGTCGACGCCCACACCGTCCTCAACGCGGAGAACTTCCGCGCGATGGCCGCCCGCCTGGCCGACGCAGCCGCGGTCACCACCGGCGACGTGTCCGGGGAGTCCTGAGCCGTGCGCCCTCATCTGTGGAGTCCCTGGAAGTCCGCCGGGACCGAACCGTCCCGCCTGGCCGTCGTGGCGGGATCCCAGTCCTGCACCTTCGGAGAACTGACCGCGCGGGCCGACGCCCTGGCCCGGGGACTGCGTGCGCGCGGCCTGCCCGACGGCAGCGTCCTTTCCACGGACATCCCGACCGGCCCCCGGTTCTTCGCCCTCGCTCTGGCGGCCCTCGCCCACGGTTACGGGCTCTTCCCTGTGGAGGCCGGACTGCTGCGATCACCCACCGGCTCCCGGTTGCTGGCCGACATGCGCGTCGCCCTGCACGTGACGTCCTGGCCCGCGGAGCAGTGCGCGGGCACGCCGCCCCACCCTGTCGCCGACGACGAAACCCTCGTCGACGCGGGCACCTCGGACTCTCCCGTTCCGTTGCGGGCCTCCGTCGCGGCCGGGTACCTGGCGTTCGCCACCTCCGGCACGACGGGCGTGCCGCAGGCGGTGCCCCGGGTGCGCCCCGCACGCCCGTACCTCGGCGTCGCGGTCGAGGAGCGGTACGCGGCGGGGCCCTCCGTGGGCCCGCATCTGATGGCCAATCCCACCTACCATCTGGGAACGCTCGGTCCGGCGCTGTACGCGTTGCAGGCGGGCAGCACGGTGGTCGTGCAGCAGGAATGGTCCGCGTCGGAGTTCACGACGCTGGCCGATCGTCACGCGGTGGCCAGCACCATGCTGAGCCCCGACCTGCTGGTCGACATCGTGCGGGCCGGCCGTGCCCCCGCACAGCCCCTCCGGGCGGTCTTCCACGGCGGCGCCTCCTGTCCGCCCGCCGTGAAGCGAGCGGCCATCGGCCTGCTGGGACCGGTCCTGCACGAGTACTACGGCACGTCCCGCAGCATCCTGACGGAGATCGGCACGCCGCAGTGGCTGACGCACCCGGGTTCGGTCGGGCGTGCGCTGCCCGGCATCACCCTGACCGTCGAGCGGGACGGAGAACACCTGCCCGCCGGCGCGCCGGGCGAGATCACCGCCCGTCTGCGAGCCGCTGACAGCGCGTCCGGCTCCGACGGGGTGCTGCGCACCGGCGACCTCGGCTACCTGGACGAGGACGGCTACCTCTACGTCCTCGGTCGCATGGGCACGTCCGGCGGACACGACGAGGCTCTGCTGGAACACCTGGTCCGCCAACTGCCCGGCGTCACCGACGTCGCCGTGATCGGCGGACCGACCGGCCCCGCATCCGTCTGCCACGTGGAGACCCCCGTGACGCAGGACGCGGCCGGCCTCGTCGCGGCGATCGGCGCGGCCACCGCCGCGTGGGGCCTGCCGCTCCCCCAGGTCGTCCCGCATCCCAGCGGTAGCCTGCCCCGGACTCCGAGCGGGAAGATCCGGCGCGCGGCACTGGCCTCGGACGGGGCTGGTACCGGTCAGAGGCACCGGTGAGCACCGCCCGGCCCGGTAGGGCTCGTACGGCCTACGACTGGCTGACGCGGCACGCGACGTCCCGGCCGTCGGCAACTGCCGTGACCGCCTGGCGGGACGGGGCGATACGCGAAACGATCGACTACGCGGGACTGACCGCACTGGTCGAGCGGGCCGCCGCGGCCCTGGCTGCTCAGGCCCCTGATGCCGGCGACCGGGTCGTGCTCGCCCTGCCCAACGATCACACGTTCACAGCGGCCCTGCTGGCCTGCGCGGCCGCAGGCCTCATCGCGGTCCCCGCGCCGCCCTTGACCGCGGACGCACATCCGGCCGCTCTGGCGCGCCTGCGCGGAATCGTCGAGGACTGCCGTCCCGCGCTCGTGCTCAGCCGCGCCGGCCAGGCTCGGGACGGGGACACCGCCGCGATCGCCGGCCTGCGACGGGTCGTCGCCTGGGACGACCTGATCGCGTCCGCCGGGATCCCGTCGGGTCCACCGCGCCCCGCCCGGCAGTGTGCCGTCGCGCTGCTCCAGTACACGTCCGGTTCGACGGGCGCTCCCAAGGGAGCCGTCATCACCCACCGCGCGCTGCGGGCCAGTTGCGCCCAGGCCGCCAGGATCTACGGCGAGAGTCCGCACGACACGTCGGTGACATGGGTACCGCTCCACCACGACATGGGTCTGGTCACCGGGGTGCTGCGCCCGCTGTTCAGCGGCTACGCCTCGGTGCTGCTGCATCCGCGGGAATTCGCCCGGTCCCCTCTGTCCTGGCTGCGCGCGCTGACGGCGGTGCGCGGGTCGATGTCCAGCGCGCCCGACTTCGCCTATGCGCTCTGCGTCCGCAGGGTGTCCGCCGAGCAGGTGCGTCAACTTGACCTGACGGCGTGGCGGATCGCACGCAACGCCGGCGAGGTCGTCCGGGCGGACACCGCGGAGCGGTTCGCGGCGCACTTCGCGCCCGCGGGCTTCCGCCCCGACGCCTTCTGTCCTTCGTACGGCATGGCGGAAGCGACTCTCACGGTCACCACCGGCACCCCGGACGATCCGGCGCTGCGGCTGGCCGTCGACCGGGCGGCCCTTCAGGCCGGCCAGGTCGTTCCGTCGACCGAGGCCGGCGGCTCCCGGTCCGTGCTGCTCTCGTCAGGACGGCCTCTGCCCGGCACGCAAGTGGAGATCAGCGACCACGAGGGCCGGACGGAGCGGCACGCGGTGGTGGGCCGCATCCGGATCCGCGGGCCGCAGATGTTCTCCGGTTACTGGCCGAGCGCCGCTTCCAGGGCCGGAACGGCTGACGCGGCGCACGACCGGGACGCGGTGGAAGACTGGCACAGCACGGGTGATCTCGGCTTCGTCCATCGCGGGCACCTGTTCGTCCTGGGGCGCGGCGACGACACGGTCGTACAGAACGGGCGCAACTTCTATGCTGCCGACATCCGTGCCGTGTGCGCCGGTATCCCAGGTGTACGCCCCGGCCGCTGCGTGGCCTTCACCACCGGCGGCCTTGGCTCGGACGCACCTGGCACCGCCCGGGTCTGCCTCGTGACCGAAGTCGACGCCTCCGCCGCCGTCAGAGCGTCACTGGCCCAGGAGATCAGAGGGCGCCTGGCCGTCGAGCTCGAACTCTTCGTCCATGACGTCGAGTTGCTCGGTCCCGGGCAGCTGTCCCTTACGACGAGTGGCAAGCCCCAGGTTTCCGAGACCCGAAACCGACGGGAAAGCCGGGCATCCGGCGTCCGTGACACGTGCGGTCGCCCCACGGGCATCGCCGACGGCACGCCGCCGGGACCCGGGCCTCCCGGCCCGACATCCAAGGAGTGACCCATGCACCCGATGGCAGCATCCACCCCGCGTCGCGCGGCCGGCCTGAGAAGGGCCGCGGACGGTGCGGCGTCCCTGCCCGCCATCGCGCGCCTGCATCTGGACGGCTCCGCACGTGCGCTGCCCACCGCCCTGCAACTCCCGCGCGATCTGCCTCTGGCCGCCTGGCTGCGGCTCGGCGGGCAGCTGCAGTCGGCCGCCGATTCGTCGTCCTGGTGGCTCGGTGACTGGCTGGTGCACGGCAGTGTGAGCTATCCGAACCGCTACCGCGAGGCGATGCGGAGCACCGCGCTCGACTACCAGACCTTGCGCAACTACGCCTGGGTGGCGAGGAAGTTCCCCCCGTCACGGCGGCGCCAGGAGCTCAGCTTTCAGCACCATCAGGAGGTCGCCGCCCTGCCTCCGGAACAACAGGACCTGTGGCTCGACCGGTCGGCGGAACACAGGTGGCCGAAGGCTGAACTGCGCCGCCGGCTGCGTGCCGAGGCACCGGGCCGCGCTGTACCGGCCGATCGCACGGCCAGGCTCAGCCTGGAGGTCGCCGAGGAGCGCTGGGAGCAGTGGCGGCGGGCGGCCGAGCGCGAGCGTCGCGACGTGGGCGAGTGGCTCGCCGCCCTCGCGGACCGGGCGGCACGCGAGGGCACATGACAGGCCTACCGGTGCATACCGGCATGTCCGGAGCCCGCCACGGATGTCCCGTACCTCGAGCCGGATCAGTGCGGCACCTTCTCCTGTACAGCGGTGAGCTGCTTTCCTGATGGGCAAGTGACCGCGTGGCAGGAGGAGGAAGGGTGACGGACGAGGACTGCGTTTTCTGTTCGCTCGTCGCAGGCCGTGTCGCGGCGAGCATCGTCCACGAGGACCAGCGGGTCGTCGCCTTCATGGACCACCAGCCGGTGACTCCTGGGCATGTGCTCGTCGTCCCCCGGGCGCACGCGCAAGGGCTGGAGGATCTCGACATCACCGCTGGGACCCATATGTGGTCGCTGGCGCACCGCGTCGGACGGGCTCTGCGCCGGTCGGGTCTGCGCTGCGACGGCGTCAACATGTTCCTCGCGGACGGAGAAGCCGCCTTCCAGGAGGTCTTCCACGTCCATCTGCACGTGTTCCCCCGTTTCGCCGGCGACGGCTTCACCATCGGCGCCGACTGGCGTGTGCGGGAACGTGACGTCCTCGACGAAGCTGCGGCCGCCGTGAGAACGGGACTGACGCGGCTGGACGGACGCATGGAGGCCGTCTGATCCGCCGGGACTTCCGCACCCGCTGTGCCGGGCCTGCCGCGCGGCAGCCACCTTCGTCGTCACCGCACCGGGTGCCTCACGGCTCGCCGTGGCCTCCCGGCCCCATGGGGCGCGCGGCCCACAGGGGCCGTCAGCGGGACCCGGCGCGTGCCGCGGAAGGCCCGGCGGCGGAGTGCTGGGAACCGACGCCGCGTGCGGCCGTCACGCAGAGCGTGAACAACAGGACCGCACCCATGACGAAGGGAGCGCGCAGGCCGAACACGTGCGCTACGACGCCACTGGTGAGCGCGCCGACCGCACTCGCGCCAGCGATGATCATCTGGTACGCCATGTTGACCCGGCCGAGCAGGTGGTCGGGAACGATGCTCTGACGTACGGAGACGGCCACGACGTTCCAGGACAGCATCGCCGCGCCGTAGCAGGCGATGAAACCGCAGAACGCCAGGCGGGACGAGACGGCGCCCGCCAACGCCACGGATCCCGCCTGGCCGGCCATGGCCAGGGTGAGCGTCCTGCCGGCGCCGAGCCGGTCGGACACCCGCGCGACGACGGCGGCCCCGGCGATGCCTCCCACCGCGAACCCCACCATGACGAGTCCGTAGCCGAGACCACTGATACGGAGCTCCTCACGGGTGTACAGCACCAGAACGGTGGTGAGTGCGGTGACCACAAGGTTGGCGACGCCTGCGGCTACGCACAGCAGCCGCAGGAGACGGTGATTCCAGAGCCAGCCGACGCCCTCGATCACTTCCCGCCGCAACGATGTTCGTCGCGTGGGGCCGGTCGTCCGCGCACGGTAGTCCCCGGGCAGAAGTGCGATCAGCACGGCAGCGCACGCAATGCACGCCGTCTGCGCCGCGAAGGGCGCCGCGACAGACGCGGCGAACAGCACCGCACCCAGTGGCGAGCCCAGGAGGTTGCCGGTGACCTGCGCCGTGGCCTGCAGTGCCGCGTTCGCGCGGGTGCGGCCGACCGGTTCGACGACCGCGGGCACCATGCCGCCCCACGCACCGACGTACATGACCTGCCCGGCTCCGAGGAGCAGAGCCACCGCGCCGAGCAGGGGTATCGACGCGCGCCCGGTGAAGACGGCGAAGGTGAACGCCGCGGCGATCACGGCCCGCAGGGCGTCGGAGATCCACAGCACACGCCGGCGGTCCAAGCGGTCGGCGACGACTCCGGATATCAGGCCGAGGACGAGCCAGGGCAGTTGCTCCGCGAAAAAGACGAGGGAGACGCCCCTCGGGTCGCCGGTGAGCCGCCCGGCGAGCAGGGGCATGGCTGTCAAGGCGATGCCGTCGCCGAGGCCGGCCGCGGAGACGGCGCTCCACAGCAGGCGGAACCGGGGGCCGAGAGGCGCTCGCGGTGGGCGCGGGGAAGCCGGCATGGGATGACACCGTTCCTTCCTGTGGGCCGGGGTTCTGACGGGCCGAAGTGACAGGGCCCGATTCAGAACCGGGCGGACCGGCGAGGATGCCGGGCGAGCGGCCTGAGCCCCTGCACGCCGTCGCCCGGATCGGAGCACGATCCGGGCCGGCGGGGTGCCGGGGCTCCTGGGCGCGGACGCCGTCACATCTCGATCGCGGACTGACCGTAGCCGTGCTCGTACTGTTCGGACGGCGGCCTGGTATCCCGTGCCGGGACCCGCACCAGAGCCCGCTTCAGCCAGCGGTCGGTGCCGTCGTAGCGGGCACGGAACGGGACACGTCCGTGCACGACGACGTCGTTGTCGACCACGAGCACGTCCCCGGGTTCGAGCACCGCCTCCACGGAAGCCGCGGCCAGCTGCTCCTCCAGGCGTCGGTACGCGTCCCGGTGGGCCTGGTCGGCCCGGTCCAGCGGCGTGTACGCCGGATCGAAGCGCAGGGTGAGCCCCTCGGGCGAGTCCCACAGGGTTCGCACGGGCGGTGGGGCTTCGTGAAACCCGGGAACGCTTTCGTAGGCGTCGTCGGGCAGGATGGGCAGGACCGGCATGGTGAGCCGGGCGAGGTCCTCGTCACCGATCCCGGTCCGTCGGACACTCGCCGCGGTGGTGGCCACGCGATCGTGGTTGCGCATGCAGCAAAGGAGCAGCAGGTGGGCTCGCTGGGGATGGAACGCGTCCTCGGTGTGCGGGCTCAGCAGCACCGTGCTGCTGGCGCCCGTCTGTTCGTGCTCGTGCCCCTCGGAGGGAACGATGTTGTTGACGATGCGTCCGCTCTGCTGCCCCTCCCATGCCAAAGGGCGTCCCATCAGATGAACGACCAGCAGCAGAACGACATCCCACAGCGCTCCGGCGTCCTCTGCCCGCGACCAGTGCAGGGGAGTCGGGCCGATCTCTTCGTCATCGACCGGCAGTCCACGTACGACGAACATCCCCGCGTCCGTGAACTGTGCTCGGAACCGGTCTCGTGTGGTGGAGTGCAGTTGCCGAGCGGCTTCCCCGAGCGAGGCGAACAGCTCGGGGCCCGTCGTGCCGCCGTGGTCCGCAAGGAGTTTCCCAGCGGCCGTGACCAGTTGGTGCGCTGCCTCCGGTGGCAGTGTTCGCAGGGGTATGTCGGAATGCATGGGAATTCCTTCCTGTGCCCATGGCGACACATGGCGACGAGGGGATGGAACGGACATGCGGTGGGCCCGAGCGCTTCCGGGCGTCCCGGTCCCGGTCGACTCCGGAACCACAACCACCGGTCGGCGGTGTTCGCCTGCGCGACGGCGACCTGGGCGATGGGCCTTGCGGTCGAGGGGGGGGCGGGGCGGGCCTTGTTCGGCCCGCCGCGACCCCATCGGGCGACTCTCGCCTCACAGCACAGCGATCGGCGACCGTCGCCGAGTTCGCGAACCGGATTCCGTCCCGCCCGCGTCTCGGCCTCTTCACAGGACCGATGACGTCGAGGTCTCGCCGGACACGGCGGACACGACCCGTCAAAGTGTGCGTCCCGGGGCGAACGGGCGGTGGCTTGCCTTGTGACTAGGGCGCCAGCGGCAGACGCTGGCCGCGCCACCCCTCGTGGTCCCAGCCAGAGGGGTCGACCGGCGCGGACGCCACCGCGTCCCCGCACTCAGCGGTACGCCACCCCTCGTGGTCCCAGTCGCAGGGGTCGACCGGCGCGGACGCCACCGCGTCCCCGCACTCAGCGGCACGCCACCCCTCGTGGTCCCAGTCGCAGGGGTCGACCGCCCCGGACGCCACCACGTCCCCACGCGACGCCGCGTTCAGGACTGCCCGCCCGGCCGTCTCCGCGGCGTAGGCCGTGCCTGCCGACCCAGCTATGCCGGTCACCAGCGCCAGCACTCCGATGCCTCCGACCGCGAGACGCAGTCGCCGGCTACCGATAAGCCTTCTGTTGGACTCGCCCATGACCGATTCCCTCCGAGAACTCCTGCCGCGTTGACACCTCCATGCTCACGAACCGAGATCGATGGACGGTCAACACACGTGAGGGCTCGGTCAACAATGGATGTACCGATGATGCGAGGCACCACAGCAAGGCGCGGCATGGACGCTCGCTGAACTGAAGCGCCAGGTCCCGGAGCTCGACCGCCACCGGAATCCGCCCGGCGGATCCGGATCTCAGGCCGCAGGTCACCATGCGGCAGCCGAGTACGGCGAGCATGCCCGGGATTGGTGCGGAACGCCTCTTCAGCCGGGGGTACGTCATGTTCAAGGTGACCTTCGCTCTGAAGCGGGGGCCGGTTGTTGTGCTGTCAGGCCTCACGGGCGTAGGAGGTGAGGCGTTCGGCGAACGCGGCGACCAAGTCGCGCAGCTCGGCGGGACGCTCGCCGACGAACGGCCGGTCGAGTGAGGCGAGGAGCGGCGGCAACCAGTCCAGCCGCTCCGCCCGCAGCTCGGCGCGCAGCCAGCGCTCGGCCGCCTGGTCCTCGCCCGCCGCAGGCGCTTCCTCCCCCAGGCTCGCGACACTGGCCGGAAGGCGGGCACGGATCTGTGCAACCGTGCCGTGGATCCGCAAGGTCGGGCTGGGAGGCCGCCGGCCACACGCTGCGCGAGCGCACCGCCGGCCCAGGCCAGCCCCACCTGTGCGGGTGCGCGGCCCAGTTCCTCGGCGACGTCCTTCATCGAGTGGTGGATCATGGTGGGGTGATACGTCGCCATGAACTCACCGACTGGTAGTGGGAGTTGCTCGCTCCGTTGATACCGCGGGCCGCCACCGGACGACCTCGCATGGCGGACCGGCAGGTCGTCAACGGCATGGTCTACAAGATCCGTACCGGAGTCTCCTGGCGTGACCTGCCCGAACGCTACGGGCCATGGCAGACG
>NZ_JBIVLI010000046.1:0-22164 GCF_044751205.1 Streptomyces sp. NPDC088732
GGAAGCTTCCTTCGAGGCCGTTTCACCGGCCCCTCCGGGCTTTCCCTTCGTTGTCACCAGCTTATCAGACTCTTTCGGGCCCGATTCCCGCCGGCGGGGATTCTCGCTTTCCTGCTTTCGCGTTCCGGCCTTTCGGCTTTCCCGCTTCACCGACTTTAGCAGATGCTTTCCGTCGGATTTACCACCGGATTACGAGGACACACGTTTCCGCAGCGACTCGTCCCGGGGGTTGTCCCAACCTAGTGGACCCGCCCGGTCGGAGCAAATCCGCTGCCCAGAGGTGTGGGCGGTAGGGAGGGGGTGGCAGACTAAGTGGTCTGGACCACTTGCAGGAGGCTTCACTATGACGACTGTTTCGGCGCCCCTGAGCGGGCGAGTCATCGGACTGGCCGCCGTGCCCGACCCCGTGTTCTCCGGCGCGATGGTCGGTCCCGGCACCGCGCTCGACCCCGTGCGCGAGCCGTCGACGGCGGTGTCCCCCGTCGACGGGGTGGTGGTCTCCCTGCACCCGCACGCGTTCGTCGTGGTGGACGCGGAGGGCCACGGCGTGCTGACGCACCTCGGCATCGACACGGTGCAGCTGGGCGGCGTGGGCTTCGAGGTGCTCGTCTCCAAGGGCGACACCGTGGCGCGCGGCCAGGAGATGGTGCGCTGGAACCCGGCGGCGGTCGAGGCGGCAGGCAAGTCCCCGGTGTGCCCGGTGGTGGCGCTCGAGGCGACGCCGGAGTCACTGTCCGGGGTCGTGGAGGACGCCGACGTGGTCGTCGGGGCCACCCTCTTCTCCTGGACGTAGCCTTTTCGGCAAGGCCACTCCCGACGCAGTTGAACAAGGAACGCGGTCGCGAACGTCCGCGACAACCGGAGACGGGTGAGATGGAGACAACGCTGCAAGGCGTCGGTGTCAGCCACGGTGTGGCGATCGGCGAGGTACGGCACATGGGCACCGCGGTGCTGGAGCCCCCGGCCAAGCAGATTCCGGCCGAGGAGGCGCCGCGGGAGCAGGCACGGGCACGGCAGGCCGTCGAGGCGGTCGCCAACGACCTGATCGCACGCGGCAATCTGGCCGGCGGCGAGGCGCAGGCGGTACTGGAGGCCCAGGCGCTGATGGCGCAGGACCCCGAACTGATGGCCGACGTGGAGCGGCGCATCGCGGTGGGGAGTTCGGCGGAGCGCGCGGTGTACGACGCCTTCGCCTCGTACCGGGCGCTGCTGGCGAACGCGGGCGAGTACCTGGCGGGCCGGGTCGCGGACCTGGACGACGTGCGGAACCGCATCGTGGCGCGCCTGCTCGGCGTGCCCATGCCGGGTGTGCCGGACAGCGACGAGCCGTACGTGCTGATCGCGCGGGACCTGGCGCCCGCGGACACGGCGCTGCTGGACCCCTCGCTGGTGCTGGGGTTCGTGACCGAGGAGGGCGGCCCCACCAGTCACAGCGCCATTCTGGCGCGGGCCCTCGGGGTGCCCGCCGTGGTGGCGCTGCCGGGCGCGACGGAGCTGACCGAGGGCACGGTCATCGCCGTGGACGGCAGCACCGGCGACATCTTCGTCGACCCGGGCAAGGAGCGGCGGGCGGAACTGGCGAAGGCGGCGGCGGAGCGCAGGGCCGCGCTCGCGGCGTCGTCGGGGCCGGGCGCGACCTCCGACGGGCACATGGTGCCGTTGCTCGCGAACGTCGGAGGGCCGGCCGATGTCCCCGCGGCGGTCGCGGCGGGTGCCGAGGGTGTCGGTCTGTTCCGTACGGAATTCCTGTTCCTGGACGATTCGAAGAAGGCTCCTTCCGAGGAGAAGCAGGTCGAGGCGTACCGGCAGGTGCTGGAGGCCTTTCCCGAGGGCCGGGTCGTGGTGCGGGTGCTGGACGCGGGCGCGGACAAGCCGCTGGAGTTCCTGACGCCGGCGGACGAGCCGAATCCGGCGCTGGGCGTGCGGGGCCTGCGGACGCTGCTGGCCCACCCGGACGTGCTGCGGACGCAGTTGCGCGCGCTGGCCACGGCCGCCGAGGGGCTTCCGGTGTACCTGGAGGTCATGGCGCCGATGGTGGCGGACCGCATCGACGCCAAGGCGTTCGCGGACGCGTGCCGGGAGGCCGGTCTGCGGGCGAAGTTCGGCGCGATGGTCGAGATCCCGTCGGCGGCGCTGCGGGCGAGGTCGATCCTTCAGGAGGTCGAGTTCATTTCGCTGGGGACCAACGACCTGGCGCAGTACACCTTCGCGGCGGACCGCCAGGTCGGGTCGGTCTCGCGCCTCCAGGACCCGTGGCAGCCTGCGCTGCTGGACCTGGTGGCGGCGTCGGCCGAGGCCGCTCGCGCGGAGGGCAAGAGCTGTGGTGTGTGCGGCGAGGCGGCCTCCGATCCGCTGCTGGCGTGTGTGCTGACGGGTCTGGGCGTGACCAGCCTGTCGATGGGCGCGGCATCGCTGCCCTACGTCCGGGCGACGCTGGCGAAGTACACGCTGGCGCAGTGCGAGCGTGCCGCGGCGGCGGCGCGGGCGACGGACACGGCCGACGAGGCGCGCCGGGCGGCGCAGGCGGTGCTGTCCGGCGAGTGAGGTGGACGCGGTTCCCACAAGGGGCGGCCCGCCGGTGTGCGGGGCGCCCCTCGGCGCGTCGGCCGCGGGCGCGTGCGGTCAGTCCTCCGGGGGCGGGAGGGGGAAGCCCGGGCGGTGGACGACGCCGGGCTCGGGCGGGACGGGTTCGCCGGTCTCGGCGTCCGTGCAGTAGGCGTTGAAGACCTCGGCCTCGCTCAGCGGCCTGAGCCAGCCGTCGCGCAGCGTCCAGCCGCGGACCTCGTCGGGTGGCCCGTCCCCGGGGCCGCCCCGTCCCGGGGAACCCGGGGAGAGGGCGGTGCTGCGCACGACGAGTCCGCCGGGGCTGTCCGTC
Organism: Streptomyces sp. NPDC088732; assembly: GCF_044751205.1. Classification (NCBI taxonomy): domain Bacteria; kingdom Bacillati; phylum Actinomycetota; class Actinomycetes; order Kitasatosporales; family Streptomycetaceae; genus Streptomyces; species Streptomyces sp. NPDC088732. The sequence goes on from NZ_JBIVLI010000046.1 coordinate 2,876, forward strand.
GCCAGGCCGGCGGCGAGGACGGTGCAGCAGACCAGCGCCTCGGCCTCGGCGAGGTGGACCATGCCGTGCTCGTCGCAGCGGGCGTGCATCGCCGCGAGGAGGGTGGTGTCCTCGGTGGGGACGCTGCACACCACGTGGTGGCTGCCGGGGCCCGCGGTCTCCAGGAGGCGGGTCAGCGCGTGGGAGGCGCGGTCGAAGGAGGTGCGGGCGAGGTCGTCGCCGCAGCACGCGCAGTCCCCGGCGCGCGCGAGGATGTCGCCGGCGAGCTCCCAGGTCGCCTGGCGGGTCGTCTCGTACTCGATCTGCGTGACGAGGTGTTCCAGTGCCTGGCCCGCGTAGGGGACGGTGGGTCCGGAGGCGGTGACGTCCGCCGCGTACCGCGCCCGGGTGCGGGAGGTGTCGGGGTCGGCGCCGGTGTCCGCGCAGTAGCGGGCGTACTCCCCCGGGTCGAAGACGCCGACGCGGACGTGGATGCCGCGGGAGGTCAGCGTGCGCAGCAGCCCCTCCATGCGGCGCAGGTACTCGGCGTGGTCGTGGAAGCGGAAGCTGCGGTAGCCGCGCATGGCGGCGAGGTCCGCGGCGCCGGTCAGGAGCGCGACGGTGGTCGGGGCCTCGCGGCGCAGGGCGCGGCGGCCCGTCCTGACGGTGCGGCGGGCGTTCTTCGCGCGGTTCTTGGTGTGGGTCATGGCTCCCCCTGGGTGCGACGGTGTGATGCGGTGACGACCTGGCGGTCGATGCTCACTCACCGTAACCGGGGGCACTGACAGTGACGGTCCCGGCCGCGTCGGGGGCGGGTGGGGGCCGCCCCGCGGCGGGCGGCCCCGGGCCCGGTTCAGCCGCGGGTGCGGGCCAGTTCCTCGTAGAACGCCAGGAGCCGGATGTCGTCGACGGAGCCGGGGTTGACGGCCTTGGCGAGTGGGGTGCCCTGGAGGAGTTTCTTGACGGGCACCTCGATGCGCTTGCCGGTGAGGGTGTGCGGGATGCCGGGGACCGGGATGATCTCGTCGGGCACGTGCCGGGGGGAGAGCTGCTCGCGGATGGTGCGCTTGACCTTGTCGCGCAGGGTGTCGTCGAGTTCGGCGCCCTCGGCGAGCTGGACGAACAGCGGCATCCAGTAGCCGCCGTCGGGCTGTTCGACGCCGATGACGAGGGACTCGCGGATCTCGGGGAGGCGTTCGACGGCCTCGTAGATGTCGGCGGAACCCATGCGGACGCCCTGGCGGTTGAGCGTGGAGTCCGAGCGTCCGTGGATGACCACCGTGCTGCGGGAGGTGAGGGTGATCCAGTCGCCGTGCCGCCAGACGCCGGGGAACATCTCGAAGTAGCTCTCGCGGTAGCGGGCGCCGTCGGGGTCGTTCCAGAAGTGGATCGGCATGGACGGCATGGGGTTGGTGACGATCAGCTCGCCGACCTCGTCGGTGACGGGTTTGCCGTACGGGTCCCAGGCCTGGAGGTCGGTGCCCAGGCAGGGCGCCTGGAGCTCGCCGATGTACACCGGGAGGGTCGGCACGCCGCCCGCGAAGCAGCTGCACACATCCGTGCCGCCGCTGACGGAGGCGATCCAGAGGTCCTCCTTGACCTCGTCGTGGATCCAGCGGAAGCCGTCCGGCGGGAGCGGGGAACCGGTGGTGGCCACGCACTTGACGGCCGAGAGGTCGTGGTCGCGGCCGGGGTGCACGCCGGCCTTGCGGCAGGCGATGACGTACGCGGCGGAGGTGCCGAAGACGGTGGTGCCGGTGCGCTCCGCCACCCCCCACTGGGCGCCGGTGTCCGGGAAGCCGGGGCTGCCGTCGTACAGGACGATCGTGGAGCCGGCGAGCAGGCCGCCGACGAGGAAGTTCCACATCATCCAGCCGGTTGAGGTGTACCAGAAGAAGCGGTCCTGCGGCCCGAGGTCCATGTGGAGCCCGGTCTGCTTCAGATGCTCCAGCAGGATGCCGCCCTGCGACTGCACGATCGCCTTGGGCAGGCCGGTGGTGCCGGAGGAGTACAGCACCCACAGCGGGTGGTCGAAGGGGACCTGCTCGTACGCCGGTTCCCGGTCGCCGGAGACCAGGGCGTCCCACTCCAGCGTCCCCTCGGGCGCCGCGGTGCCCAGCAGCGGGATGTGCACGACGGCGCGCAGCGAGGGCAGTTCGCCGCGCAGTTCGGCCACGACGGCGGTGCGGTCGTGCTCCTTGCCGCCGTAGCGGTAGCCGTCGACGGTGAACAGGACCACGGGCTCGACCTGCCGGAAGCGGTCCAGGACGCTGCGGGCGCCGAAGTCGGGGGCGCAGGAGGTCCACACACCGCCGACCGCGGCGGTGGCGAGCAGCGCGACGACCGCCTGCGGGACGTTGGGGAGGTAGCCGCTCACCCGGTCGCCGGGGCGGACCCCGAGGACGCGCAGTTCATGGGCGAGGGAGGCGACCTGGCGGCGCAGTTCCGCCCACGTCGTCGCATCGATGTCGTGCCGCTCGTCGAGGTGGAGCAGGGCGGGCTCGCCGGCGCGGGCGGGGTCGCCGGCCGGACGCAGCGCGTGCTCGGCGTAGTTGAGGGTGGCACCGGGGAACCACCGCGCGCCCGGCATGGAGGCGTCGGCGAGCACCGACTCGTACGGGGTGGAGAAGCGCACGTCGAACCACGCGACGACGGCCTGCCAGAAGGCCTCCGGCTCGCGCACCGACCAGGCGTGCAGCGCGGCGTATCCCGCGACGGGGTCGGCGAGGTCGGGCCCGGGCGCGCCGTGGTGCCCGGCGGCCCAGGTCTGGAAGCGTGTCACCTGGGCGCCCGCGACGCGGTCGGGACCGGGCTGCCACAGCGGCCGCACGGCCTCCGCGGGGGTGGCGGGCTCGGATGTGGTGCTCATGGGGCGGCTCCCGGACGGTACGCGGCGCTGCGTGGTGTGCGGTCGGACCGCGGCGGGCGGAATGTCCCGGCGCGCGGATGGGCAGGACGATGCCACGTGATCGTCTTCGGCGCCAGGGCCCACCCCACACATTCGGGGGTGTCACCATGTGCCGGGCCCCCGCTGTGCCGGGGGCCCGCGGGCGGCGGGGCGGCCGGGAACGCTGAAAGGGTGGGGCTCATGGATGCTGGGGACCTGGTGCGGCAGGTGCGCGCGGTCGGGTCGGCGAACGGGCTGCGGTCGGTGCGCGCCGCGTGGCGCCGCCACCGGACGGACGCGCGGGACCTGCCGCGGCGGGGCCCCGAGCGGGCGCGGGTGCCGGGGGCGGCCGAGGGCGCGGACCCGCTGCCGGGCGGCGGGCTGGTGCGGTTCGCCCGGTCGAGCCTGCGGGTGCGGGTCACGGCGGGCGGCGCGGTCTTCTGCGGCTGGGACGGGGCGGAGCCGGAGCCGTCGTACGCGCTGGCGGCCGGCTGCCCGGACGCGGACGTCCGGGCGGTGATGGAGCCGGACAAGGACGGCTGGCGGGTGGTGTCGGAGCGGGTCACCGTGACGGTGTCGCGGCACGGCGCCGTGGAGTTCCGCACGCCCGGGGGGCTGCTGCTGCGCAAGGACCTGCCGCCGCGCTGGTGGGACCCGATCGGCTCCCCGGAGGGCACCGAGGCGCGCTGGGTGCAGCGCTCGGAGACGGCGGCGGACGCGGCGGTGTTCGGGCTCGGCGGGCGGGCGTCGGGGCCGCGGCTGGGCGAGGGCTCGTACCGGCTGTGGAACACCGACCCGGACGGGGCCTTCGAGCCGGGGACCGATCCGCTGTACATCACCATGCCGGTGCAGTTGGTGGTGGCGGACGCGGGCAGCCACCTGGTGTTCCACGACAACACCTGGGACGGCCGGGTGACCCTGCGCGACGGCGAGGAGGGCGCGGGCTCGGGGCACGACCGCCCCGGGGGCTGCGAAGTGCGCGTGGACGGCGGCCCGCTGCGCTACTGGGTGATCCCCGGCACGCCGTCGCGCATCCTGACCGCGTGGACCGCGCTGACCGGGCGCCCCGCGCTGCCGCCCCGCTGGGCGCTGGGGCACCAGCACTCGCGGTGGGGCTTCGGCTCGGCGGCCGAGGTGCGCCGCGTCGTGGCCGGCTACCGGGACCGCGGGCTGCCGCTGTCGGCGATCCACCTGGACATCGACCACTACGACGGCCACCGGGTCTTCACCGTCGACCGCGAGCGGTTCCCCGATCTGCCCGGGCTGGCGGACGAGTTGGGAGCCGGCGGCGTGCGCCTGGTGTCGATCGTCGACCCGGCGGTCAAGGAGGAGCCGGGCAACCCCGTGCACGACAGCGGGACGGCCGCGGACGCCTTCGTGCGCGACGCCCACGGCGAGACCGTCCGGGGTGTGGTGTGGCCGGGCGAGGCGGTGTACCCCGACTTCACCGACCCGCGTGTGCGCAAGTGGTGGGGCGGGCTGTACGCGGAGCGCCTGGCGCAGGGCTTCGCCGGGGTGTGGCACGACATGAACGAGCCGGTGTCCTTCGCGGCGTTCGGGGACGCGACGCTCCCCCGATCGGCCCGGCACGCCCTGGAGGGCCGCGGCGGCGACCACCGCGAGGCGCACAACGTCTACGGCCTGGGCATGGCGCGGGCCGGTTACGAGGGGCTGCGCGAACTGCGCCCCGACAGCAGGCCGTTCCTCTTCTCCCGCTCGGGCTGGGCGGGCATGCAGCGCTACGGCGGCACCTGGTCGGGCGACGTCACGACGGGCTGGCCGGGGCTGCGCGCCTCGCTGTCGCTGGTGCTGGGCCTGGGGCTGTGCGGGGTGCCGTACTCGGGGCCGGACGTCGGCGGGTTCACCGGCAGCCCGTCGCCGGAGCTGTATCTGCGCTGGTTCCAGATGGCCGCGTACTTCCCTTTCTTCCGCACGCATTCGGCGATCACGGCGGGCCGCCGTGAGCCCTGGGAGTTCGGGCCGCGGGTGCTGGAGGGCGCGCGGGCGGCGCTGCGCGAGCGGGAGCGGCTGATGCCGTACCTGTACACGCTGGCGCACGGGGCGCGGCAGTCGGGCGCCCCCTATGTGCGGCCGGTGTGGTGGGGCGACCCGGAGGACCGCAAACTCCGGTCGTGCGGGGACGCGTTCCTGCTGGGCGACGCGCTGCTGGTGGCCCCCGTGATGGAGCAGGGCGCCACCGAGCGGGCGGTGCGGCTGCCGCGCGGCGTCTGGTACGACACGGCGACCGGGGAGGCGTACCAGGGCCCCGGGCAGGTGCTGCTGCCCGCGCCGCTGGAGCGCATCCCGGTGCTGGTGCGGGCAGGGGCGGTGGTCCCGGTGGCGGAGGACGACGGCTGCGTGGTCCTGGAGGCGTGGGCGCCGCAGGCCGGGCGCACGGGCGGCGGCCTGCTGGTCACCGACGCGGGCGACGGCTGGGCGGAGCCGCGTACGGAGCGTTTCTCCTCCCGGCTCGCGGACGGTGCGGTGGTCGTGGCGCGCCAGGGGCACGACGAGGTGGGCCGGGCCGTGCGGGTGCGGGGCGCCGCCGCTCAGTAGCGGCCGGCGAACCAGTTCCGCACGGCCTCCGTGTGCAGCGGGAAGGCGAGCGGGACGGGCGCGGTGAGGATCTGCCGGGAGTCGGTCTCGTCCGTGGGGACGTCCGGCGGCAGGTCCTCCTCGGCCCGTTCGGGCAGCAGCCCGAAGAGCAGCACATGGCCGGTGTCGCCGCTGAGGGCGTCGGCGAGCCGGACGTCGTCGACGGAGGCCTTGATGCCGGTCTCCTCGTCGAGTTCGCGGACCACGGCCTGCTGCCAGGTCTCGCCGTGGTCGACGAATCCGCCGGGGAGGCCGAGCATGCCGCGCGCCGGCTCGATGGTCCGCCGGACGACGACCAGCCCCGTCGTGCCGTCCGTCCGCACGGGCAGCAGCGCGATCGCGACCGGCAGCGGGTTGCGGTAGGTGACGTTGCCGCAGACCGGACAAGTCCGCGGCCATCCGGCGCCGGGGCCGAACGCGGCACCGCAGTAGGAGCAGTGGCTGTCCTTCTGACGATTGGTCACCCGCGGACTGTACCCCGTCCGGTACGGCCTCAGGGTGTCGGCCGCCGATCCCTGTCCGACACGGCGGGTGACAGGGCAGACTGGCCTGCGTGACACCCGAATCCCTGCGAAAGGGCGCCAATCTCCCGGTGCCCGTACCGGCCGTGCGGGCCGTGCTGGACTGGTCGCCGGGCCCCGGCGTGCCCGATGTCGACGCCTCGGCGCTGCTGCTCACCGCCGAGGGGCGGGTGCGTTCGGACGGCGACCTCGTCTTCTACAACCAGCCCGTGCACGGCTCCGAGGCCGTACGGCACGTCGGGAAGCAGCAGGGCCCCGCGCTGGCGACGGACGCCCTCGACGTGGACTTCGCGCGGGTGGAGCCGGCCGTCGAGCGGATCGTGCTCTGCGCGTCCGCGGACGGCGGGACCTTCGGACAGGTGCCGGGGCTCCGGCTGCGCCTGCTGGACGCCCGCAACGGGGCGGAGATCGCGCGCTTCGACATGCGGGCGGAGTCGGAGACGGCCTTCGTCGGCGGGGAGTTGTACCGGCGCTCGGGCGTCTGGAAGTTCCGCGCGGTGGGCCAGGGCTGGGCGTCCGGACTCGCGGGACTGGCCACGGACTTCGGCATCACCGTCGACGCGCCGGCGGCCACCGCCGCCCCCGCCGTACCGCCGCCTCCCCCGTTCCCGGTGACGGCGCCCCCGCCCCCGCCCCCGCCCGCGCCGGTCGCGGCCGTACGGCTCACCAAGGGCGAGGAGCACCTGCCGCCCGACATGCGCAAGCGCCTGAGCCTGCGCAAGGAGCAGGTGGCCGTCAGCCTGCGCAAGCACGGCGCGGCGGACGTCGTGGCGCGGGTGGTGCTGGTCCTCGACGCATCCGGCTCGATGAGCGGCCTGTACGCGCGGGGCGTCGTGGCCGGGGTCGTGGAGCGCATGGCGGCCGTCGCGGCGCAGATGGACGACGACGGCGAGATGCAGGCGTGGACCTTCGCCTCCTTCCCGGCGCGCCTGCCGGACCTGCGCCTGGCGGAACTCCCGGAGTGGCTGCGGCTGCACGTGCGCGTCGGCGAGCTGAGCCTGTTCGGCCGGCCGCGGAAACCGCGCGGGGGCATGCAGCCGGGCCAGGTCGACATGCGGTTCGTCGGCATCCAGAACGAGGAGCAGAAGGTCATCGCGGAGGTCCGGGACTTCGTGCGGGCGAACCCGGCGCCGGTGCCGACCCTCGTGCTGTTCTTCTCCGACGGCGGTGTCTACCGCAACGCGCAGATCGAACGGCAGCTGCGGGAGGCGGTCGAGGAGCCGCTGTTCTGGCAGTTCGTCGGACTGGGCCGGGCCAACTTCGGTGTGCTGGAAAGCTTCGACACCTTGCCGGGACGGCGCGTCGACAACGTGGGGTTCTTCGCCGTGGACGACATCGCGGCCGTGCCGGACGCCGAGCTCTACGACCGGATCCTGTCCGAGTTCCCGTCCTGGCTGACCGCCGCGCGGCAGGCCGGCATCCTGCGCTGAACCTCCCGCTTGTCGGCGGCGGCCGGCCCGTACGACTCCAGGACGACGGGGGCGCCCAGCGCCGCGCCGACCGCCTCCGACCAGGCGGCCGCGTCCGCACCGGGGACGTCCCAGCGCGCGGGCCGGGCGGTCGCCAGCCGGGCGGTGAGGGCGGCCTGAGCGGTCAGGTCACCGGTGCGCGGGACGTGCAGCCGGCTCTCCCCGGTGTCGTAGCCGCGGACGAGGCGGAGCTCCGGGCAGCGGGCGGGGGCGTCGAGGTGGGTGAGCGCGAGGGCGTCCACGCCGCCGCACACCTCGACGGCGTAGGCGTGCGCCACGGCGTCGAAGTGGCCGACGCGGAAGGCTCCCTGCCAGGCGCCCGTGCCGTTGTGGGGTTCGGGCAGGACAGGGGCGAGCCCGGGGCCCTCGGTCATGTGCGGCCCGGGGCCGTGCCGCGTGGTGTACGCGCGGACGACCCCGAGGCGCCGTGCCGTCCGGCCCGACTCGGCGAGCAGCGCCTCGGCGTTGGCGAAGGTGGTCGTCGACCAGGTGGTGTACGGGTGGAAGCCGTGCCACTCGTCGAGGAGCACTCCCTGGGCGCCCTCGAACACCACGAGTCCGGTGCGCAGCACGCGGGCCAGGTGCGTGCCGTCGGTGAGGGTGACGGCGCGGGCGAAGGCGGTGAAGGCGTCGGCGCAGTGCTCCGGCGGCGGTGCGGGCAGGGCGCGCCCGAGCTCGTCGGCCAGGCGGTCGTGCAGGAGGCGGAGCTTGCGCAGCAGCCGGGGGCGGGAGACGCAGTCGCCCGCGGTGGGTGCGTCCTCAGGATGCGCGAGGGCGTAGGCCGCGGTCTCCCCGATGCCCATGCCGCACGAGCCGTGCCGCGCCGCCCCGCGCGCCCGCTCGCGCAGGCGGTTGGCGGCGGCGTGGTAGGGCGTGGTGAGGCGGGCGTCGCGGTCGACGGTCAGCAGGGCGTACGGCGCCGGGACGCCGAGCGCGGTGAGGTGGTCGGCCTCGGCGGCGAGCGCGAGCGGGTCGACCATCATGAAGCGGGACAGGTGCGTCGGCACCCCGTGCAGGGTGCCGGAGCCGAACTGGGCGAAGGTGTGGTGGCGTCCGTCGGCGGTGACGACGTTGTGGGCCGCCTGGGCGCCGCCGTTGAAGCGGACCACGGCGTGGACCGGCCCGGTGGCGCAGAGCCGGTCCACGACGGTGCCCTTGCCGGCGTCGCCGTAGCCGAGGTCGACGACGATGGTGTGCACGGTTCCCGGTCCCTCCGGTGGGGTGGTGCGGTTACAGGCGTGTCGTACCGCGGGAGTCACCCGCGCCGTCGGTGTCGTCGGTGCCGTCGGTGTCCTCGAGAAGCGAGGTGTCCGTGACCGCCACGGCCGAGCGGTCGCGGTCCAGGGCGGCCAGGGCCATGCCGACGGAGGCGGTGGCCGCGGAGCCGACGTCGTCGAGGTCGTCCAGCCCTTCGGCGAGGTCGATGGCCTGCTCGCCGAGACCGACGGTGAGGGCGATGGTCTCGCAGACGGCGTCCAGGTCGTCCAGCTCGATGACGTTCTGGCCGAGCAGCTTGCGCCAGGTGCCGAGGACCTCTGCGTTGCCGACGTACGAGGAGCCCGCCGGCAGGATGTAGTAGACGTCGAACTTCTGCCGGAGCTCGGCGACGATCCGCGTGACGGGGATGTCCTCGGGGAGGTCGTCGCCGAGCACCTCGTACACCTCGTCGGCCTTGACCTTGCCGTAGGGCAGCTCGTCGCCGACGAGGAAGAGGTAGCCGCGCCGGCCGCGCTTCTCGTGGCAGTCGAGGGCGGTGTGCCGGGCCATGGCGTAGAGGGCGAGTTCGTACGACTCGGTCATCTGGCCGCCGCCCCCGCCCTCCAGCAGGATGTTGCCGAGGTCGTCGTCCATGCGGTTGTCGGACTCGAACTGGCCGAGCTGGAGCGGGACCCGGTCGCACGTGGCGTCGCCGATCGCGCCGAAGAGGATCTGCGGGTGCTCGGTGTAGCCCTTGCGCAGCAGCAGCCCGAACAACTCGGGGAGCTTGGTCTGCAGCACCTGCGGGACGGTCCGCATGGAGCCGGTGACGTCGAACAGGACGGCGATGGCGAGCGAGGTGGGGTGCTCGTCGGAGTCGCGGCTCTCGCGGACGCCGATGCCCTTCGGGTCGAGCGAGGGGTGCGCGGCCCAGGAACCGCGCGGTGCGGACGAGGTGACGCGGTCGCTGTAGGCGAAGGCGCCGGTGCCGGAGGCGGCGCGGTAGCGCGCGGCGGCGTCGTAGACGTTGGTGGACCAGCTTCCGCTGCCCATGGTGTTTCCCCCTTGGTGGGTCAGGTGCGGGTGCCCGGCATGGTGAACGGGCGGAAGGTGCGCGGGCCGTAGAGGCGTTCCAGGGCCTCGTCGAGCTCGGCGAGCAGCCGCCACGCGTCGTGCGGACGGCGGGCCTCGGCGGGGAGCGTGCAACCGCGGAGGAAGGCGCGCAGCGGCGCGGGCGCCCGGTCCCCCATGAGTTGCGCGACGCACTGCGAGGCGAGGTGGATGTCGGTGGCCTCGGTGGCGGGACGCCGGCCGGTGACCTCGGGCGGGTAGAGCGCGCGATGCCGCTCGACGAGCGCGGGGACGGTCGCACCGCGCTCGGTGGCGTAGCACCAGTCGATCAGGACGAGGCCGTGCCGCGCGGGATGGATCAGGACGTGCTCGGGCAGGACGGCGCCGTGGACGATCCCCGCGCGGTGCGCCCAGCCGAGGGCGACCAGCAGCCGGCGCCACATCCAGGCGGCGTCGCGCGGGTCCAGGCCGCTCGGGTGGAGGGCGCGGACCTCGGCGAGGGTGTGGAAGCCGCGCAGCCGCCGGAGGGCGTTGACGCGGCGCTCGGTGCCGTCGGGGCCGCGGTGGCGGAACGACTCGACGAGACGGGGGGCGTAGGCGCGGTGCCGCGCGTCGGCGACGGTGTGCAGCCGGGTGAGGGCGTCCGCCTCACGCTCCATCAGGTCGTTGTCGGCGGGGCGGCGCGGGATCTTCAGCACGGTGTCCGGACCGCCGGCGCGCAGCACCGCCAGGTCGCCGGTGGCGAGCACACGGCCGAGCGGGTACGTGCCGCGGGCGGTGGTGAGCACGGGGCCGTCGCCCGTGTGCCGCCGCCACTGGGCGGTGAGCCGGACGAAGGCCGTCTCCGCCTCGGCCGCACGGCCGGCCGGTGCCGTGTCGGGGTGGAGCAGCCGGGCCAGGCGGCGGTAGTGGCGGGCGGCCTCGGCGCCGTCGGAGGGGAACGGGAGCCCCAGGGCGGCCAGCGCCTCGTCGAAGGTGCGCGGCCGGCGGGCGGTGGTGGTCATCGGACGCTCTCCTCCCGGTCGGGGCGGAGCAGTGCGGGATGCAGCAGGCGGGCGTCGCCCGCGCGGTAGAGCCGGGCGCGGGGGCCACCTTTGGCCCCGCCGCGCGCGGCGGTGGCGCCGGTGGACTCCACGAACCCGGGGACGGAGAGGATCTTGCGGTGGAAGTTCCCCGCGTGCAGGGTCCGTCCCCACACGGCCTCGTAGACGGAGCGAAGTTCGGTGACGGTGAACTCCTCGCCCAGGAAGGCCGTGGCCAGCGGGCTGTACTCGATCTTGGAACGGGCGCGTTCGAGGCCGTCGGCGAGGATCGTGCCGTGGTCGAAGGCGAGCGGCGTGCCGGCGTCGGACGGCGGCGCTTCGGCGGACCGGCGGCCGGAACCACCCCCGTGGATCCCGGCCGGCCGGTCCTGCTCCATGGGACGCGGCGGAGCCGCGTCAGGGTTCCCCTCCGGGGCGACGGACGCCACCGGGACCCACTCGGCCGCGGCGGCGTCACTGCCGGCGCGGGCCTCGGGGAGGTCCGGGGCGAAGGCGAGATAGGCGACCGAGACGACGTGCATGCGCGGATCGCGGTCGGGTGCGCCGTAGGAGCCGAGCTGTTCGAGGTGGACGCGGCCGAGGCCGCGCTCCTCGTCCAGCCCGGTCTCCTCGGCGAGTTCCCGGGCGGCCGCCTGGTCCAGGGATTCACGGCCGGCCCGCACGAAGCCGCCCGGCAGCGCCCAGGCGCCCTCGAAGGGCGGCGCCCCGCGCCGTACCAGCAGTACCTGGAGGACCCCTTGACGCAGGGTCAGTGCGACGACGTCGACGGTCACGGCGATGGGGTCGAAGGCGCGTGGGTCATAGGCGGCGAGGAAGTCGTCCTCGCCCTGCCGGTCCGCCATCTCCCGCCACCTCCGGCCAGTTGTTCTCACTTCGAGTATTTCTCGCCTCGAGAAGAACCTAGCAGCCGACCCGGACGGGGTCCAGCCTGTTTTCGTCACGAACCGTGCGGCGCGCTCCCCATGAGGGGGCGTCACAGGCGACGGTGCGCCGGGCCCGTCCTCGACGGCGATGCCACGGCTCGTCGGTGGTCGTAATCAGGTGATCTGTCCGATAGCTTGACGGTTCATCACCCCAGGACAACACTTCCGGGTGGCGCGGAAGCCGGGCGGGAGGCGGGACCCTCTGCACCCGTGTCTCCGTGCGATTCTCTGGCCGGCGCACACCCGACACGTGCGCCCGCAGAAGGAGCCGCCATGTATTCCAACGGAGACGTCTTCGTCGGCGAGATCATCGGAACGGCGATCCTGGTCCTCTTCGGCGCCGGTGTGGTCGCGGGCGTGCTGCTCCACCACTCGAAGGCGCGGGCGTCGGGCTGGATCGTCATCTCCTTCGGCTGGGGGCTCGCCGTCCTCGCCGGCGCCTACACCGCCGGACCGCTGTCCGGCGGGCAGCTCAACCCCGCCGTGACCTTCGGGGTCGCCATCAGCTCGGGCAAGTGGACCCAGGTCCCGTACTACCTGGCCGGGCAGATCATCGGCGCGATGCTCGGCGCCGTCCTGTGCTGGCTCGTCTACTTCGGCCAGTTCCGGGCCAATGCGGAGGAGGAGGCCCGGCAGCCCACCCTGGCGGTGTTCTCGACCATCCCCGAGATCCGCGTCTGGTGGCAGAACCTCGCCACCGAGACCATCGCCACCATGGGCCTCGTCCTGCCGATCCTGGCCTTCGGCCTCAGCAAGGGCCTCGGCGAGACCGGCACCGGCACCCTCATCGTGGCCCTCCTCGTCACCGGCATCGGCCTGTCGCTCGGCGGGCCCACCGGCTACGCCATCAACCCCGCGCGCGACCTCGGGCCGCGCATCGTCCACGCCGTGCTGCCCATCCCGTTCAAGGGCACCTCGGACTGGACGTACGCGTGGATCCCGGTGGCCGGCCCGCTGCTCGGCGGCGCCCTGTCAGGTCTCATCTACAACGCAGCGTTCAAGTGAGGCGGTCATGACCGAAACGTCCGACCAGGCCACGCGATACGTGGCAGCCATCGACCAGGGCACGACCTCCAGCCGGTGCATCGTCTTCGACTCCCACGGGTCGGTCGTCGCGCTCGACCAGCGCGAGCACCGCCAGATCTTCCCCAAGCCCGGCTGGGTGGAGCACGACGCGACGGAGATCTGGTCCAAGGTCCAGGCGGTGGTGGCGGGCGCGCTCGCCAAGGCACGGCTGCGCCCCGACCAGCTCAGCGCCCTCGGCATCACCAACCAGCGCGAGACGACCGTGCTGTGGGACCGCGCCACCGGCCGCCCGGTGCACAACGCGATCGTCTGGCAGGACACCCGGACGGCCGCGCTCTGCGCCCGGCTCGGCGGCACCGACGGGCAGGACCGCTTCCGCGAGTCCACCGGGCTGCCGCTCGCGAGCTACTTCTCCGGGCCCAAGGCCGCCTGGCTGCTGGACAACGTACCCGGACTGCGGCGCCGCGCGGAGAACGGCGAGATCGCCTTCGGCACCGTCGACTCCTGGCTGATCTGGAACCTCACCGGCGGCACCGAGGGCGGCGTGCACGTCACGGACGTCACCAACGCCAGCCGGACGATGCTGATGAACCTGGAGACGCTCCAGTGGGACCCGGCGATCCTCGCCGCGATGAACGTACCCGAGGCGGTCCTCCCGGAGATCCGCTCCTCCTCGGAGGTCTACGGCACCGCGGTCGGCGCCCTCGCCGGGGTCCCGGTCGCCGCCGCGCTCGGCGACCAGCAGGCGGCCGTCTTCGGCCAGGCCTGCTACGCGGCGGGCGACGCGAAGAACACCTACGGCACGGGCAGCTTCCTGCTGCTCAACACCGGCGACCGCCCGGTGCCGTCCAAGAGCGGGCTGATCACCACGATGGGCTACCGGCTGGGCGGCGAGCCGCCGGTGTACTGCCTGGAGGGCTCGATCGCCATCACGGGCGCCCTCGTCCAGTGGTTCCGCGACAGCCTCGGCATCATCAGGTCCGCCGACGAGATCGAACCGCTGGCCGCGAGCGTCGCGGACAACGGCGGCGCCTACATCGTCCCGGCCTTCTCCGGCCTGTACGCGCCCTACTGGCGCTCCGACGCGCGCGGGGTGATCACCGGCCTCACCCGGTACGTCACCAAGGCGCACCTGGCGCGGGCCGTGCTGGAGGCGACGAGCTGGCAGACCCGCGAGGTCGTGGACGCGATGTACCAGGACTCCGGGGTGCGGCTGACCGGGCTCAAGGTGGACGGCGGCATGACCGCCAACGGCCTGCTGATGCAGCACCAGGCGGACGTCCTGGGCGTCCCGGTGGTGCGGCCCCGGATCCCGGAGACCACGGCGCTCGGCGCCGCCTACGCGGCGGGGCTCGCCACGGGTGTGTGGGACGGCCTGGACACGCTCAAGGCGCACTGGCAGCAGGACGCGCAGTGGGAGCCGCGGATGGACGCGCAGACCCGTGAGGAGGGGTACCGCAGCTGGAAGAAGGCGGTCGAGCGCAGCTTCGGCTGGGAGGACGAACCGACCGGCGCCGCCGGCGCCGGCGAGGACGACGATCTCGACGACCGCGAGGACGGCGTGCCGGTGCCGGCCGTCTGAGCGGGCCGCGCGGCTCAGTTGGCGGCGGCCGCCCGCCGGACCCCCGCCAGCCGGGCCGCGTGCTCGACGACGGTGATCAGCACCCTCTTCGCCGAGGCGCGGTCCCGCGCGTCGCACATCAGCAGCGGCACCTCGGGATCGAGGTCGAGCGCGTCGCGGACGGCCTCGGGCTCGTGCTTCTCGGCACCCTCGAAGCAGTTCACGGCGACGGCGAAGGGTATGCCGCGCCGCTCGAAGTAGTCGATCGCGGAGAAGCAGTCCTCCAGCCGGCGGGTGTCGGCCAGGACGACCGCGCCCAGGGCGCCCTGCGCCAGCTCGTCCCACAGGAACCAGAAGCGGTCCTGGCCGGGGGTGCCGAAGAGGTAGAGGACCAAGTCCTCGCGGAGGGTTATGCGGCCGAAGTCCATCGCCACGGTGGTGGTGCGCTTGGACTCGACGCCTGCGATGTCGTCCACCGGGCGGCCCGCCTCGCTCAGCGCCTCCTCGGTGCGCAGCGGCCGGATCTCGCTGACCGCGCCGACGAGCGTGGTCTTGCCGACGCCGAAGCCGCCCGCCACCAGGATCTTGAGGGTGACCGGCTCGACGACGGAAGGACGGCGGTCAGAGCGCCCGAAGACCATCGATCACTCCTGGAATTGTCGGACGGTCGGCTCACGGCAGGGGGAACCCTACTACGATCCGACCGCCCAACTCGCCGCGGCCCCCGTGCCGTTGCGGCCCGGGGGGTTCTTCCCGGACGGCGCCGTCGTCACAGGGCGCGCAGGCCGTCGATGACCTCGCGCAGCAGCCCCTCGTCGGGCAGTTCGGCGGGCGGCACCGGGCGGGTC
The DNA here is from genome assembly GCF_044751205.1 of Streptomyces sp. NPDC088732. Lineage (NCBI taxonomy): Bacteria > Bacillati > Actinomycetota > Actinomycetes > Kitasatosporales > Streptomycetaceae > Streptomyces > Streptomyces sp. NPDC088732. Next base: position 17,996 of record NZ_JBIVLI010000046.1, read on the forward strand.
ACGTGGACCAGCCCGGCCTCCAGTACGTCACCGACGAGCACGCGGACGACACCGACCGGCAGATCGAGGTCGGCCGCGAGTTCCGCGACCGACGTCGGCTGCTCCCGGCACCGCTCCACGATGTCGACGTGCTCGGGCGACAGGGTGCGGTCGGCGTCCTCCTCGGCGTCCCCGGAACGGGACTCGGAGATCACCAGGGCGATCAGGTCGAGCCGGCTCTCGGCGGCATGGCTGGTACGCCCGCGCGTCATCGCGTAGGGCCGCACCACGGGCCCGGCGTCGTCGTCGTACCAGCGGTCCGCTTCGGAAGTCATCGCGCGCCCGTCACACCGCCCGGGCGTCTTCGTCGCGCGGCGCGGTGGCCAGGTGCACGCCCACCCGCTTCACCAGCAGCGCCATCTCGTACGCGATCTGGCCGACGTCGGAGTCGGCGTCGGCCAGGACCGCCAGGCAGCTGCCGTCGCCGGCCGCCGTGACGAACAGGAAGGCCTCGTCGAGCTCCACGAGGGTCTGCCGGACCTGGCCGGCCTCGAAGTGGCGTCCGACGCCCTTGGCGAGGCTGTGGAAGCCGGAGGCGACGGCGGCGAGGTGCTCCGCGTCCTCGCGCGACAGTCCTTCGGACGCGCCCGTGGCCAGGCCGTCGCCGGACAGCACGAGGGCCTTGCGGATGCTGGCGACGCGGCCGACCAGCTCGTCGAGGAGCCAGCTCAGCTCGCGGGTCGGGCTCGATGGTGCGGTCATGGACCGTTCCCCTCAGTGGTGGTTCTGGTTGCGCTGTCTCCCCCCGGCTCCGTCGGGGCAGCCCCCGGGCGGGCGGGACGGGGGGCGTCTGGTTCGTCGAGGTGGTCCGCGCGGCCGCGTTCCCAGCCGCGCTGGAGGGAGGCCATACGGTCGCGCACCTCCTCGGGGGTCCGCTCACGACCGCCGCCGTCCCCGGTCGGGCGGGCGGCGGGAACGGGCGTCTCCGTGCTCGTGTCGGTGCGCAGTTGCGGGGCGAGGCTGGCCTGCCGCACCCGGCGCGGGAGCCCGCCGGTGGCGGCCGCCTCCGGTGCGCGGGGCGCGTCGGGCGCATCGGGCACATCGGGGTCGGGCGCGGGACGCTCCTCGGTGCCCGCGGCGACCGGCCGGCCGTTCTCGGCGACCAGCACCGGGGTGCGGCGGCGGCGCGGCAGGGCGCCCGGCTCCGCCGGTTCCGGCGCGGCCGCCGGAACCACGGTCAGCGGCGCGGCCCCGGGGCCCGGGTCGTGCCTGCGGTGCTCGCGCGGCTCCTCGTCCGGCTCCGGGTTCAGGCCCCAGGTGCGGAAGCCGTGCTCGGTGGCGGTGGACATGGCGTCGTCGCCCCCGTCGGGGCCGCCGAGGTCGGCCGGCTCGCCGAAGACGGCGTCCTCGGCGCGGCCGCCCGCGCCGGCGGCGTCACCGCCGTCGGTCAGCAGCTCCGTGGGGACCAGGACGACCGCCGTGGTGCCTCCGTACGGGGACTGGCGCAGCGAGACGCGCACGCCCTGGCGCCGGGCGAGCCGGCTGACCACGAAGAGGCCGAGCCGGTCGGTGTCGGAGAGCTCGAACTCGGGGGTCTCGGCGAGCCGGAGGTTGGCCTCCAGCATGGCGTCGGGGGTGAGCCCGAGGCCGCGGTCGTCGATCTCCAGGGTGAAGCCGTTGGCGACGGCCTCGCCGTGCACCTGGACGTGGGTGTGCGGGGGCGAGAACACCGCGGCGTTCTCGATGAGTTCGGCGATCAGGTGGGTCAGGTCGGCGACGGCGGTGCCGGTGACCGCGAGCCGGGGCAGCCGGCGCACCTCGACGCGCTCGTAGTCCTCGATCTCGGCGACGGCCGCGCGGACCACGTCCATCAGCTGGACCGGCTTGCGCCACTGCCGTGACGGCACCGCGCCGGAGAGGATGACCAGGCCCTCGGCGTGCCGGCGCATGCGGGTGGTCATGTGGTCCAGGCGGAACAGGTCCGCGAGTTCCAGGCCGTCCTCGGTGCGGCGCTCCATGGCGTCCAGCAGCGTCAGTTGGCGGTGCAGCAGGACCTGGCTGCGGCGGGCAAGGTTGACGAAGACCTCGGAGACGCCGCGGCGCATCTCGGACTGGCGCACGGCGGCCTCGACGGCGGCCCGCTGGAGGGTGTTGACGGCCTTGCCCACCTGGCCGACCTCGTCGTCGGAGTAGTCCAGGCGGGGCGCCTCGGTCTCGACGTCGACCTCCTCGCCGGCGGCGAGGCGGCGCATGACACGGGGCAGCCGGACGCCGGAGACCTCCTGGGCCTCCTTGCGCAGCCTCGACAGGTCGCGGATGAGGCCGCGGCCGATGCGGAAGGAGACGACGACGGAGGCGATCACCGCGACGAGGCCGAGACCGCCGGCGATCGCGGCGCTCGCCAGCAGCCGCATGGCGATCGGTTCGGCGCTCTTCTTGTAGAGGTCGCCGGCCTCGGTGCCGGTGCGGTCCAGGTCGCCGAGGGCGGCGGTGGCCGTGGACTGCCAGGAGGCGCGGTCGGCGGCCCTGGGGGCGCCGCCGGCCGCGGCGGCGATCACGGCGTCCTCGGCCGTGCGCAGGGCGCGGGCGGCCGGGCCGTCCCAGTAGTCCCGGTAGACGGCGCGCTCCGCCTCGGTCAGCAGGCCGAGGTTGTCGGCGAAGTAGGCGCGCTGCTCGGCCACGGCGAAGGTGAACGAGCGCATCTCCTGAGGGCTCATGCGGCCGGCCGTGACGGCGGCGGCCATGAGCGCGTCCTCCTGGCTGACCGCCTCGCGGGCCCGGGCGAGCTGGATCAGCGCGCGGCTCTGCTTGTCGATCGCCGCGTTGTTGAGCGGGTTGAGCGTGTCGAGGAAGTCGTAGCAGGGGCGGAACAGCGCGCTGTAGGCGGCGAAGGCCTCATTGCGGCCCACGGTGCCCTTGACGACCTTGTCGCGCAGCGCGTCGACGGCTCCGAAGCCGCTGACGACGAGATCGAGACGGCGGCGCGCGTCCTCGGTGAGCGGGGCCCGGTTGGCGGGGGAGCCCGCGTTGGAGCGCAGTCGCGCGATCAGGCCGTCCGTCTCGCGCTCGCGGCGCAGCAGGACGCCGCGGGTGTCGGACCGGCGAGGATCGGCCAAGTACACCAGGGAGGCCCGGCGTTCCTGCTGGAGCGCCTGAACGGTGTCCTCGACCGGGTAGCGGAGTTCGTTGACCGTGCGCTCCACACCGAACAGGCCCCACACCTGACGGCCCGTCAACGTGGCCGCGAAAGCCCAGATGGCCGTGAGGGACACCAGCGGAATGAGCAGCAGTGCCACGATCTTCCGCCGGATCGTCGTACCGCGAAAGCGCATGGCCTCCCCAACGTCGGACCCGGTCACGGGGCGTCCTGTTCCGGCAATAAACGGCGCGAGCCTACTACTGCAACCTGCCCCGTCCGAAAGCCCGCCTTCCACTCTTGTCCCGGGACGACCCGATTCGTACGGATGAACGGCGGCCGTCCCTGGCCGAAATGCAGCGCATCGGGAACCACGGGCACCTGTCGTTCGTGATCGGGGCGGGAGGGGCGCTCCGGAATGCGGGGGGCATTCATCGGCGGATACCGGGCAGCCACTCTGGAGTCGGACATCGGGGGTCCGGCACCGCACCACCCGGATCCCGCGAGGGAGCAGATTTCGTGGACGACCTTGTCGAGGACGCATTGGATCGGGACATTCCGGAACGCCGGAAGCGGCGCTCACTGTGGGTCGAGGAGCCGGTCGGGCGGCCGCGCATGCCCGATCCGGTCCGTGTCTCGGCCGTGCGGGCGGTGCTCGTCGTGTCCTTCACGCTCATCGCGGCGGTGGTCGCGACGCTGGGGGCGGCCGGCCACTCGTGGATCGCGGCGCCCGCGACGCTCGCCGCCATAGGCAGCACCGTGGTGGCGACGTGGGCGGTGCTGGACGTGTGGATCACGCGCCAGGTGTGGAACCAGCGCAACGGCGTGATCTCCAGCCCCAGCAGCGCCGCCCGCGCGCTGCGCCGCGAACGGCGGCGGGAGCGGCGCCGGGCACGCCGCGGGACACACGGCACGGGCGGTGCCCGGACGCTGCCCGGGCACCGGGCGCGGGTGGCCTCCTAAAGGGTGTTGCACAAGCCTGCGCGCGGGCAGGTCAGAGTGGGCGCCGGGCTCGTCTTCTCATGACACGAGGGCGAGGTTGTGCATGTGGGCG
>NZ_JBIVLI010000047.1:0-20781 GCF_044751205.1 Streptomyces sp. NPDC088732
ACCGGCTCGCATCAGACAGCACCACATCCCACCCCATGCCCACCTCAACGAGCCCGCTGCCCACCCGTCACGGCAAAGACCGTTGCAGTACTAGCACCCGTGCCCAAAGACTCGGGACGCATCAGCGGCAATATGCGCCGCCGCACCGCTACCACCGCCGTCTCCTGCGCGTGTTCTACCTCTCCGCCCAGGTCGCCGCCCGTTGCTGCCCCACGTCCCAGGCCTTCTACCGGCGCAAACGAAGCGAGGGGAAAACCCACAGCAAGCCGTGCTCGCCCTCGCCCGACGCCGCCTTGACGTGCTCTGGGCCCTCATCCGAGACCAGCGCACCCTCACCACCGAGCCACCCCAACGCGGACTCACAGCGATGTGACGTGATCACCAAGCGTCACCGACGCCCTTGACGAACTCCATTGGGAATCATTGTCTGCGCCAGCGAAGTTCGGCTGGGCATTCCGGCGGTCCAGCCGATGTTCTTCACAACGCCGCCGTCACGGAGCGCGGACCAGGCGTGCGCCAGGTAGGGGCCTCCTACGTTGTGGATCGCAACGTCGACGCCTTCCACCCCGTCGAGGTTAGAGAGCACCTCGTGGGCGCCCAGGTCAGCGAGACCTCTGGTCCGACGGGCTTGGGCCACAACGTGGGCGCCGGCGCCTGCCGCGAGCTGGACGGCGAACCGACCTACGGTGCCCGAGGCTCCGGTCACGAGGACTCGCTTCCCCGGGAGGTCGCCAGACTCCCTTGGCGACCTCCGCGTTGGAGGCGCCCGCGGCCACGTGCCCCGCGGCCTCCATCCGGATCCGCTCGCGAAACGCCTGCCGTTCAGGCGTCAGCCCACCACCCTGCGGCTTCCCGCAGGTGGCGACCACGATCAGCGTCGAGATCGGAAACGACAAGGACGTCGACGTGGTACTCGGCCACTCCCTGGGATGAGACCCACGAACCGCTGCCACAACACATCTTCAAGGAGGCGGAGCCCGATGCGGTGCCCGCAGGGCTCAGGGCGCAGCCCGGTAGAGGCCGCGGCCCGCACGCACGGCGCGTGAGTTGCCAACCAACCGGTCCAACGTGCTACGTACAGCGTTGATACTGCCTGCTGTAGCGTCCCGACCGAGGGCTGCGGCAACATCGCGCGCCCTGACCTCGGCATCGCCCAGGGTGGACAGATACTCAAGGATCTGCTCGGTCAGCCGGCCGTAGCCGCCCATGCCGGACACACCAGACCCGGCCGATAGCGGCCTCAGTTCTTCCGCCCCCTCAACGACGTCGATGGGGAGCGACGCCGACGACGCAGCCGCCACGTCGCTCTGGCTCTGTTGTTCTGTCGCATCGCCGGTGAGGCATACAACCGAAGTCAGTTTTCGCAAAATATCGAGGGCTCCGCGCACGGACTGAAGGTGTGCGGCGACTGCCGCCAACTCCCGATCGAGCCCCCGCTTCTGAGCCTCCAGCCGTTGCATCTGTTCCTCGAGCATCTGGGCCGTGCCCTCTATGCCACCGTCGTCATACCTGATGAGGGTTGTGTTTACTCTCATCCTCGCCCCCTTCCCCTGTCCTGACGCTGTACGTGCCGAAGGCGTCGCGCCCATGGGTATCATGCACGTCCCGTTGGCGGTTCACTGCGCGGCGGACACACGCGCCTCCACACACGCGTCCTCGGTCTTGACGCCGCGGGCAATCGCCGATCAGAACCTCGCCCTGTCCTCACGCCAGGTCGTAGGCCGGCCCGGCGACGGAATCTGCCCGCGATATGCGCGCACCCGCTTGTGACGCTCCAAGACACCCATTCCTTCCCCCCTTGATCAAGGTGTTGCGGCGGCCGGTTGAATCCGCTCGATACACCTCGATCGCGTTCACGGAGCGCCTGGCCAAAGCCGGCATCGCACCCTTGATCGGAACCATTGCCGACGCCTACGACTGTCAGTCTTTTCGCACCTCACTCCAGTGATCGTCCCCACGGCGAAGCGGCCGTCGGCTCCGAAGGCCGGGGCGGGCGGTGAAGTCCCTCTTGCGCCACATGGGGTCCTGGACCGAGAGATTAATGGGGTGTGCGTACGCAAGCAATATGATCTCGCGATCCGGATCCACTTCTGTCGGCCGCGTGATCCCGAGGCGAAAGGCCTGGTCGGGCGGGCGAACGGCTATCTGGGGACCAGCTTCCTGCCCGACCGCGTCTTCACCGGCCCGGGCGACTTCAACGGTCAGCTCACGGCCTGGCTGCAGGTCGCCAACCGGCAACGGCCCCGCAGGATCGACGCCCACCCGGTCGACCGCTGGGAAGCGGATCGGTCGGCGATGCTCGCCCTGCCGCCGGTCGCCCCGCCGAACTGGTGGCCGCGCACCATCCGGCTCGGCCGCGACCACTACATCCGCGTCGACACATGCGACTACTCCGTCCACCCCCGCGCGATCAGGCACCGGATCACCGTTCGGAGCGACACCGAGAGCATCGTCGTGACCTGCGGCAATGACGTGGTCGCTCGCCACGGCCGCTGCTGGTCCCGACACCAGACCATCACCAACCCCGAGCACGCCGTCGCGGCACGACACCTGCGCGACCAGGCCCGGCCACCGGTCCGCACCACCACCGCGCTGTCCACGGCTTTGGCCATGGACGACCTGGGCATCGAGGTCGAACAGCGGGCGCTGGTGTCCGCGTACAAGGTCACAAAAAGGAGTCCGACGGAAGTATCCAGCGACACCCTTGCGGGCCCATGTGCGCGGCCGAGCTCTGCGGCCACCGCCACACATCAGGGGTTCAGCGCACGCGATGGCGCCTTCCGGAACTCCTCTCAGCTGCACAGGCCGGCGTCCCACCGGAAAGTCCTTGCCTGGACAGTCAAGATCCACTGTCGGTGATCTCGCTGCAGGAGACCTGTTCACTCGGAGCCGAGGCTGCCATGGCCAGCGCCTACGACTTAGGGACTAGGTCACTTTTCCGATATGCGAGCGTCCTCGCTTAGGGTGTAATTGCTTGCGCAGGCACCAACAGCGCGAGGCGGCGCGCATGCCTCGGCAGCGCTGCATCAGACCGTTGATCGACTTGATCTCCTCCTCCACGCGCCGAGGCCTCCGGGCTCAGGCGTTCCGCACTGAAATGGATCACATCATGCCCCACACGCCGAATGTTGCCGTCATCTACTACTCGTCCACCGGCACCATTTACCAGCTGGCGGAGACCATTGCCGCCGGTGCGGCCGAGGCTGGAGCCAACGTACGGCTGCTGCGTGTGGCCGAGCTCGCGCCCAAGGAAGTGGTCGCAGGCGTCAAGCCGTGGGCCGACCACGCCGCAGCGACCGAGCACATTCCGGTGGCCACGCCGGACGACATCAAGTGGGCCGACGCTGTCATCTTCGGCACCCCTACTCGCTTCGGCAACGTCGCCAGCCAGCTCAAGCAGTTCCTGGACACCCTCGGCGGCCTGTGGTCCCAGGGCCTGCTGGCGGACAAGGTCTACAGCGGCTTCACCTCCACCGCGCAGCTGCACGGCGGCCAGGAGTCCACCCTGCTGGCGCTCTACAACTCCATCCACCACTTCGGCGGATTCATCGTTCCCCCCGGCTTCACCGACCCGGTCAAGTTCACCGACGGCAACCCCTATGGCACCTCCCACGTGACCGGCGCCACAGGTGAGATCCCCGTCGACAGCACCGCCCGCGCCTCCGGCACCTACCAGGGCAAGCGCATTGCCACCGTTGCCAGGATCTTCAAGGCCGGCCGCGCGGCGTAACAGCCCCAGCGTCGAGCCCGGAAATCCAGAAGCCTCGGGCACCGCTCGACACGTGCGGGACCCAGGATCAATCAGTGCAAAACAAAGGAGTTTCTGACATGTCAGTTCCGCAGACCCACGCTGGCCGTGTGGCCGTCGTCACCGGCGCCGGGCGCGGCATCGGTCAGGCCATCGCGCTCGACCTGGGCACGCGCGGCGCGACCGTCGTTGCCGTCGACCTCGACAGCCCTGACGAAACCGTCGCCCTGCTCGCCGGCAAGGGACACAACGCACTCGGCCTCACCGCCGACGTGTCGAACCCGCAGGAGACCGCGGCCGTGGGCAAGGAGGTCGCCGACCGACTCGGGCGCGCCGACATCCTGGTCAACAACGCCGGCATCTTCCCCTTCCGCGACATCGAAGACCTCGACTACGACACGTGGAAGCGCGTCATCGCCGTCAACCTCGACTCGCAGTTCCTCATGGTCAAGGCCGTACTGCAGACCATGAAGAAGGGGGGCTGGGGCCGCATCGTCAACCTGACCTCCAACTCCATCGTCACCAACGTTCCCGGCATCTCCCACTACATGGCCAGCAAGATGGGCAACATCGGCTTCAGCCGCGGCCTGGCCAACGACCTCGCCCCGTTCGGCATCACCGTCAACGCCGTCGGCCCCACCCTCACCATCACCCCCGGCAGCCAGCAGGCTCACCCTCAGGAAGCCCGCGACGCCGCCGCCCAGGCCCAGGCCATCAAGCGAAACGGCCTGCCCGAAGACCTCACCGGCACCATCGCCTTCCTCACCAGCGACGACGCCGCCTTCGTCACCGGCCAGACCATCATGGCCGACGGCGGCTACGCCCGATAAACCATCCGCCAGCCCGCCGATCAGCTCCTCCGGGGTCGATGAAGGCTGCGCGAAAACGTCTCACCCCGGCCCAGGTCGTCCGGCGACGCCGCCGGACGACCTGGCCCCGACACCCGCAGAGAGAAAAAGGAGTCGCGGATCATGCGCAATGTGAAGCGCGCCGTGCTGGTAAAGCCCGGTTCTCCCCTGGAGATCTGGGAGCGCCCCACCCCGTCCGCATCCAGCCGTGACGTCATCGTCTCGGTCGAGATGTCCGGTGTGTGCGGCACGGACCATCACCTCCAGTCCGGCGATATCACTCTGCCCAACCCGATGGTCCTCGGGCACGAGGCCATCGGCCGTATCGAGGAGCTCGGCTCCGAGGTCGCCACGGACTACGCCGGAGAGCCCGTCGCGGTGGGAGACCTCGTGTACTGGCAGCCCGCGCTGCCGTGCTACCGCTGCTACTACTGCACCGTCCTGGAAGACGTGTCCATGTGCCCCAACCTGGTCACGTACCAGTTGCATCAGCACGGGGACAAGCCGCCAGTGGGTACCTACACGGAGTACGCCTGGCTGCCGGACGGTATGACGTTCTTCAAGATCCCGCGGGACGTCCCGGCCGAGGCCCTCATCGCCTTCGGTTGCGCCATGCCCACGGCGCTGCACGCCCTGGACCGGCTGGGCGGCATCCAGTACGGGCAGGACGTCATCGTGCAGGGCTCCGGCCCCGTCGGCCTGGCCGCCACGCTTCTGGCACACCTCGCCGGCGCGGGGAGCGTCACGGTCCTCGGCGCACCGGCCAATCGGCTCGAGATGGCTGAGAAACTCGGAGCCACCACCGTCATCGACGTGACGAAGACGACCGAGCAAGATCGGGCCGCCGCAGTTATGGAGATCACGGACGGCCGTGGTGCGGACGTCATCATCGAGGCCGCCGGCAGGGTCCCGGCGTTCACCGAGGGTCTCCCGCTTGTCGCCACCAACGGTACGTACGTCATCCTCGGTCTGTGGTCCGCGCCGGGCACCTCGCCGGTCGAGCCGCGCTACCTCAACAACCGCAACATCAGCGTCATCGGCTCGGCCTACACCACGCCGCGGCACATGTACAACACGATCCGGATCACCCGGATGTGCCACCAGCGGTTCCCGCTGGCCGAAATGGTCACCCACCGCTTCTCGCTCGATCAGGCGCAGGACGCGTTGGACTCTGTGGGACGCGGCGAGCCGCTCAAGGCCGTGATCGTGCCGTAGTAGCCCGCTCAACGCCGTTGCATCAGAGATCTTCGGCCATGGGCAGTAACGGGACTCCTGGTGGATCAAGTTGTGTCGAGCAGGGTGGTCGTCGATTCCAGGAGTCCCGTTGTCGTCATCCCGCGCACGATTGAGGTGGCGGGGGCTGTACACACCAGGGCATCCGGGCGAATTGCCAACGGACTTTCCCTTGGTGCACGCAGCACTGAGGAGACGCGGGACGCGGTAGCGGCGGCTCGCTCGACGGCTCACCGCTTGGGCTGGACCTGGAAGCCTCGCCAGCCCGGCTCCTTGCGGACGATCTCCAGGGTGCGTTGCAAGGCGGCGGCCCAGTCCACGAGGCGGTCGGCGAAGCCTGATCGCCCCAGATATTCCGCACGGTGGCGTGGCCGAGTCCGGTCCGCAGCAGCAACTGTCGGGGGTCGTCGCGGTCCTGGACGCTGGCGGCATGACATGTACGGTCAGTCGAGGTCACGGTCACGGCCGACGCTCTGCACACTCAGCGGGGCCATGGTGCGATTCCTGGTGGAGGCGAAGAAGGCACACTACCTGTTGGTGGTCAAGACCGACCAGCCCGGGCCGCACAGCACGCTCCGGTCGCTGCCGTGGAAGGAAGTCACCGCACGGCGCTACGACCGCGAGACCTGGCTTAGGCGCAAGGAGACCCGCGTGACCAGGGCCTTGACCGTCACCGGCTTCGGCCTGGACTTCCCCCATGCCGCCCAGGCCGTGCGCATCCTGCGTCACCGCACCGACCTCAAGACCGGCAGGTGCAGCCGACAGGCCATCTACGCGATCACGGACCTGATCTCGCAACAAGCCTCGCCCCAGAGGCTCGGTCGGCTTGCCCGGCCACAGCAGACCATCGAGAACCGACTCCACTTCGTTCGCTACACCACCTTCGGCGAGAACGCCTCCAAGATCCACACCGGCAACGGGCCCGAGAACATGGCCACCTTGCCCAATCTGGCGATCAACGCGCTCCGCGTCGCCGGACACCGCAACCGACAGGCGCGGGTCAGGTCGCCGACCGAGACGGTGCCCGAATTCCATGCTGGTACTGCCTTTCTGAGCGCGTGAGGTCGCCGTACGAAGTTCGCGCGGACCTGGGCAGGGCCGGGGCGATGCGGCGGTCCACGGGCGGACAACCACTCGGGCCGAGGGCCGGCCCCGGCGGGCCCAATCCTCTGCCCATCTCGCTGCATGGCCGCCACGGAACTTTCCCTGCGGGCGAATCCCAGCCGCATAGGACAAACCGGATATCTCACCGACCAAAGGGACTGCGTGTGATCGCTCAGCGGGACCACCGCGACATAGAGGGTGCGCACAAGCCAATGCACCCGCACATATTGCTTGCGTACGCACTTTCTACTAACGTCGCACTCAGAACCACTACGGCGGCGACAGCTTCACCATCCGCACCGGCCTTCGGAGCCGACGGCAGCCCCGCCGCAAGGATCATCACTGGAGTAATCGATGAAGCTCTCCTCGTCTGACGGCCCCGCCAGTCCGAGCCGCCGAACGCTGCTCGGCGGGATGCTGGCCGCCACGGCCATGACGGGCATCGGCGTCGGCTCTGCCGCCGCGACGCCCAAGACCGCCTACCGGCCTCCCCGCACGATCAAGGTGATGGGACATGACGTCGACGTCAGCCGTGCCACACCCTGGCTGGCAGACTTCTTCACGTCCTACTTCGAGGCCAAGTCGGGAACCGACGTCGACCGCCTGATGGCGCACTTCTCACGCAAGTCGATCGTCTACACCGACGCCACCGTCGGCTGGGCCTTCCCCGACTGGCAGCACCTGTACGACCTTTTCGCCCAGCTCATTCCGACCTGGCCCGACTCCGCCATGGCCTACCCGACCCGCATCGTCGGCGACGACAACAGCGCCGTGGTCTTCTTCACCGACTCCCCTGAGCTGTTCGGCCGCGAACTGCGCGCAATCGGCACCATCAACTTCCACCATGGCAAGGTCGTCCGCTGGGTCGACCACTGGGACGGACGCTCCCTCACCGTCAAGGGCGTCGCCGACATGCGCGTCCCCGTCGACCAGTTCCCCACCGACTTCGGGGAGAACACGGTCGGCCAGACCGCCGCTCCGGCTCTCCGGAGGGTAGTCAGCAAACTGGTGGCCGCACTGACAGCCGGAGACGCCGCCAAGACGGCCTTGCTTCTGGACCCGGACGTCCTTCTCGAGGACATGGCCCTCCACACCCAGGTGATCGGCCGGGGTCGGGCCGAGGAGTTCCTCAGCCACACCCTGACGACCCTCCCGTACGGTCGGAACGTAACCCTGCGACACACTGTCGGCAGCGCCCAGGGCGGTGCCTTCGAATGGATTGGTCGCACCCCACTGCCACTGGGAGCGACCGCGCTCGAACTGGGCACCAACGGCCTAATCACCCGAATGACGTCCACCTGGGACAGCGCCCTGTGGCAGGAAACGGCCATCGGCCAGGTCCAGGCCGCCGCGATCCTCGGCTGACCCCCTCCCTCGCGCCGGGCCGGCTCCCCACGGGAGCCGGCCCCGTCCGCCCCTCAGGCCAGCACGCAAGCCGGTTCGTGGCGCGTGGAGACCTGCCGGACGAGCAGTGGGCTGTGCTGGAGCCGCTGCTGCCGATGCGCAAGAAGGCCGGTCGACCGGCGACATGGACCCGGCGGCAGCTGATCGACGGCATACAGCTCCGGGTCCGCACCAGCATCCCCTGGCGAGACGTGCCCGGGCAGTACGGCCCGTGGGCCGGGTGTACGACCTGTTCCGCCGCTGGCAACGCGCGCGGGCCGGGACAGTTGACGTAAGCAGGCCCTTCCAGGACCCAGACCTGGTCCGACCGGACCGCGGGCAGTTCCGACCAGGCCGGCAACGCCGTGAGGGCTTCCCGTTCGCGCAGTGTCCGCTCGGGTGCGAAGCCGCACGGCAGGACCAGCACGACATCGGGGCCTGCCGCGCGTACCGCGTCCCAGGCCATGGGCTTGGTGTGCTCGCCAAGCGCGGCCAGCAGGGCCTCGCCCCCGGCGCAGCTGATCTGCTCCGGCACCCAGCGGCCCGCGGGCCACAGCGGGTCGAGCCATTCGATCGCCACGACCCGGGGACGCGGACGGCAGCTCGCTACGGACGGTTCGAGCTGCTGCGACCAGGTTTTCCAGGGAAGCGCGGATCTCGGGCCAGCCGCGGGTCTTCAGGCCGCAGTCGGGGTTGACCCACAGGCGTTCTGCGGGGATGGCCCTCAGGCCGGTGCGGAGCAGGGCGGCCGCCTCGTCCACGCCCGGGACGCGGGGCGAGTGGATGTCGTAGACGCCTGGTCCCGCCTCACGGGGTAGCCGTGGGCGGCGAGTTCGCGGGCGGCCTGCATGTGGGAGCGGGCGGCCTCCAGGCTGATGACGTCGGCATCGAGGTCGTCGATCGCCGTCACGATGTCACCGAACTCGGCGCAGCACATGTGGGTATGGATCTGGGTCCGTAGTGGCAGGGTCTCGCGCAGGGCGCACTCGTCGACTTGGCCGACCGGCGTTCCCGCGCGCTCCAGGTCGCCGACCTCGTCGCGCAGGGACAGGGCGACTTGGCGCGCGGTGTCGGCGAGGGGCTGGTCGTCGCGGACGAAGGACCAGGCGGGCATGGTGACCGGCCCGGTGAGCATGCGTCCCCGGCGAGGACCGGCGGGCGGACGTAGCGCGTGCCGTAGGACTGCACCCAGCCGTGCTGGGTGGCGAGGTAGCCGGTGAGCCGCTCGGCGAAGTACTGGACCATGTCGTTGCGTTCGGCCTCACCGTGCACGAGGCCCTTGGGCCGGGCGCTGTCGGCCGCGGGCTAATCAACTACAGGACGGAGTGGTGGCACTGGTCGTACAGCGACCGGTATTGGGCGCTGCACACCGAGCAGCGAACCGCCCTCTATGCTCTTGGAACTTCCATCTTGCAGTACCCGCTGACCAGGGCTAACGTGCTCCGGGACCGCTACCGCTTTCCTCAGAACTTCGCAGGGGCGAGGTTCGCCGTTCCCGCCTCGCTCAGGGTCGACACCCACGCGATGGGCCGCGGCACGACCACCGAGGTCAGGAGCTTGTAGAACGGGGTGCGGCCCATGGCCTCGGGATCGAAGTCGATTCGCATGGGCGTCAGTATCCCCCTTGAGGGACGCGGATCGTGGCGGCCCTCTCCGCCCCGGCCGAACGCCAGGCTCCGACGAAAGGGCCGGGTATCGGAGGACACGAGTCACCGGCGTCGATCACCCCATGTCCACGCCGTACGAGTGGGACGACATGCTCATTCCGCCGCAGGCACGCGGCGACCGCGTCACCCCGAACGTCACCGACGAGCTGGCCGCGTACCTCCCCCAACGGCCGGCTGCCTATCCGCTGGTCTCCTCCGACCGTTTCGGCACCGAAGCCGGAGTCGACCGCCGGGAGGAAGACGCCGAGGACACTCGGGCACGGCTGCGCTGGGGACCGTTCGCCAAGATCTACAAGGAGAACGACACCTCGGCGTTCAAGAGGGTGCACGGTGGAAGTGCGGCTCCGCTCGCATACCCCGGCAAGTTCATTGCCCGCGCGGCGGGGCCGCCCCGCTCCTGCCGGCAGGCACCGGGCGAACGGACCTGACCACGCGGCGAACTGCCTTCAATGAGGGCCGCCACGCTCGGGATGACCGCAGGGGCAGGGTGTGATGTCAGGCATCGCCAGGGCGATCCTGACTTCGTTCTGAGAGAGCAAGCGTCCGGCCGCATCCGGGCAGTCTCCGCGATGGAGTATTGCCCTGATAGAGCCGCTCTTGTCGTCCGGGACATGCTGCAGGCGCCAGCCGGCCGAGTCCTCAGCGATCGGGTGCGAACGCCGTGACACGACCGGAGGGTCGACAGGCGGTCGCAGCCCTTCGATCTCGCGGATCCGTGCGTCAACCCCATCGAGTTGCAACTGCAGGTACAGGCGGGTGACCCGCAGCCGATCCAGATCCGGAGGGAGGTAGCTCATGCGTTCGACATTACGTTCGGTAGGCGTGCCCGGCCAGCCAGGCCGGTGCTCCCTGAGCAGGGACTTATGACGGGGGCTCCGTCCCTGGGAGCAAGTACCCGGCGATCAACTTCCACCTCCCGACATGAGCGCTACGTACCGGGGCGACCCAGAGCAACGAGGGCGGCCCCGCTCCGAGGGCTGCCGGTGGCAGGGACCTACTGCAAGGGCCCTCTGATGAGTGCCCCGACGGGCGCGGTGACGGAGTGGCATATATGGTGACTGTGCGTATTCGTCGGAGTGCTATGCACCTGGCATGTGCCAACGGCCGACGGTCGGCCTCCCCGCGAAAGGAACACCAGTGAACGCTCGATTTGGCGTGCGCCGAGGCGCGCTCGCGGTCATAGCCCTGGCCGCGATAGCGGCGTCGACGGTCTCGGGACCGGCCTCTGCTGTCGCAGATGGGAGAGATCTCTTCGCAGACAACTGGGGTGTGATCACCCGTAACACGATCGGATCCCCCGTTGCGATCCTGCGGAGCGGGCCGGTCGGCTCCTTCGGCGTACCGGCATCCGCCGCGCGGCCGCCCTACGGCACCGGCAGCCTGGGCATCGAGGTCGCGAACAACTCCACCACGCTGGCTCCCCCCAGTGAGAAGGTCGACTTCGGCAACGAGCGCGACTTCTACGGCAACCCCGTACTGGGCCTGACCAAGGTCGGCTTCCACGTCTTCCAGACCAGCGAGAACGTCGGCTACGGCGGCCCGACCAACATGCCGAACATCAGGTTCGAGATCGACCCGAACATGACCACCGGCGACAACTACTCCACCATGGTGTGGACCCCGCCCGCCGTCGCGGTGGTTGACCGCTGGAGCCCCTACCTGGACGCCACCACCAGTGGCACCTGGTTCCTCACCGGCAACGAGACCTCCTGCACCCAGACCACCCCGTGCACCTTCACCCAGCTGAAGGCCTCCTTCACCGGCGGCATCGCACCGCCGACCATCCTCACCGTCGCCGTCGGCAAGGGTCGCGACCACATGTGGATCGGCGCCATCGACGGACTGCGCATCAACCGCAACATCTACGACTTCGAAGCCGACGGCGTCAAAACGCGCCTCCAACTCTTCGGATAAGCCAGCCGGCACGCCGGACCATCGTGAAGCCAGCCCACCAGCTGGCCTTCGCGCCTACCGCCGGCCATGGGCATCCGAAGCCCGCTCGTCTGGCGACCACCACCGGTCCCTCCGTCGCCGGACCCGGTTCTCTGTCGAGGACATCGCCCGCCGCCAGAGCAGGAAATAGACCGGACAACGGGCGGGCCGAACCCGACGCGCTCAGCATGCGCTGGCAGGTATGAACGGCCGGGCCAGGACTCCGCACAAGGAGCCCGGCCCGGCCCCTCCGTAGCGCAGTGAGCGGCCTGCTGGCGCCAAGTGGCCATTTGATCGGGCTCGAACTCCCCACCCGACGCTCGGCCGTGGAAGGCACTGCTCGCCTCGATTCCCCACCCCCCTGGCTGCTGACCTGCGATAGGGCGCCGCAGCGGAGGGGCCGCCCGATAGCAAGCCAGGGGCGGGGCGAGCTGTCCAGGGTGGACGCAGCCCAGCGCGTTGCGCCGCCGGAGGCGCTCCCACGCAGCCAGACAGGTTCACTACCGCATGCTGGGACACGCGCTCAGTGGCTGCCGAATGCGGCTTCCTCTCGGTCGAGGTCGTGCTGGAGGCGGCGCCGGGTGATGTCGCTGATCCGGTGTTCGTCATAGAGGCGGTGCAGTTCCATGCTCTGGACCGTGATCACCGACAGCCGCAGTCGGCGGTAGGCGGCGTCCAGGGTGCTGCCATCTGTGCCGTCGGTGCTCTGCTCCAGGCGGGCGCTGAGTCCTCTGCGGACCCGGTCGATGACGGTCTCGGGCATCACTTCCAGGGTGGCGAGCTCGTCGACGTGGACCAGCGCGGCGCGGTTGAGGGTGTCGCGGGCTTCGGCTTCCTCGCGGGTGGTGTGCTCGGGCTCCAAGGCCAGCCCGGAGCGGTTGACCACAGATGCCAGGCTCAGGCCTTGGACGACCAGGGTGAACACCACGACCGCGGTGGTCAGCACCAACAGCAGTGGGCGGCCGTCCAGCGCGGTGCCACGGTCCGAGACAATCGGGATCGACAAGGCGGCGGCCAATGGCATCACCCCGCGGGTCCCGGCCCAGGACACCACGGCGGCCACGCGCCAGGACTGGCGACCGCGGCTGGGCTTGACCACGCGAGTCAGCGGGAGCATCGACAATACGCGGACCGTGATCAGCACGGCGGCCAACGCCAGAGCCTGAAGCGGCCACCAACCGCTGCCTGCGGGCAGCTCCCGCACCAGTGAGGGCAGCTCCAGACCGACGATGCTGAAGACCACGCTCTCCAGGAGGAACACCACTACCGCATATACGGCGTGGAGCTGCAGGCGGATCCGGGCGTCGGTGAGGCGGTGGCCGGAGCGGCCGAGCAGGACGCCGGCGACGACGACCGAGGTGACTCCGGAAGTGTGCGCGAACTCCGCCAGCACATAGGCGGCGTACGGGGTCACCAGCGCGATCACGGCTTCCAGTACCGGGTCGATGGTGCGTCGGCGGATCAGCCACACCAGCCCGGCGACGGCGGCACCGATCACGCTGCCGCCTCCTGCGAGCAGCAGGAATTCACCGCCGGCCGCAGGCAGGCTCACCGCTCCGCCCGTGGCCACGGCGATACCAATGGCCACCTTGAACAGGACCAGTGAGGTGGCGTCGTTGAACAGGCTCTCCGCCTGTACCAGGACCTGCACGCGGCCAGGCAGGGCCAGGCGTCGACCGAGCGCGGTGACGGCCACAGGGTCGGTGCTGGCCAGCACGGCACCGAGAACGAACGCGATCACCGGCGGCAGCCCCGTCACCGCGACCGCCACGAAGCCGACCGCCGCTGCCGAGACGAAGACCAAGCCAAAAGCGAGGATCGTGACCGGTTTCCACACCGCGCGCAGGTCGCGCAGCGACAGCTCCTCGGCAGAGGCGTACAGCAGTGGCGGGAGGACGACCAGCGCGATTGCCTGCGGCGGCACCTGCAACGCCGGCACACCCGGTATCAGCGCCACTCCCAGCCCCGCCAGGACCAGCAACGAGGGCGCGGGCACGCGCCAGTGCCGGGCAAAGGTGGCAACAACAGTGGCCAGAACCACCAGGAAGAGAACAATCCCCACGGCGCGCATCTGCGAAAAACCCCATCACGACGACCGGGGTCGCCGCCGCCAGACGCTGCAGTCATTCCCCGAGCCGACCAGGCTTCCCGGCACACCTAGACGACATTTTATCGCGACGCTAGCGGGACTCGTTCATGGACCGGCCCTGGGCAACCCGTCGTACCGTGCCCGTGGACACCCTGACTTTGATGGAAATCAGCGGCCTGGCCGAACGCGAGCTGTACAGGCTGATGTTCGAGGTCCTGGCCAACATCGCCGCGCGCCTTGACCCGCCTGGGTCAGACGGGCTGTGGGTCGCTGGTATTGCTCCAGCACCCCGTACTCCTGTTCTCGGAAGGTGTGGCGGCAGCCTCGAGTGGGGCACACCAGACGCCGAACCCGCACACGGACCACCACCCGGCGCCCGTCGACCGGAACGTCGGCCACCGTCCCCCGGTGATAGCCGTGCACCCCTCCCGACGAGGCCCCGCTTACCTTGCAGACCGCGATGTCTGGCGGCGTCCGGGCCGGCACCACAATCCGGTCACCTTCGTCGGCCACATCCTCCAAGAGCAGCGGAGACAAACCCGGAAATACCAGCCGCACATGGGGCTGGAAGACGGCGGTGTCACTCCTGCCGGACCTCGGGGATCGGCGACTTCTCACGATCCCGGCTGCTACGGCGGAGCGGGTTTGAGCCCGGGACTGCGCGAGGCTGCGCAGGAAGGTCGTCCTCGTCAACCTCGACTGCCCGTCTCAAGGCGAGTAGGGACGGGCCACCGGTCAATGTCCGCCAACCAGCAGCACAAGAGTCATCGCAATGGAAGCCAAACTGTGGAGCGTTCAGGTCTACATCACCCAGCACGGTGATCGGACGCACGCATGAGCTGTGCTGACCACCCGTTACAGCTCGAACGTCACCGGTACGGGCGTGGCGCGGCGCACGTCCGCGGACTCCGTTCCCGAGATCGGTGATGAACTCGCCGCGGGCCAGGCGCTGGAGGACCTGGCTCTTCGGTTGCAGGCCACCGCCGTCGATGACGAACGGGCCGGCTCCCCCGGATGGAAGTCCCATCGGGGGACGCCCGACGGCGACTAGCTGGCTCGGTACGCCGCCAGCGGCCACCCCTTTGTCACCCGTGGCCCTGCGGGCGGCGCGGCATCAGCGGCTCGGCAGCTCGATCAGACGGGAGCGCCCCGGTGGGACCGACCAGGTCCGGCCAGCGACGCGGACCCGGACGGGCGCCGATTCGGAGACGGGGACGACGATCCCGACGTGACGAGCCTCGACGTGCACCCCGACTCCCCAGTGGCCGCGGTAGCGGATGGTGAAACCGAAGCGCGACAACTGCGGCAGTGGCACCGGGTCGAGCCACAGGGCGTCCTCGCGGGGCTCCATGCCGGTCAGACCGCGCTGGACCAGATCGAGCGTGCCGGCCATGGCGCCGAGATGGATGCCCTCCTCGGTGGTGCCGCCCTGGACGTCAGTGATGTCACCCAGCAGTGCTTCCTGGGCGTAGGGCCAGGCGTCGACGCGATGGGCTCGGGTCAGTACCCAGGCGTGGACCACGCCGCTGAGGGTCGAACCGTGGCTGGTCCGCCGCAGGTAGTAGTCGAGCGTGGAGCGCCAGTCGCTGTCGTCCAGGCGGTATCCCAGTCGGTCGAAAAGGCCTCGGAGTTCGGCGGGAGGGAAGAGGTAGCCCAGCATGAGCACGTCGGCCTGTTTGGATGCCTGGTAGCGGTCGACCGAGTCTCCCTCCGCCTCCAGGATCCGGTCCAGGCGCCGGATGTCCCCGTACCGCGGTCGGTACCCCTCCCAGTCCAGTTCGCGCAGTTCCCCGTAGCCCGCGAACTGGCTGATCACACCGGCGTGCCGGGGGACGTACAGCTTCCGCGACACGTCATCCCAGCGCTGCGTCTCCTCCGAGCCGAGGGCCGTGCGTTCGCGCAGTTCGTCGCGGCGCGGGGCGGGCAGGGTGCGCCAGAGTTCCAGGGCGCGGGCGAGCACCCAGGCGGCGGTCACGTTGGTGTACGTGTTGTCGTCGAGTCCGGGCGTCGCGGAGCCGGGGTAGGCGTCGTGGTACTCGTCCGGGCCGACGACGCCGCGGATCCGGTACCGCCCGGAGTCGTCACATTGCGGATCCCAGGTGGCGGAGGCCGCCCAGAATCTGGCGATCTGGAGCAGCATCTCGGCACCCTTGGTGTACAGGAACTCCGTGTCGCCGGTGGCCTGTCCGTAGCGCCAGATGTTGTAGGCGACGGCTGAGCCGACGTGGTGCTGGAGGCGGGAGTGGTCCGGCAGCCATCGTCCCGAGCGCGGGTTGAGATGTTGAGTCTGGGTCTCCTCGCGACCGTCGCTGCCGCTCTGCCACGGGTACATCGCCCCGGTCAGCCCTGCGTGGGCGGCGGCTCGGCACGCCTCGTCGAGACGACGGTGGCGGTACTCCAGCAGTGCCCGCGACACTTCGGGGAAGTGCAGGTTGAGGTACGGCAGGACGAACAGCTCGTCCCAGAAGACATGGCCGCGGTAGGCCTCTCCGTGCAGCCCCCGCGCGGGTACACCCACGTCCAGTTCGGCGGTGTGCGGTGAGAGGGTCTGCAGGACGTGGAAGGCGTGCAGCCGCAGGATGCGCCCGGCGTCGCCGGGGACGTCCAGCGCGGCGCGGCGCCACAGCTGCTCCCATGCGGCGGTGTGCGTGGCCAGGAGGGCGCTGAAGTCGGGCGCGCGGTCCGCGCGGTCGAGGGCGGCGTGCAGCGGATCGCTGATCGCCGGGTCACGGGAGGTGTGCAGGGCCACCGTCTTCTCCACGACCGCCGGCCGGCCGGGTGCCACCGGGACCGTGAGCCGGTGGACCGCGGTGCGCTCCCCCGCTTCCAGCGCGCGGATGGTCTCCCGAACGGTCGTGGCGCGGGTGCGCGCGGCCAGGGCGACGCGGATGTCGGACGAGGTCGTGCGGCATCTCAGCCACACCGTGTCCGGTTCGGACGTCCCCGCGTGCATCCGGGTCAGGTGACGGCCGTTCAGGTCCCGGTAGCGGGCGACTCCCGCGTTGCTGACGTCACCGTCGAGTGCGGATTCGACGTCGAGGTCGGCCGACCAGTCGCCGTCGGCGGTGAAGACGGTGCGCAACGCGGCTAGGTGCGGGTCGTGCATGTGGACCAGCCGCGTCTGCTCGACGGCCAGGACCCGACCGCGGGGATCACGCAGCCTGAACGTCCTGGTGAGTGTGGCGCGGCGGAGGTCGAGGTCCTGCCGGTGGTCGAGCAGTGATCCGTCGTCGGGGCTGAACCACGTCCCACCGTCGCGGAACCGGAAGCGCAGGGGCAGCCAGTTGGGCAGGTTGACCATGTCCTCGTTCCGGACCTTCCGGCCCGCGATGGTGGAATGGAGGCGGTTGTAGCAGCCGGCCACGTAGGTGCCGGGGTAGTGGTGCTGCCCCGCCGCGCATTCCGGGGCGGCACCACGGGTGGCGAAGTAGCCGTTGCCCAGTGTGCACAGGGCTTCGCGCAGCCGTTCCTGCGCGGGGTCGTAGCCTTCGTACGACCACGTCCATGCCCGCATCGTCATCCCTCCCGGAAACCGGTGGGCCGGGCCGGCACATGAGGTCCCCCGGCCGGAGCCGCGGCGGCGCTCCGCCTCTGCGGTCGAGTCTCGCCCGCAGGGACCTGCCGCGCCCGCGAGGCGGGTCCGAGCGCCACTCGGGTCAGTCCTGCTGTGGGACGACGGCGACCGGGCAGGGGGCGTGGTGCAGCATGGAGTGGTTGACATGGCCGAGCTGGAGGCCGAAGGGGCTGTGGCGGCGGCGGGCACCAACGACGAGCAGATCAGTGTCGTCGAGGGCCGCGAGAAGGACTGTGCGCGGATGGCCCTCGCCAGGGTGTCGGCGGTAGCGGACCGCGGGGTGGGCGGTCGCCGCCGCACGCAGCGCCTCGTCGAGGTGATCTTCGGCGCGGCGCTGATGCGCCTTGACGGCCTCGTCCTCGTAGCCGGTCCATTCGGCCGTCTCACCGGCCGGTATCCGCCAGGCGTACACGGCCTTGACGCCGCATCCACGCAGTTCGGCCTCGCGGAAGGCGAACTCCACGGCCGCCGAGGAGTTGTCGTCCGGGCCGACGCCGAGCGCGATCCACTTCCGGCCGGCACCGGTGTCCCGCCGCTGCCACTCTCCCCTCACCACGACGACCGGACAGGTCGCGCGTCCGGCGAGGGACAGTCCGACGGAGCCGAGCAGCAGGCCGGCCATGCCGCCACGGCCACGATGTCCCACCACAGCGCGGTGGCATGGGTTCCCTCGCGGACCAGCGCGGACGGCACGTCCTCGGCCAGGACCTGGGCCGAGACCTCCAGGTCCGGTCGGCGCAGACGGGCCCGCTCCTGAGCGGAGTTCACCATGTGTTCGGCAAGGATCTGCTCCTCGGGGCGGTGCAGAGCGAAGGACGGTGCCTTCCCCTCGTATCGCTCCCACAGCGAGGCGTGCACGATCCGCAGGGGCAGCCTGCGCAGGGCGGCCTCGTCGGCGGCCCAGTCGACCGCTTCCAGAGCGGTGTCCGAACCGTCGGTGCCCACGACCAGGGGAGACGTCATGGCCTCCACCGCCTCTCGATGTCAGTGTTTTCGCAGCGCGGGGGGCCGAACACGATCACGTGTGCGGGACCACTGCGACAGGGGCAGCGCTGTGGTGCATCACCGCGTGGGTGACCGGGCCGATGTGGCTGCCGGCCGTGGAGCGACGGATGTGGCGGCCGACCACGACCATGCAGGCATCGGCGGAGGCGTCCACCAAGTGGTCGGCCGCCCGGCCGACGGCTTGGTGGGCATCGACGTCCACCTCTGGATGCTTCAGCCGCCATGGCCGCAGGGCGTCGGTGAGCGCCCTGTCGAACTCTGAGGCGACCTCTCCGATCAGGTCGGGCAGTACCGTGCCAGTGCCGTGCACGTACGGGTGCAGCGTCCACCCGTAGATCACCCGCAGGCGCGCGGCCCGCCGGGCGGCCGCGTCGAACGCGAAGCCGAACAGGGCTTCGTGCGGACGGTCCAGGTCGAGGCCGAGAACGACGTCACGGTAGGGGGTGGTGGCCGAGGCCAGCCCGTCGGCGTCGGGCAGGTGTTCGTCCTCGGCGGTCACGCCTGATCTCACCAGGACGGCCGGGCGGTGTACCGAGGCGATCACCGCGAGGGCCACGGAGCCCACGAAGAAGCCGGTGATGCCGCCGAGGCCACGTGAACCGAGCGCCAGCACCTCGGCGTCCTCGGCCGCGGACGACAGGACTGCAGCCGGCCGTCCGGCAATGTCCGCGGAGCTGATCTCCAGTTGCGGGTACCGGCGGCGCAGGGCGTCGGCCGCCTCCCTCGGCACGCTCTCGGCCCACGCACGCATGGCCACGGGCCCGCCCAGAGGCGCCTGAGCATAGGGCTGCCGCTCCCAGACGTGCAGCAACCGCAAGGGAAGCCCCCGCGAGGAGGCTTCCCGGGCCGCCCAGTCGGCGGCCGACAGGCTCTCGGCCGAGCCGTCCAGGCCGGCGATGACGGGACGCGTCATGACGATGACCCCCTCACGGAGAGAGTGGCGTGACGGGCGTGGCTACTGTCTCCAGCGTGCCCTGCGGCTCCTACGACGGCATGGGCCGCAGGTCCCCTTGCGGGACCGACCGGCCCATACGGCGCATCGGAGGCCCCAGCCGCGAGCCGCCACTCGTCCCCGTACGCGCCGATGGCTCAGTCGACGCTGCGGCCCGGGGACGTAGGTCCCCGGGCCGGTTGACGCGTCTCGCACAGGCGCTCAGCGCAGCCAGGCGTGGTCGCGGACCAGAGGCAGACGGGCCCAGACCCGGCCCAGGCCCCACGTGGCGCCGGCGGAGACGGCGGCCAGTGCGATCAGCACGACGGCGTAGATGACGTGGTAGTCGGCGAACGGGTTGGTCGACATGCTCGGCGAGCCGTCGGCCAGGTGCCTCGCGGGCGGCCATTCGGCGATCCACATCATGGCCACCAGGGCGGTGCCGGCGACGGCGGCGAGCCGCAGCGCCACGCCGCTCATGACGGCGGCACCGACGCCGAGCAGGCCGAGCATGAACAGCCAGTCCACCCAGCCGGCGCCGGCCCAGCTGTGGAACGTGGACTGCATCGGTCCGGCGGCCACACCGCTGAGGAATCCCTTGGTGGGCGATCCGCCGTCGATCCAGCCCCTGCCGGACGCGGTGGCGTAGCCGAAGCCGAAGGTCTTGTCGAGGAAGGCCCACAGGAAGACGAAACCGGTCAGGACACGCAGGCCGGCGAAGACGTGCGCGCGGATCGCGACGGCCGTGGTCGCCTCCTCGCCGGATGCCTGCGCGGCTCCGGTCCTGCGCAGCGACGGAAGGCGGGGCCCGGTGTGCCGGTGGGGGTGTCCTTGGATGGCCATGATGCTGATCCCTTCGGGACGGTGCGCGAACGGTGGGTGGTGGCGTCTTTGTCGCGTGTTCACTGTCCCGCCGGACGCGGCGCACCGCCGTGGGCCGAATGCCCATTCCCTGGGGGCCGAACAGCCCTGCCGCGAGGGCTTGTTGGGCGGCGGTGGCCGGAAAGCCCAAGGGCCGCCCCCGCATGGGGAGCGGCCCTTGGGCCGTGTGTGCTCATCCCGTCCACGTCCAGTCCGTCACCTCCGGGAGGTCGGTGCCGTGCTCGCGGATCCAGGAGTGGTGCCGCAGCCGTATGTCCTCCATCTGCTGCCGTACGGCGGCGGCGCGCACTGCGAGGCCGGGGACGCGGTCGATGACGTCCATGACGAGGCGGTAGCGGTCGAGGTCGTTGCGGACCACCATGTCGAAGGGGGTCGTGGTGGTGCC
>NZ_JBIVLI010000048.1:0-18541 GCF_044751205.1 Streptomyces sp. NPDC088732
GCCGACCAGGCAGCGGCCGAACCGGTGAACCTGAAATCACGTCAACCCGCCCTGACCAGCTAGTCAGCCACTCCCGCACAGCGGGGGAACCTCAGGCCAGGAGGGCGAGTGTCTGGCGTCCCCGCCACAACAACAGCGGCCAGCCCGTCTGGAAACTCCGCACCATCGGCCAAGGCTGGGCAGAACGGCCTCGACGCACTCGCCCGCGCCCACGGCGTCACCATCGAATAAAACCCTCGGAACCACCGCGGCGGCACTCGGGACCTGGACCGTCTTCGCCGACGGGGCCGCGTTTTCGATGACGCTGCACACCGCCCGCACCTGGTCGCGCACAGGCGTCACGCCCGTGATCCGAGTCAACAGCGGCAGCAGACGTCACCTGTCACTGGCCGCCATGTGCTGCTACAAGCCCGGCGAGCGGCTGCGGTTGGTCTTCCGGCACACCAGTGACCAGCGGGTCGACGGCCGCAAAGGCTTGTCCTGGAAGGACTTACGAGACCTGCTCAGCGCCGCCCACACCCAGCTCGGCGGACCAATCGTGCTGGTCTGGGAAAAAGTCGGCCTGCACCTCAGTCGCGCGATGCGCGCCTACTTGAATGCTCGGTTCGTAGAGTGCCTTCACTCTACGAACTGTGATGGGTGCGGTTCCTTCGAGTCACGGCCGCGATGAAGTGGTGAGATCGCCGTAAGGCCGTGCAACGGGGGTCGTACCGGGTCGGGATACTGGGCCGGTGGAAGACGGTATGGCGGAGTACGCGGCGGCTACTGAACAGTTGGAGCGAAGGGTCTATCTCGGCCTGCGCGAGGACAATCTTGACCCGCAGGACGTTGTGGCCCTCGCCTGTGAACTGCTCGACTGGTCCCTCTGCACAGAGGCCATCGAGGAGGTCGTCGAACGGAACCCGGCCGAGGTGCCGCCGGCGAAGATGACGGCCCTGGCACGGCGCATCCTGGACGACGCGGGTTTTGAGCCGGGCTTCGACCTCGCCCCCGAGCGTTTGAAGACATTGCGCGCCGCGTTGCGGATCGTTGCTGGCGACCTGCCCACGCGTGGGATCGAGGGTGCACCGGAGATCGAGATCTTGGAGGACTGGTTTCCGGCGGGAGCTGGTGTCCGCCTTGCCGACGGCGTCAGGCTCAACTGGGGCGGTCAAATCCTGCCGAGCGCGTGCGACGACCCGACCACGGCACTGACCGGCCTGACGATCATGATCCAGGAGAGCCTGCTCGAACAGACCTGGCAGGTCTGGCCAGTGTGCCCCCGACACGACCTCGGTGTCCACGGCTCGGAGCGGGACGGCAAGGTCGTGTGGTGGTGTGCGGGCGAGGGCGGACACGTGCTCGCGCCGGTCGGCGAACTCTCCAGCGTGCTCGGCCGCCGTCGTCACAGGTAGGGGCGGCGGTGGCGTCGGTGGTCAGGACCACGCGGCCGGCGTCCATTGCCTCCTGGTCGAAGTAACGTGGACAGGGTGCAAAAGGCTTCACGAATGATCTGGTCCACCGCCGAGGTGGAGGCACCCGATGCGTTCAGTTACTGGTCCGACGTCATCTGTGACGCTTTCGTGCGGGTCTCAGCCCGGGCGACGGCCGCTGTGCCTTTCGAGGGGCGCATTGAGCACGCCCTGCTCGACACCATCGAGCTCTCTACGGTCTCGTCCGGTGCGCAGGAGGTGGCCAGGACCGGGCGTCTCATAGCTCGTGACAGCGAAGAATTCGTGCTGGCCAACATCCAGACCAGCGGCCGGGCCCAGATCTGGCAGGACGGACGCGTCGCCGCCCTTCCCGCTGGGGCGATGGCATTTGTCGACAGTGGGCGTCCGTACAAGCCGCGTTTTGCCGGGGCCTTCTCACAACTCGTGGTGCGGGTTCCCCGGATGCTGCTGCCACGGCGCGTGCTTGCCGACGCGACGGCGGTTGCGCTGGATGCTGCGGGACCGGGTCGGCTCGTCAGCGAGTTCCTCGTCGGCCTGAACCGCCAGCAGCAGGACGCCCCGGATGCGGCAGCGGCCCTGTTGCCGCACGCGGTGGGGCTGCTGGACTGGGCGCTGAGCTGGGCGGCCTGTCACGGGCCTGCGCAGGCATCGACCGCCGCCATGACCCGGGAACGGGTCCACAGGTTCGTCGTCAGCCACGCATGCGATCCGTCCCTGGACGCCGACACTGTGGCCGCCGCCTGCGGCCTGTCGCGCCGGAGCCTTTACCGCGTCATGGCCCCCGACAGCGAGCCGCTCAGCGCTCTGATCCGGCGCCTGCGAGTGACCCGTGCCCAGCAGCTGCTACGGGCTGCCCCCGAGCGGCCCCTGGCCGCTGTCGCCCGCGAGTGCGGTTTCGGCGGAGAGGCTCAGCTGCACCGAGCATTCCGGGCCGTCACGGGGATGACGCCGGGCGCCTACCGGTCGGGCGCGTACGCAGAGCCGCGTTCCGGGCCCTCAGCCCGCGGCTGAACGGAGCGGTGACGGCATGAGTTCCCTGACCATCTCGATGAACCGGGGCGGCGCCGGGGGCATGGGGCTGTCCACGGATTCGCCGAGGGCCACGTCGTATCGCATCCCCCACGCAGGATCCACCACCTCGTAGCCGTCCTGCCGCAGCCGGTCGACGTTGCGCTGCACGGCGGGCTTTTGCCACATGCTGCCTGACATCACCGGGAAGAACACCACGGGGTGGACCGCGGCCATGATCGTGGCGGACAGCATGTTCGGTGCCGCGCCCGCCGCGACGGAGGACAGGACGTTCGCGGTAGCGGGCAGCACGGCCGTCATGTCGTGCTCGGCGGCAAGTGTCGCGTGGTTCTCCCGCGGCCACGTGTCGGCCGATGCACCCGTGACCACGCGGTCGGCGGACAGGGCAACCGTGTGCGCGGGCAGAAAAACGGTCGCCGTGTGCGTCATCAGCACGGTGATCGTTCCGGTGAAGACCGTACGCAACGCACCGATGTAGGAGGGACACGGCAGCCGAACCGGCGGCGCCGATCAGAAGCCGACCGTCAAAGGATGTGGTGTTGTGGTTCGTCATGATGACACGGTGCGCCACTCGCCCGGGCCGTGAGTGACCGCGCGTGCCTGTCCGTATGACAATCTGTGCCAAGGGGCGTGCCGCAGGATCTGTGCCCCCGGCAAACTGGGTGATGTGCAGGTTTTGCCCACCGGTGAGATAAGCCCATCTACGACGCCCCCGGATCGAGCGTGGGCCTCGCCGCCCCACACGAGCCCGGCTCGCTGAACCTCCACGTCGCGATCCGACGGCTGCCTGGCGGTCATCGCCGAGGGCTTGGTAGGCGAGCAGCGCCAGCGCGTTACCTGTCGGGCTAGTGTCACGGGCCTCCTCACCGCATGACATCAACGCAGGGAGACGACCGCGGAGCCAGGCAGCCGGAGACCGTCCAGAGACAGCCGGTGTAGACACCTTCCGGCAGGTCGCCAGGAGCCTGGCCCGAACTTGCAAGGCAGACGTCGGCGGTTCGAAACCGTCCACACCCACCGGCGAAGAGACCCCAGCCGGTCATGGCTGGGGGGCATTGACATCCGGATCCGACATCAACGACCACGCTCACTCGCCCTCCGAAACAGCCGGTCCATGTGGCTCATGGCCTCACGCTGGGTGTTCTGCACGCCGTGCGTGTAGACCTTCAACGTGCCCGCGATCTGGCTGTGCCCCAGGACTTCCATCACTCCGCGGGGCGTGACGCCGGCGCCGGCGCCGGTCAGCAGCGTGGCGCCGGCGTGTCGGGCATCATGCAGCCGGATCACGCGGAGACCGGCGTTGCCAGCGACGCGCATGATCGAGCGGTACAGGTTGCGCGGCTCGACGATCCCGGAGCAGGAAGGGCAACTCTTTTCCTGGCCTGCTGCGTGTCCACTGGGCGGTGATGTCGGCGAGGTGGACGCGCCGGGTGCTGTGCTCGATGAAGATCAGGGCGTACAGGCGCTTGAGTGAGACGGTGTCGAGGTGCAAGGAGTCGGCGGCGATGATGCCGTGGGCCTGGTCGGTGAGGAACTGGTTCCAGGTCGGGCCGGAGCGTTGCGGGGCGGGGTCGATTCAGGCGGCATGAAGGATTTCAGAGATTGTGGATGGGGCGATCAGGTAGCCGAGGCGGGCGAGTTCGCCTTGTATTCGGCTGTGGTCCCAGCTGCTGTTTTCGCGGGCCAAGGGCAGGATGGGCCGCTTGACGGCCAGGGCGACGGATGGGCGGCCGGGGCGACGGTGCTGGGCGAAGATCCTTCTGCGTGCGGCGGTTTGCCGATGCCGGCGCAGCAGTGTGGTCGGGGTGACTGCGAAGACCTCGCGTCATCGCCCGCGGGGGACCAACCGTGACAGCAGGGCCGGCCGGATCCGCTCGGCACGGTGACGGAGGTGGGGTTCCCGTTCACGGTCGCGGTGAACGTACCGGCGGTGTAGGTGTGGGTGGTCTGCCCGCTCCCGGTGGCGTCCAGGGCGACGGTGACCGTGGGGCTGCCGTCCCCGAAGTCCACCACCGCTGTCCCGCTCGGAGTGCCCCCGGAAATGCTGAACGTCACCGATAGCTCGCACTTCGACGTGAGTGAGGTCGTCACCGTCAATGGCGAAATCTCCGTCACGTTCGCCGAATTGGCGTTGGTGACGTAGACGTTGCTGTTCTGCGCCGCCGCCACCGAGAACGGGAACGCGCCGGCGGGGACGGTGACCAGGACCGTGTTCGTGGCACTGTCGATCACCGTCACGTTGTTCGAATTCGAGTTGCCGACGTAGACCTTGCCGGTCGGCGCCACCGCTATCCCGAACGGGCCCGCGCCGGTGGGGATGGTGGCCAGGACCGCGTTCGTGGCACTGTCGATCACCGTCACGTTGTTCGAGACGGTGTTGGTGACGTAGACGTTGCCGTTCGGCGCCACCGCGACCACCCCCGGGACCGAGCCGGCGGGGACGGTGGCCAGGACCGCGTTCGTGGCACTGTCGATCACCGTCACGTTGTTCGAGGTCTGGTTGGCGATGTAGACGTTGCCGTTCGGCGCCACTGCCACCGCGCCCGGGAACCCACCGGTGGGGCGGGTAAGGACGGTGTTCGTGGCGCTGTCGATCACCGTCACGTTGCCGTCGTTTCGGTTGGCGACGTAGACGTTGCCGTTCTGCGCCACCGCCACCGCGTCCGGGACCGCGCCGACGGGGATCGGGGAGCCGACGACCGCGTTCGTGACGCTGTCGATCACCGTCACGTTGTTCGACGTCGAGTTGGCGACGTAGACCCTGCCGTTGGGCGCCACCGCCAACGCGAACGGGCCCCCGCCGACGGGGACGGTGGCCAGGACCGTGTTATTGGTACTGTCGATCACTGTTACGTTGCTCGAGCTTTGGTTGGTGACGTAGACGTTGCCGTTCGCCGCCACCGCCACCATGGCCGGGTTCGAACCGGCGGGGACGGTGGCCAGGACGGTGTTCGTGGTGCTGCTGATCACCGTCACGTTGTTCGAATTAGCGTTGCCGACGTAGACGTTGCCGTTCGGCGCCACCGCCACCGCCAGCGGGCTCGTGCCCGCCGGGATCGTCACCGTGGAGAAGGCCGCGCTCAACGGCGCGGCCACACGCCCCTGCACGGCGGGCACCTCAGATCCACTCGCGGGGTTCAAGCGATTGTGGCGCAGGACCTTCTGTGTTGCTGCGAAGGCGTGCGGAGCAGCGGTGGGTAGGAGGGTGGTGGAAAGCGCTGCCAGGATGACGCTCAACCAGGTGAGCCACTGGTGCCGTGCGCTACGGCGTATGTCTGCGAAGACGCCGCCGGATATGCGCACAGGGGATATGAGGGACATTGTTTCTCCAGGCCGATCGGCTCTTGGCAGCCGTCATGATGGATTGCGACGGCTGAGCAGTAGTGAGAGCCCAGCCATCCGTCAATGCACATCCTTTGGGCCGCTACAGTGCCCTGCCAGCCGGAATGCTCTGAACGTGATCGCTTCCCGGGACTCCCTCATGAGCTCAGGAGTGTCTCTGTGGCGCTTCAGGCAGCGTCATCGTGGACTTCCCATGGGCGCAGATAGCGTCATGACGGCCAGGAGCAGCCCAGCTGCTACTCAGCGGCGTTCGGCCAGGGAGCCGATCTCAGTCCTGGTCTCATTCGCATGGGTTCAGCCCCGTTCAGAGGAGTCCCGCCTCCGGCCGGACCCTGCAGGAACGAGCCCAACGTGAACAGAGGTGATTGACCCCGTACCGACCTGCGACTGGCATACGCAGACCTGGAAAGCGTGCACGTGAGTCATTCGGTCGAGCGACGGCAGCGCTGACGGCAACGAGGGCGAACGACGGAACCTCTCACCAACCCGCCGCGGCGGTCCCGGAAGCCCGCCGGCGAGAGCTGCAGGGGGCGTGCCCACATCTTCTAAGCGCCGGCTCCGTCGAGGCTGACATCACCAGGGGTGCTCGCCGGAGAGCCTTTCGCCAGCACCGGGGCGGACCGGACCGCAGGATTCGCCGAGCGCTACCGGGAAGCGGGACAGGACTCCCCCTGCCCGCCCGGTGCATCGCGCACTCGGCCTTCGACACCGCCGGCGGCCGCAAGGCAGCGCTCGCCCTGCTCACTGCGACCGAGGACCGGCCCACTGCCCTCTTCGCCGTGAACGACTTCGCCGCGATCGGAGCCGCAGGCGCGGCCCGCGACCTGGGCCTCAGTCTCGGCCGGGACCTCGCGCTGGCCAGCGTCAACGACACCCCCTGGCGGCCGAACTCCCTGTGCCGCTCACCAGCGTGCACTCCCCCATGGCAGAGCAGGGACGGCGAGCGGTCGACCTGCTGGTGCAGCGCATCGCCGGCGAGGCGCCCCGGTCAGAGGTCCTGAAGCGGCGCCTCACGGTGCGGGCCTCCACGGGTGGCCCCGTGGGCCCTGCTTTGGCGTGAGCGACACCGGTTCACCGCGCCGTCCAGTTCTTCCGGACCCTGAGTAGGCGGTGCCCACCAGCTCAGGGATCGGGCAGGGACAGAGAGGTCTGCCGGAGAGTTCCTTGTCCGACCAGGGTCAATCGCGTCGGGATGTTCTGTGTGCCGACTGCTCGCACCCGCCCCGGGTGCGAGGACGTCCACCGACCGCTGTCGGCTCGTGCCCTCAGGTGTTCGTACGGGGCGAGCGGTGGACGGGCTGAGACTGTTCCGACGGATCAGCCGTGGGGTCCGGCCTGGATCAGGAGCCGGTGCGCTTCCTGCAAGCCCGGCGGCAGGTCGTCCGGCGATGCCCACTTGGCTTCCAGAACCTCAAACGCGTCGATCTTCAGCGAACCGCCGACGAGTGTTGCGGCATACGCCACCTCCACGCGCAGCTTGAAGCCGCTCTTGAGGTGGACGAGCTCGCCGACCTGGACTTCGAGGCCGGTCTCCTCACGCACCTCGCGGGCGACGGTGTCACGGAAGTCCTCGCCCGCTTTGGCGTAGCCGCCGGGCAGGCCCCACGGGCGGTCCTAGGGCCACAGCCGGTGACGCAACAACAGCACGCGGCCCTCGCTGTCGCGGACAACGCCGGTCACACCGACCATGTACTTGCTGTTGGTCAGCCACATGATCCTCCACTGCAGGGGTCCCCGGATGATCCGCCACAGTCCGGCGATGATGCGCTTCATGCCATGCCCTTAAGGAATCGGGCCGCCCATGCGTCCCGCGCAAGGGCCACCATTGCGCATGGAAGGGCGACCTTCCAAACACGCCGAGCGGACGAAACCCCCTGCTCGACGGGGATGGTTCAGCTTGGTGGTCAGGCCGCTGCGCCACCGTGCGAGCCCGCGGTTGTCCCGCTCGGAGGTGGTGCCGCCGGGCGGCTCCGTCTCCTTGTCCGCACGTCTTCCTCGCCCCGGAGGTACTGATGGTGCCTGGTCGGCGCTGGGGGCCGCCTGGACCGCTCGCCGGCAAGCCGACTGCGCGTGCGGGCCGTCGGGTTGTCGCGGCTGCCAGTACTGCGACGGGCCGCGCGCACCGCCCGACGTGCTCGCACGCCGGCGACCAGAAGCGACGGGTTCCGCGGACGCGGATGCGGTGCGCGAACGCACACCGCGCGGTGCGACAAGTACGGGGTGAGACCGTCGTCCGACGGTCAGAAACGGAGATTCCATGGAATCGGAACACGACGCCTGCGGCGGCCCCGACAGTGACGCCCAACTCTCCAAAGCCGCGGACGATCCGTCGGCATTCACGCCTCTGGTGGAACAGCACTCCGCTGCCCTGCACGGCTACTTCGCCCGCCGGGCACCCGTCGCCGCGGACGATCTCCTGGCCGAAACGTGGTTGCAGGCGTTCGCCGCGCGGCGCACGTTCGACGCCTCGCGCGGATCGGCGCGCGGCTGGCTGTTCGGAGTGGCCCGCAACGTCCTCGCCGGCCACGTGCGGCGGACGGCACGGACGGAGGCCCTGCCGGGGGGACAGGTCACCGACCCCTGGCAGGCGGTGGACCAGCGCCTGGACGCAGCAGCGCTGGCACCCGTACTGCGAATCGCGCTCGCAGAACTGCCCGAGGCCGAGCGAGAGGTGCTGCTCCTGGTCAGTTGGGAGCAGCTGACGCCCGCCGAGGCGGCCGCCGCCGTGGGCATCCCGACCGGGACGGCCCGTTCGCGGCTGCACCGGGCCCGGGCCAGATTGCGCGAACGGCTCACGGCGTCTCCCCTCGTGGGACGGGGCTTGACCGTAACAGGAGAACTCGCATGAGCACCTACGACGTGGAGGAGACGGACATGACCGAGCGGCAGGCGCTGCTGGACTTCCCCGGCGCCGAGGCGCTGCAGGCGGCGGGCCGGGTCGAGCCCCTGTCGGCCCGGGCGCTGGCCCGGGCACTGGCCGCGGTCGAGGAGGCCGTGCAGGAGGAGACGGTAAAGGCCCCGCGGGAGAAGGTCGTGGTGACGCCGTTCCGGAGGCGCCGCCGTGTCCTAGCCGTCGTCGCTGCCGCGGCGGTGGCGGCCGGCGTCGCCGTGACCTACGCGGACACCGGGGCAGGAAGCTCGGGCACGCGGCACGAAACGCAGGCGGAGTCCGCTTCGGTGTTCCTGAACGACATCGCCGAGGTTGCCGCCACCCAGCCGGCGGGCTCGGGAACGTACTGGAAGGTCCGCACCAGGACCGGCACCACCTACATCTCGCGGTCCATGGAACTGACCTACACCGCCACCGGCGGGACCGGCCTCAAGCGCCACTTCCGCGGCTGGCAACTCGGCTCGAAGCAGCTGGACTGGAACAGCCTGGACAGCCTGACCACCGACCCGGTCCTGCTGCGGCGATCCATCCTGAGCGCGCAGAAGGGCCCCTGGGAGGAGGACGCGGGCACAGTGGGCTTCGAACAGGCGAGCATCCTGCTCAGCAGCGCCCCCGCCAGCCCGGAACTGCGCGCCGGACTGTTCAAGGCACTGTCGACGCTGCGAGGCGTCACGAACGCCGGCACCGTCAAGGACGCCGCAGGACGCAGCGGCACAAAACTGGTCTTCCACGGAGCCATCGGCACCACAGAGGTCATCATCGACCCGAAGACCAGCACCCTCCTCGAACTCGACACGCCGTGGAAAAGCGACAGGAACGACCAGCGAGTGACGGTCCTGTCGGCCGGCCTGACCGACACGACCGGCTGACGCAGAACGCGGCTGCGGCGGTCGGCCCCGATCGGGTGCCGACCGCCGCAGCCGCGGCAGACCCTCACGGCCGACAGTCCGGCAATACCGCACCAGTGCACGACCCAAGCCCGTCGGCTTCAGTGTCGGGGCTGCGTGCTCACGTCACGGTCACGGCCGCCGCGTACCCGCAGAATCCCGACCCCCCTCTCGGGCTCTTCCCTGTGTTCGCTCCGAGAACGGCCCGGTGAGGAGCCGGACGGCAAAGGAACAGCCGCCTCGATCAGGTCCTGACCGGCGGCGGTACGTCCCTAGGAATGGCTGTCGGCTCCCCGTTCGCCACCGACCGACTCGCCGATCCACGTCACGAGCAAGCCGACCAAAAGAATCAAGCTGCCGGTACGCGATCCCCAGTGCCGAAGCCCGTCTCCCCCGATCACCGGGACCACGACCCAGTTCCAGCTCAAAGCGAGAGCGGCAATCAACTGCCCCAGGCCGAAAAGACGCGGGCGGCGAACGTAGCGCCGGTTCCAGGGGAGCACCCAGCCCCAGGCCATTGCTGCAACGCCGGACGTGGCAAGGACCCCGGTCAGCAGGACAAGCGGCACAGCAAAGTAGAGCGGCACGGTTCCCTCCTCGCCCAGCGCACGGATCTGCGCAGGAAACTGCCGTGATCATGGCACGCACTCGACTGCACGTCCACGAGCGGCAAGCAGGCTGGTCCAGGGCGATGCAGTCCTGGGGGTTGAGCTGAGATCACTGGCCGGCGAGTTGGGCCAGCATGGGCTGAAGCCGCGCTGACAGTGTGTCGTCGGTGCGTTCCAGTTCGCGTGTCAGTGCGGTCAGCACGGCGGCCAGGGCCCGGCGTAGTTCCGTGTCGTCCAGCGACCGGATCAGCGTCTGGTGGAGCGGAGCGGTGAGTTCCTGCGGAAGCAGGTGGGCGCCCTTGGCGTGGGCGGAGGGGTGGCCGAGGCGGAGGCAGGCGAGTGCGATCACCTGGTCGCGGACGGCACCGATCCAGTACTCGGCCTGCCAGTAGCGGCTGCGTTCGATGGAGGTCCGCGCGTGGAGCGCGTGGTGCCAGGCCAATCCGACGAGGTGGTCGTGGCCGGGAGGATCGCCCCGCCTGAGGGGGACGGTGGGGCCGAAGACGGTGCGCCAGGCAGGCCCGAGCGGTCCGAACTCACCGACCGGGGTGAACGCGATGTCGACCTCGAGCCAGCCGGGCAGGAGGAACACCCGATAGACCGTGGAGCCCGAGGGCAGGTCCCAGTGGTGCCGGGCGAAGAAGTCCTCGTACAGCGTTGCCGTCCAACGCTCCAGCACGGGGCCGGGTTCGCCGTCGACCGCGAACGCAAGGTCGAGATCCGACCAGCGGTCCGCGGCACCGACGGCCTCAGCCCGTCACCGCCGCGCCCACCACCGCAGGATCCACGCCCGCGAGAACCAGCAAACGCTCCCGGACACGGTCTCGTTCCCCAGCATCAAACACGCCCCCGACCCTACCCACCCACCCCCATCGCCGGGGCAATGTCGGCATGTGGGCGGCCGCAGACAAGCCCTACCTGGACGACCGGTGGAACGAGGGCTTCACCAACGCCTGGAAAATGTGGGAGGAGATCGTGCCGGTCGGCTACAACGGCAGCCACCAGCGAACCCGCGCCTACCCGCACAAGAAGCGCGCCTCACCGCGACCGGTGACCGCCCGGCCACCGTCGCCCCGAACGGTCGCCGGAGTGTCCCGAGCTCGAAGCCCTCACCCGGCACGTCCCGCTCCTTCGCGGTCATGCTCACCCAGCGCAGGGCGAACACCTGCCAGCCCTGCTCGACGTCGTCCGCAGGACGACTTGCCCAGCGTCCACACCCTTGACGCCGTCACCGCCGGACGCGCCTTGCCTTGGGGCTCGGGCGTGGTCGAGGGGCATGTCAACCGGATCAAAATGCTCAAGCGTCAGATGTTCGGGCGTGCTGGCTTCGCCCTTCTGCGGAAGTGCGTACTGCTCGCAGAGTGATCGCCATGTCGGCGGCTGATGCAAGGATCCTGACGCGCCTACATGGGGAGATCGACATGGGCACCTGGGACACCGGCCCCTTCGACAACGACACGGCCGCGGACTTCGCGAATGCTCTCGACGACGCCAAACCCGAGGAGCGCGAGGCACTGGTCCGTGGCATCCTCACGCGCACCGTCGACGCCACCGGCTGGCTCGCCGAGGGAGAAGAGGCGGTGGCCGCCGCCGCGCTGATCGCGGCGCTATGCCCTGGCGGCGATCCAATCGACATACCTTACGGCCCTGAAGAACCCATGCCCGCCTTCCCCGACGATCTCCGAACGCTCGCGGATGAGGCCCTCGCTCGCGTCATCAGCGACGAGGCCGGGCCAGCCTCGAACTGGGCCGACCCGGAAGACTGGAAGCAGTGGCGAGCCACCCTCAACCGCCTGCGCACAGTCCTTGCTCCACCATCACCGTCCATCCCGCTCTTCAACATCGAGTAATGACAGAGCGTCACCCGGCACAAAACCTGAGCCAGAACCTGAGAACGGACAGTGAATGCTCACCGCTTCGGGAGGCGGCGGAGTTCACTCGTGTTCGACTTTCTACACTGCCGGTAGCGGTGAGACGAGTACTGACTCCTCATCCATCGGTCAATATCAAGGGGCAGAACTGCTGACGACCTCCGCCAGTTCATCAGCGGCCTCGGGCGTCAGGCGGTAGAACCCCTGAAGGCTGTTCGATTTTTCGAGGCGACCGTCCACCACGTACTTCAGGCCGCGGGTCTGTCCTCGCCGGTTGCGCCAGGCAAGCTTGGTGAGCACTTCACCGGAGACAGGTACATCGAAGCACACGGGCGTGGCGTCCACATGTACCGCCTGAGCCCCGCATCCGCCGGCTCCGAGCATCGACCAGTCGTCATGCCCGGGATATGCAGGCTCTTCCCAGGTGGTGGGGGCTGTGCCGCAGCAATCGCGACGGCCCGCTTCGATCACTCGCATCTGACTCACCACGAACACTTCGCGTTGCTTGACGTGCAGCGCGTACACCTGGTCCCCTGGGCGAACGCCCGACCACGCGGGCAGGGAGGAGTGAACGCCGCTGAATGCGACCGGCGGTCGCTCACCCACGCGCCCTGCCTTGCGCAGCGCTCGGCACGTGTCATGGGTCCACAGGACGGTGAAGGCATCAGACATGCCGTGATCCTACGAACAGGGACTGACAGCCTCCTGCGTGAGGCAACGCCGGGCGCGGTGTGCTTCCCTGAGGCCAGCACGTGCCTGGTCCAGTCACCCACGTTCTCAAGGGCGCCGCCACCGCGGCAGCAGTCACCGCGGCATTGTGGTGGTTCCAACACGTCTGACGGCGATGACCGCGACGCCGCCGGCCACCCATCGGTGGTCGGATCGGTCAACGTGCCTTGTCTGCCAACTCGACCTCCGGCGCGGTGCCGGCAGGCGGGCCGGGAACGGGATCCCCCGGTCCCGACGTGCAGGAGGTGATCACGGTACCGCGTCCCTGTGCCATCCGCGTCAGGGCCTCCCGGGCTGCGGCGCAGTCGCCGGCAGCGCGGTGGCAGCCGCCGAGGCGGAGCCAGCTGAAGGCGCCGAGCGAGAGCACGTACGCCTCCATCAGGCAGAACCAGTTGGTCGCGGGCTCCAGACGCACAGGCTTCTTGCCGACTCGGGCAGTGTCGCCAAGGATGACACCGCGGTCGAAGTCGACGTTATCGATGCAGACGATCCGGTCCTTGGTGACCTTCCGCAGCCGCGGGAGCACCTTCAAAACAGCAGCAGGGTTAAACAACAAGCTGAGGTAGTGCTCGTTAAGCAACGAGCACTGACGCCAAGTCGGATTTCCATTCAGTGAAAGTTTTTGGCTGCTCCCAGACCCGGTGATAGCATCCGAACATTCGAATTCCGATTTAGGGCAGAGCCGGGCCTGAGCGAAGGTTGTGCAACGCGAACGTGCAAGCCTATCGGCCGTTTCTGCATCGCAGCGCAGGGTCCAGATGCGCAGCAAGAGAGGTTCAACAGTCGCCATGAATGCAGATTCTCGAGCTGCCGGCGCGGGTGCCGGGGCTTGCGGTGCTGCTGGTAGCGCACTGCGGCGAGAGTTCGATCGAGCGGACCCCTTCAAACGTCTCAGCTCCCCGGTGGCCCTGTGCGGACGGTGACTCCCCCTCCCCTTACGGAGTTCGCCAAGCGCAGAACGCCGCATGTGTGTTGGCAAGCGTTCGGAGCTTGAAGACTGAGGCCAGGCTGTGTAATCGGCTCAAGAAAGAACCAACACGAGAAAGAATTCATCATGACTGACACCAGTGCACCATCTCTGATATCCGATTCCGTAGCCCACGGCGCCTTTCTCCCTCTGGATGTCTACTTCGACGACCTCGACCCCTACGGGATGCTGCACAACTCCCGATACACCGTTATGGTCGAACGTGCCTGGAACACATATGCATTGAGTCTGGGCTTCGGAGCACCCGACGAGGCTGTACCGACGCTCTATGTCGTCAAGGCGGTCTCCATCGTGTTCGACCTTCCTTTGACCGGCAATGGGGCAATCGCTGTCCACCTCTGGACCGAACAGGTGGGACGCACATCGGCAACGATCGGCTTCCGCGTATGCAGCCGTGATGGCAGCAGCACGTACGCACACGGGACGCGGACCATCGTGAACGTCAGCGGGGAGACGATGCGACCCACCGAGTGGTCCGAGAGCCA
Organism: Streptomyces sp. NPDC088732; assembly: GCF_044751205.1. Classification (NCBI taxonomy): domain Bacteria; kingdom Bacillati; phylum Actinomycetota; class Actinomycetes; order Kitasatosporales; family Streptomycetaceae; genus Streptomyces; species Streptomyces sp. NPDC088732. The sequence continues at coordinate 14,263 of NZ_JBIVLI010000048.1, forward strand.
TCGAGCGGGTTTCGAGCGAATCCAGGGCCCTGGAGCCTGAAGAGACCCACATCCCGCATGTGCGGCTGACTGAGACCTGTAGCCCAACTGCGTTCTCACCGTCTGTCACGTGCCATTCGCATCACGCGATGAGGAAACGGCAAGCATGAAATCCGGCACCGTCGGGGTACTTCGCGCGCAGGGCCGCGCATGACTGGATCATGCGTCGAAGCTGCGGTTCAGCTCCGCCCAACTGTCGAGGAGGGCGAGGCGCACTTCAGTGGTGCCAGCCCGGTGCCGGTACAACGTTGCCTGGGTCGCGCAGGGCAGCCCGGAGCTTTCCGACTGGTTCGCAGACGCTCTCAACAAGCGCGCAGGCCACCCGGATCTCGTCGAGGTGCCGCGGACTGCCAGTCGGACTCCCCCGTCTCCGTCCGAAAGTACGCCCGCGTCTGGTCCGCCGGCGCAGGCGGTCCTCGTCATGGCCACCTGGACAGCGGCACACACCCAATACGATGCGGATCGTCCTGCCACTGCCCAACTCCAACTCGCCGTGCCGCCCGGGCTCAGCCAGGCCCTCTCCACGCCTTGGCGGCTGAGTACTGTCAGCTGCACCGATCCCGATGCCTTCCACCTCGACACAGTCGCCTTCCACGGCCCTGGCCCGTTTGTCCAGGTGGGGAAGCCCACTGCCACCTGCAGCCTCGACCTGCACCGGGGAGCCCTACTCATCGCGGCCAGTGACGGCTGGAGTGCGTCAGTGAACTGACCCCTGCGTGGTCAATCCGCTTCCTCGCGGTCCTTGCGCCGACGGAGGTCGGATTCTCGCCCTGTGAGACTTCCACGGGCTTGCGGAGCTGGACGTCTCCTCGTAGTGGACCTGGTGTCATCTCTGACATCGGCGAATCGCCACGCTCGAACAGGGCGAAAGGGGACCAGGACGTCGCGGAGTGGCTGCCCCCGTACACGGCCGCGCGCCGCGCGTACCTGGTGCACTGGGTGACGGTGAAGACGCGCCGGCAGCCGGCGGTCGACGACCTCGAACGAGACCCCCTGGTGCGGGAGCCGTCGCTCTGCCCGGACGTTCCGATCGTCACCGCGCCCAGCGGACGCCTCTGTGCCGAGCTGACCTGTCCAACAGGAGCGCCGCGTCCGGGCTGCCCGGGCTGCCCGGGAGGCGCGGGCCCCGGCAGGACGGGGTGGGCATCACCGACATCCGTGTGGGACAGCTGCCCCAGGACAGCTTGAACTGACCAGATCACTCCGTCACGGGCAGGCACTCGGCGAGCAGGTCGACGACGTCGCGCCAGGCTCGCTGCGCATGCCGTGGGTGATAGCCGACGCCGGGGACCGTGGGGTGGTCGACCGTCGGGTGGTGGAAGGCGTGCAAAGCGCCGCCGTAGACCGTGAGGCGCCAGTCGACGCCAGCGGCCTGCATCTCGGAGGTGAACGCGTCCCGCTGTGCAGGCGGCATGATCGGGTCTTCCGACCCGACGCCGACCCACACCGGGCAGCGAATGCCCGCTGCCTCGCCCGGTCGGCCCGTGGTCAGTGCGTTGACTGTTCCGATCGCGCGCAGGGTGACGCCGTCGCGCCCGAGTTCCACCCCAATGGCGCCTCCGGTGCCGTAGCCGATGGCGGCGACCCGGTCGGGGTCGGTCCGCGGTTCTGTGCGCAACACGTCGAGTGCCGCATGGCCGATGCCCCGCATCCGGTCGGGATCAGAGAGCAGTGGTACACAACGGGCCAGCATCTCCTCGGGGTCGCCCAAATAGCGCCCGCCGTGAAGGTCGAAGGCCAGCGCCACGTATCCCAGCTCGGCGAGAGCATCGGCCCGGCGGCGCTCGACGTCGCTGAGCCCCATGCCCTCCGGTCCGAGCAGCACCGCGGGCCGGCGGTCGAGACCTGCGGGGACCGCGAGATGCCCGATCATCGTCAAACCGTCGGCCGGGTACTCGACCGTACGCGTCGTGATCCTCGTCATGAGACTGGACTGTAGTGATCGTCGAGTCCGGTCGGCCTGGGGTTCGCCGCTGGCAGAACAGCGCGGGGACCCCTCTGAAATGCGGCGGTGACTCACAAGACCCGTCACAACCCCATTCCCACGGCAGCACCCGCCCCGGCACAACGCACGACATAGGTTCCGGAGTCAACCCCCGAAGGATTTACGGAGCCGACCACTAAGGAAATGGTCTCCTGGCCTTCAGGATCATTCCGAGTGCGCTGATCTGCGAGCGCGTGGCGGCTCGGCCGACGCTGTGGTGTCGATGAGGCGCTACACGTGTCTCCGTAGTCGACTGTGGCGACGACGGCCTGCCGGGCTTCGCACCCGCCGGGCGCAAGCGGAGGCCAGGCACATGTTCCCGTACTCCCGGGAGCCGGATGAAACACACTCCGCCGGACCGGGTGCCGAGGCCGCGGACGGATCTCTGGTCCACGCGGGCACCGTGTACAACGGCCAGGGGTTGCAGCCCGGTGGCTCGTTCGTCGTGCGGCGCGAGGTGACCACCGGGCAGCCGATCTGGGTTTTCCGGACCGACAGACCGGCCACCGATCTCGACTGCGACACGCCGACCGTACATGTCACGTACGACGACGGCGAGATCGTCGCGCGGGATCTCCGCGAAGGTGCCGTGCGCTGGCGCAGCCATATCGCTGTTGCCGGAGTGCGCGCCGTCCGGACGGCATTGACCGTCACCGGGCCAAGGCGGTTGCTCATCGGCACCAGCGACGGGCGACTGCTCGACTGTTCGACCGGATGGCGGAGTTACACCCCAGGACGCCGTCGGCCGGCAGTGGTCCCCACCGCACCGGTTCGGGGGTACACCAGCGGACCGGCCCACACCGCGGCCTGCCAAGAGCCCTGCCCGAGCCGGCCCACCCACACGGCGGACGTGGCGCAGCGCAGCACCGGCCCGTGTCCGTCGCACGACAACGTCCCAGCCGACCTGGTCCCGCCCGTCCGTCAGCCGCCGTTCAAAAGGCAGTTGACCCCACTCCACCTCGCAGCACAAACATGGCCGGCTGGTGATCAAGGGGCACACGCTCGCACGCATCGTGCGCGCCGGCCCCGTCACCCTGGACGCCCGGGCCCAGCGCAAGTACGGCGGACCTACCGGACACTGCAGAAAGCGGAGAACTCCGCTTGACCGGAGCCTGTGCAGTGCACCTGCTCAAGGCCGTCCGCTTCCCCACAGCTGCACCGTTCGATCGGCACAGCTGCGGCCGACGGCCGAGCGCTGTCATTTCTCGTGAGCATCGAACGTTGCACGGTCCGGGTACCTCCCAGCCCACTGAAAACAGCCGCCCATACCCGTGAACAAAGCCAACAAGGCGTACCGGCCGCGGAGCACCCCCGCTGTCCTTCGGGACGGCGGAGGCGCGTTCGTGCCTCCAGGGCTATCGCTGCCTTCGGTCCCACTTCGCCCATTCGCCCGTCTTGGGGTCGCGAGCGCTGTAAGGGCGGCCAGACTCTTCAGTTTGGCCGGTCACGCCGATCCTCTTCCAGGCACGTACGGCACCCCACACGAAGGCGCCTGCAAACACGACGCAAACGCCCGCCATGGCCGGGTCATGGACCTTGCCAAGTGTCATGAAGAAGACAAGTGCCCAGAAGCACAGGAACAGCGCGAGGACATTCCACAGAACCTTGCCCCAGGGACCGAGCGGCGCCGGGGGTGTGGGCCGGATGCCCTTGGCTCTTCGCCACGCGCCGGACACACCGAACCCGAGACCAACAAGGATGGGCGCGGAGACGATGAGCACGTCGAGGGCACTGTTCTGGCCGTCGAAGAAGAGGAAGGCCATGACGGAGACTACGGCGACAATCGCCAGGCCGAGCACGGCAGTACAAATGGCCCAGGGTATGGATCTCATAGCGACACAGTAGCTTTGGCTGACCTGCGGAGATGAGCCGCCCATTCTGTTCGGGACAGTACCTGCGGTCAGCACTTCGGCTTGGCGGCTTCGTGACGAACGCGCCCAGCCACGGGTGCACCACGGGGTTGCGTCCTTGGAAGTGGTGTACGGATTCCCACCTGATTCGGGTGTTTGTCCCGGCGTCGGGGTGAGGGTCCGGATATAGAGACGTCCACCGGCTCATCTTCGAGATGTCTAAGAGGTCCCGACAAAGGCGTTGGACGTGTCGGTGGGTCCCCATTCTGCGTGGCGTCGTCAAGGCTCTGGCTGGGCGGGCGCGGACGGCATAGAGCTCGTAACACGATCATGTGAATCGTCTCTGGTGGGCGTGTCCGGTGCGACGATTCCGCCGTTCGTGGGGTGTGAGCAGGAAGCCGTGGAT
>NZ_JBIVLI010000049.1:0-17947 GCF_044751205.1 Streptomyces sp. NPDC088732
ATGCACCGCACCTGGGGGTACCCCCAGCGGTAGCTGGGGGAGCCGCGGGACCCGCCCTCCGGGCGGCCGGCGCTACTTTCGAAACACGCCCTGGGAGGACTCTACGACGGCCCCGGTCCGCGCCGCGTAGCAGCGGATCGGCACCATCCGCCCCTGCCCCCAGCGCTGTTCGAGCTCGGACAGCAACTCCCACCCCAGGCGCTCGTACAGCGCGACCGCCGCCGTGTCGGAGGCCACCACGTCGAGCACCGGGTGCAGGCCGAGCCGCCGGGCCTCCCGCTCGGCCCGGCCGAGCAGCAGCGCGCCGAGCCCGTGCCCCCTCGCCCCCGGGTCGACGAACAGCCGGCTCACCACCGCTGTCCCCTCGCGGCCGGTACCGCTCCGGTCGCCCCACAGCCCGGGGGCCGTGTCCCCCTCCGCGGGGCGGGAGAGGCCGACATGGCCGGCGAGGCGGCCGTCGAGGACGGCGACCCAGGCCCCCAGCCCGGTGGCCCGTGCGACCCAGTCGCCCGGGCGGTCCGGCCAGTCGACCGGGTAGCCGTCGCTGTGATGCACCCGCGCGAGGACCCGGACGCACTCCTCGACATCGCCGTCCGTCCTGGGCCGGACCGCGCGGTCCGGCCGCCCGCCGCGCGCCGCGGTGCTCTCGGTGCTCTCGGTGGTCATGCGGGAATGGAATCACGAGTCGCCGCGTCAGGTACGGCTCGGCTCCGGCTCTGGAGCGGGGAGACGCGCTGCCGCGCCGCGCGGGAGCAGCAGGGGTGTCGCGAGCAGGAGCACACCGGCCAGGCCGACGGCCGTACGCGGGCCGAGCAGGGCACCCAGCACACCCCAGACGGCCGTCAGAAGCGCCGTCGACGCCTTGGTCGTCACCGCCCAGGCGGACAGCGTGCGGGCGACCCGGTCGCTCGCGGTGCGTTCGAGGCGGGAGGTGGCGTACACGGGGTTGAAGACCCCGCAGCAGAAAATGAGCCCCAACTCTATGCCGATCACCAGCAGCAGCCCTCCGGTGCCGGGCCCCACAAAGGTCAGGCCGACGGGCCAGAGCGCGCGCAGCGCCCCGGCCGCGACAAGGACCCGGTGCCAGCCCCACCGGTCGACGAGCGGCCGGGCCAGCCGCGAGCCGAGCAGCCCGCCGATCGAGGGCGCCGCGAAGGCGAGTCCGTAACTCCACGGCGTGAACCCGAGCCGGCCGAGCATCAGGACGGCGAGCAGCGGCTGGGTCGCCATCACCAGGCCGTTGAAGAGCGCGGTGTTGAGGAACAGCGGACGCAGTACCGCGTCGGCGAGGATGTACCGCCAGCCGTCGAGCAGGTCCCGCGCCCGCATGCGCGCCCCCTCCCGGTGCGCGGGCCGCGGCTCGTGCCCGCCCGTGGCGCGGATGCCCAGGGCCGACAGCAGGTAGCTGACCGCGTCGGCCACGACCGTCGCCATCGGACCGAGCAGGCCGATCGCCGCGCCGCCCAGCGGCGGTCCCACGATCGTGGTCGTCCAGGCCGTGGACTCGAACCGGGCGTTGGCGACGAGCAGGTCCCCGGCCGGCAGCAGCGTCTTCAGGTACGCGCCGGAGGCGGCACGGAAGGTGATGTCGGCGGCCGCGACCACGACCGAGACCAGCAGGAGCTGAAGGAAGGTGAGCACGCCGAGCGCGAACGCGGCCGGGATCGTCAGCAGCGCCGCGCACCGCACCAGGTCCGCCGCGATCAGCACCGGCCGCTTGCGGCGGAACTCCACCCACGGCCCGAGCGGCACCGCCACCACGGCACCCACCGCCGCGCCGGCGGACGCGAGCGCGGCGACCTCGGCCGACCCGGCGTGCAGGACCTGGATCGCGATCAGCGGGAACGCGCCGAAGGCGAGCCACGTGCCGAGCGCGCTGGTCCCGTACGCCGCCCACAGCCACCCGAACGGCCGCCCCAGCCGGTGCCCGCTTCTCATGCCCGACGCCCTCCACCCCTCGCCCGCACCACGCGATCCGCGGTCGCCAGCATCAAAGCGAACGGCGTACCGGGGGATCAAACAACCGTCGGACCACCGGACACAACCAATGGTTGTGACCTTAGGGTGTCGGCATGGACCTCGACACCGTACGGACCTTCGTCGCCGTCGCCGAGGCGGGGCAGTTCCAGGAGGCCGCCGCCGGACTCGCGGTCACCCAGCAGGCCGTCTCCAAGCGCGTCGCCGCGCTGGAACGCGACCTCGGCGTGCGGCTGTTCACCCGTACCCCGCGCGGTGCCGAGCTCACCATCGACGGGCAGGCGTTCCTGCCCCACGCGCGTGAACTGCTGCGCGTCGCCGAGCGCGCGGCCTCGTCCGTGCGCACCGGCCGCCGCCCGCTGCGGGTCGACATCCTCGCCTCGCGCGGCGCGGCGTCGGGCCTGATGCGCGGCTTCCACCGCGCACGGCCCGAGATCGAACTCGACGTGGTGATGCTGCCCGACATCGACAGGGCGGTCGCCGCCGTCCGGTCCGGCGAGATCGACGCCTCCTTCCGCGCCGTCGCCTCGCCCGGCAGGCCGCTCCCCGAGGACATCGCATCCGTGCGGGTGCACGACGAGCCACTGGAACTGCTGACCGGCCCCGGCCACGCGCTCGCGGACGTGGCGTCGGTGACGGTCCATCAGCTCGCCGGGCACCGCATCTGGATGCCCGGCGTCGTCCCCGGGACCGAGTGGGCCGCCTACTACGACGCCCTCGTCGCCGAGTTCGGCCTCACCATCGAGACGACCGGCCCCAACTTCGGCTCCGACGCGCTGCTGGACACCGTGGCCGGCACCCCGGCACTGGCCACCTTCATCGGCGCGGGCATGCTCCCCCAGTCACCGACCGGAGCCGACCCCACCGGCTGGCCCGCCGGCCACGGCCTGCGCCGCATCCCCGTGACCGACCCGACGCCCGTCTACCCGCACTCGCTCCTCTGGCACCGCGACAACCCCCACCCGGCGCTGGCCACCCTCCGCGCCCATCTGGCCACCACCGCGACCGGCCCCGACGCCGCCGGAACCTGGCGGCCGGACTGGGTGCTTCCGCGCTGAACGCCGCCGCAATCACGCGTCGCCTTCGAGGAACGCGTCGACCCGGACGTCCAGCCAGGCGAGACAACCCCAGATCAGCACGGCCAGCGCCGCCGCGGCCGCCCCGCCCGACACCGCCGTCCGCGCACGCGTACCGGCCCGTCGCCGGAGCACACCGCTCGCCACCGCCCACACCGCCAGCGTGACCGCGGGCAACCCGACCAGCATGAACGGCAGTTCCACATACAGCAGGCTCCAGTCCCGTCGGCCTTCGAAACCCCCCTGAAGAGCCGGACGGGCACCCTGCAGCCACACCCCGAGCCCGACACACGCACTGGCAGCCGCCACGAGGCAGCCCACGGCACCCATGGGTTCTCTTCGCTCTCTCATGCCCCCACCGACGCACACTGCCCAACGCGCAGTTCCCGCGCCGCGCCGCCGACTCGGCGCCGGACCGCCCAGTGGCCCCAGCGTTCCGCCCGCACGGCGCGAGGTGCCGAGCGGCAGGCGAGACGGAAGATCGCGAATCCCGCTCCCGCCACGGCGCCAGGGGCTAGGGTCGCGGCTATGGCCGAGACCGACGCCCTCAGCGCCACCCGCGAGGCCTACGACGCGGTTGCCGCGCTGTACGCGGAACGGTTCCGCGACGAGCTGCGCAACAGGCCCCTGGACCGCGCCGCCCTGCGCGCCTTCGCCGAGACCGTGCGCGCGAGCGGCGACGGCCAGGTCGCCGATCTGGGGTGCGGACCCGGCCATGTCACGGCCCACCTGCACGCATTGGGCCTGCCGGTGTTCGGCGTCGACGCCTCCGCCGCGATGGTCGCGTCGGCGCGCCGGTCCTATCCGGACCTGCGGTTCGACGTGGGCTCGATGACCGCGCTGGACATCGGCGACGGCGCACTGGGCGGCGTGCTCTCACGGTGGTCCGTCATCCACACCCCGCCGCACGAACTCGCCCCTGTCCTGGCGGAGTTCCACCGCGTGCTGGCACCGGGCGGTCATCTGCTGCTGGGTTTCTCGGCCAGCGAGGACGCGGCCCACCCGACGCAGGTCTTCGACCACGCGGTCGCACCGGCCTATCGGTGGTGGCCCGATCATCTGGCGGCGATGCTGCGCCGGTCCGGACTGGCCGAGGTGGCCCGGATCGTCCGTGAGCCGCAGCCGGCCGATCTTCGGCAGTTCCGCGAGGTCCACCTGCTCGCCCGCAAGGCCCCGACGCGGCCCGCCTGACCGGCGGCGGGACCGCGGGCCTGTTGCGTTGCCGTTTCGCGACCTTACGGGCTCAGGGCGGTCTCATTCCGGAAGCAGGCTGGAGGGCCTGTCCATCCAAGGGCTCCGTGACGCGCGCTGATTCGGCGGCAGCGCGTTCTGCGCGCGAGCGGACCCCCTGAACGAATCGATCGTACGGTTGTCCGATGCATGAACCGCAGTCGCGCCATGCCGCCCTCCCCGGCCGGCAGCGGCGTCGCAGACACACCACGCTGGGCGCGGCGATGATCGTCGTGGTGGCCGCGGCGACGGCCTACCTGGTGTCGAGGCCCGGCGAAGCCCCTACCGACAACGCCGCTCCGCCGCAGCTCAAGTCCTCGGCACTCCCCCGAACTTCCGCCACCGCACCCCCCGCCCGCCACCGCGAACCCGGCACGGTCACCCTCGCCTTCGCCGGTGACGTCCACTTCACGCAGCGCACGGCGCCGCGGCTGGATGCCGACCCCGCCCTCGGCCCGCTGTCCCCCGTGCTGTCGGCCGCCGACTTCGCCATGGTCAACCTGGAGTCGGCGATCACCACCCGCGGGACGCCGGAGCCGAAGCTCTACCACTTCAGGACACCGCCGCGGGCGCTGGACGCGCTGCGCCGCTCGGGCATCGACGCGGTCACCATGGCCAACAACCACGCGGTCGACTACGGCCCCGAGGGGCTGGCCGACACCCTCTCCGCCGCACACGACTCGCCGATCCCCGTGCTGGGCATCGGCGCGAACGACACCGAGGCCTACCGGCCGTACGTCACCGAGGTCAACGGTGTGCGCCTGGCCGTGCTCGCCGCCAGTCAGATCCAGGACCTCACCAACGCCACGTTCCGTGCGGGGCCGGAGCGTCCCGGGATCGCCTCGGCTCTGGACCGGTCGCGGCTCGTGAGCGCGGTCCGCGCGGCACGGGCACGCGCCGATGTCGTCGTGGTCTACCTGCACTGGGGCACCGAGGGGCAGAGCTGTCCCGGACCCGAGCAGCGCTCCATCGCCGCCGACTTGTCCGCCGCGGGCGCCACGGCGGTGGTCGGCACCCACGCCCACGTCATGCTCGGCTCCGGCATGCTCGGACCGACCTACGTGGCCTACGGCCTCGGCAACTTCCTCTGGTACGGCTCCTCTCCGTACCCGCACTCGGACGAGACCGGCGTGACGACCCTCACGGTGACGCACGGCTCGGTCACGGCCGCCGACTTCACTCCCGCGCTCGTGGACGGCCACGGCGTACCGGAGCCGCGGACCGGCGCCGCGGCGCAGAGCATCAGCGACCGCTACGAGCAGCTGCGGCAGTGCACGGGACTCACGCCGGCTCCCCGGCAGCAGGGCCGTTGACGGCCCTCAGCCCCCGGTCCGGGTCCCGGTCATGATCAGCGGCGCGTCCCGCGAGACCGGGCGGAATCCGACCCCGTAGTACAGCTCCCGCGCCTGGGGACGGCCCGGTGCGCCCAGGCAGGCCACCGTCATGTGGGCGGCCCCGGCCGCCCGCGCCAGACGCATCCCGTGCAGCAGCATCGCCCGCGCCAGGCCCCGCCGCCGGTAACCGGGGTGCGTCCCGACCGGCTCGAACTCGGCGGTCCTGTTCACCCCGTCGAGCCACATGATCGTCGAGGACGCCATCGTCCCGTCCGGGGCCTCCACCAGGAGGTGCAGGTCGCCGCGGTACGAAGCCGTCCGCCGGACGCCTTCGTAGCCCTCGGCGCTGTACGTCGAGGGGGCCCAGGCGTCCACATGGGCCTGGACCGCGGCGTCCGGCCCGGCCTCCTCAGCGGTGCGGAACCGGAATCCGTCCGGCAGCACCGGCTGCTCCACGTGGTCGAGGCCGCGCTCGTTGAGCTGGGTCCAGGACCCGGCGTCGCCGAGCGCGGCCGGGTCGGTCACGTAGCCGTGCGCGGCCCATCGATTCAGGGCGAACTCGTCGGCGGCGCCCGGCATCACCGTGCGCTCGATGTCGCCCGCCGTGGCGTCGTACCAGTCGATCACCTCGTCCACCAGGCCCGCGTGGCCGGGATCGACCTGGTACGACAGACAGGCGTCGGTGATGTCGCTGACCGACCCGTCGCTCCGCCGCACCTGGCGCGGGAGACGGGCCCAGCCCCAGGCCACCAGGTCCCCGCCGGAGAACCACAGCCGGCACGGCCAGCTCGCACCCTCCGTGCGGTGCCCCTTGCCCCAGTTCCAGGCCAGCTCGCCGAAGGTGGCGTCGCTGTTCACCAGGTCCGGGCGCACGGCCGTGACACGCTGTGCCAGAGCCTGCATGCGCTGTACGTCCGCGGCGGTCAGCAGCTGCGAGTTCGCCATGGTGCGTCACTGTGCCAGCGGGCCGCGGAGCCGTCGAACCGTTTTCCGGTCCCGCCGGTCAGCGGACTGACGCCGCGTGGGTCCCGTCGCCGAACGAGGTGCGGGCGAACCAGGTCCGCGTCTCGTCCTCGGACAGGACGCGGGTCAGCTCGGCCGTGCCCGGGAGCAGCGGGAAGAACCGGTCGGCGTTCCAACTGCGCCGGTACATCGGCTCGTCGAGGACGAGCAGGCGCCGCCCCTCCACCACCGGGACGTCGTCGGGCAGCCCCTCGTTCCAGATCCGCTCGCCGTCCGGGGCGAGGAGTTCGAAGGCACCGGTCGCAACGGTCTCGGTGCGTCCTCGTGCGGGCCGCGGGTCCGTGGCCAAGCGGACGCTCTCCGCCGAAGGCGCCGTGCCCGGCACGTGGCCGCCGCCGACGAGGACATGGGCGAGCAGCGTGTGCAACTGGAAGTTGTCCGCGATACCGCCGATACGCACCTCGAAGCCGGTCCCGGCGGGTCTGTGCAGCACCAGCAGGGGCTCGTCGTCCAGGACCGCGAGCGCGTACACCAGGCACTTCAGGTCGTGGCATTCCAGGGCCGCGAGTTCGCGAGCGGCCGGAAGCAGCCCGGCGGAGTGCAGGCGGCGCATCTCGGCGCTGCGGCACAGCACGGCCAGCGCGGGCGGCTGCCACTCCTCGACCGAGCACCAGGCCAGTGCCAGCCGGGTGGCCTCGTGCGGGTCGCCGCCCAGGCGGGCCAGGAGGGCGTCGTCGATGATCTTCTGGTCCGGCTCGGGCAGTTCGTCGCCGGTCGCTCCGGTGGCGGTCCAGCGCCGGGCGAACTCCAGGGCGTCGCGCAGGTCCTGGTGGACCCCGCCGAGGATCGGCTCCGCACAGGCCGCCGGATCGGCCCCGCTCTCGACGCAGAATCCGGCCGCCATCGCCAGCATCGGACGCGGGCCGGTGGGCGGGAAGGCCGGGAGCAGCGCGGCCAACCGGGGCCCCGCAAGGACGCGTTCGGCCTCCTGGGACGACTGCAGAGTGTTGATCGTGGCTATGAAGGCACGCTCGGTGCGGGCACCGTCGCGGGCCGCCACGCCCTGCTCGAGCTCGGACACGACATCGGCGAGGCCGGGGGCCTCCCGCTTCCTCTTGAAGATCACCGGAACACCTTAGCGACGGGCTCCGACAGCCGCCGCTCAGCCGTCGAGCGGCCACCTCCTGCACGCGGGTGACCGCTCGACAGACGCCCGGCAGCGGCGTCAGTGGTGGTGACCGGAGCGGCCGAGGGTCTCGACGGGAGTCGCGCCCGGCCTCGACCACTGCGGCACGGGGCGGCTGGTCGGGCCCCAGGTCGCCTTCCCCTCCGCGTCCGAGCGCCAGTACCAGCACGCGGCGAACCCCGCGGGCCGGCCCTCGGGGTTGTCCTCCCACGCCTCGCCTCGGCCGTACGGCGTCATGTCGAGCAGGCCGAAGGACCCGTTGACAGGCTCGTTGCCGCGGCCCGTCGTGGAGTACGTGAGGAACACGCGGTCGCCGTCGCGCAGGAAGCTGGTCAGACAGCCCATGGGGCCCCCGATCGGCGCGTCCACGCCGCGCACCGAGTACCAGGGCTGGGTGTAGCCCATGAAGTCGACGTAGGGCGCCACTTCCTCCCAGCGGCCGGTGGTGAGGATCGCGAACGAGACGCCGCGCGCGTTGAGGTAGACGGCGTCCTTCAGGTGCCAGGCCGTGGTGGTGCAGCCCTCGCACTGCCCCTGGTGCGGCGCGCCGTCGTGCCACATGTGCTTGTAGACCACGAGCTCGTCGCGCCCCTCGAAAAGGTCCAGGAACGCCACCGGGCCGTCCGCTCCGACGACCTCGGCCGTCCCGTCGAACTCCACCATCGGCAGTGCTCGGCGGGCCGCGGCGATCGCGTCGCCCTCGTGCGTGTGGGCCTTCTCGCGGACGAGCAGTGCGTCACGCGCCGCCTGCCAGGTCGCCAGGTCGACGACCGGCGGCCGGCCGGGAAGCGCGGTGGCCGGGTCACTCGGCGTGGTCGTCATGGTGTCCTCCGTGGTGTGTGGTGCGTCGGCGTCCAGTGCCGGTCACCACAACAGACTCCCGCCGGGGCCGGAACTCATCGGGCCGGGCACGGGGGAACGAATCCGGGCGCGGCCTGGGAGGGACGCCCCGTCCAGTCGTGCGCGGACGGCCGCAGCAGCGGGGGACGTCATCGCTCAGGCGGGTGGTGTCCCCCAATCGAACGAGTTTGAGAACCGCGTGCCGCGGCCCGCGCCCCCGAGCCGCCTCACTAGAACATACGTTCATGAAATGTCCCCGGGAGCAGCCGTAACGGGACCCGATCCGGCGCGTTTTTAGAGCACCAGTGCCACATCGCCGCCCAGATGGAGGACGCCATGCATCCCGTACCCGCTCCCGCGTCTCAGCCCTCCGGATTCGAACAGCGGCGGCGGCCCGTCGCGGACGCGCTCACCCTCGCCGCGGCAGGACCGGATGCGGGGTGGGCGGCATGAGCGAGCCCGCAGAGCCCGCGGAGCCGGCGGCCGGCCGCGTCCCGGGACCGCGGACCGACCCGCTCCCCCTGCCGCCCCCTCCGGCGGCGGCCGCCGGCCGGCAGGACGGCGACCACGACGGCGACATGACCGAGAACATGGAGGAGGCCTACTGGTCGGTGCACGACGGCGCCGCCGCCAGTGCCAGCGTGCGCCAGGTCCTCGTCCGCCTGCCGAAGATCACCGCGCTGATCGGGCGGCTCGCCTGGCAGGCCGACCGCGCCGCCACCACGACGGTCGTCGTCTGCCAGCTCGCGTCCGCCGCCATGAGCGCCTTCGGCCTGCTCGCCTCGGTCGCCGTCCTGCACCACCTGTTCGCCGAGGGCCCCACCCCCGACCGGGTGCGCGCCGCCCTCCCGCAGATCCTGCTCGTGGTCGGCTTCCTCGCCACCCGTGCGCTGCTGGAGGCGGCCGTCGCGACCGCCCAGGCGCGCGTGACCCCCAAGATCCGCACCGCGCTCGAGTGCGACTTCCTCCGGCTGACCGCGCACGTGCGGCTGGAGGCCGTCGAGGACGCCGACTGGCACGACGAGGTCCACCGGGCGAACGACCGCGGCCTGTTCTACGCCCGCCAGATCGTCGGCCAGGTCGTCTCCCTCGCCTCCGCCGCCCTGGGCCTGGCCGGGACCGCCGGAGTGCTCAGCGTCCTGCACCCCGTGCTGCTGCCCCTGCTCCTGCTGTCCGTCCTGCCGGTGGGCGCGGCCGCCGTCCGCAGCGCCCGCGCCCGCTTCCACTCCTTCAAGCGCTGGAACGCCCTGCAACGCCGGATCAGGGTGTTCTCCTGGCTGCTGCTCGACGTGGAGGCGGCGGCGGAGCTGCGCTCGGACACCGCGCAAGGCGCGCTCCTGGACGAGCACTTGAGGCTGACCGAAAAAATCGCGGAGGAGGACACACGGCTGGGGGTGCACTCCGCGCTGCTCAACCTGGCGGGCCGTTCCGTGGGCGGTCTGGGCACCGGCATCACCTACACCGCCCTCGCCGCGATGCTGATCGCCGGATGGCTGCCCCTGGCGGCGGGCGCCGGCGCCGTCCTCGCCATCCAGGCCGGGCAGGCCTCACTGATCCGGCTCGTCGAGGTCGCCCACCTCGTCTACGAGCAGGCCATGTGGGTCGACGACCTCCTCGCCGTCCAGGAACGCTGCCGCAGGCTCCTGCCCCGCGAGGCCCGACTGGCCGCGCCGGACCGCGTGGAGACCATCGCCTTGCGCGACGTGCACTTCACCTACCCGGGCAAGACCGCGCCCGCCCTCAACGGCATCACCATGGCACTGCGCGCCGGGGAGACCGTGGCGTTCGTCGGCCTCAACGGCTCGGGGAAGAGCACCTGCGCGAAACTCCTGGCCGGGCTGTACGAGGCGCACAGCGGCAGCGTGTGCTGGGACGGCGTCGACGTCCGCACGATGGACTCCCAGTCGCTGCACCGCCAAGTGGCCTGCGTCCTCCAGGACCCGGCCCGCTTCCCCTTCAGCGCCCTGGCCAACATCACCGTCTCCACCGGCGAGTTGACCACGGCCGACCCGCAGCGCGCCATGGACGCCTCCCGGGCCTCCGGCGCCGACACCGTCATCGCCGACCTGCCCCGCCAGTGGCAGACGCTGCTGTCCAAGCGGTTCAAGGGCGGCCAGGAGCTGTCCGGCGGGCAGTGGGCGAAGGTCGCGGTGGGCCGCGGCCTGTACAAGAAGGCCCCGCTGCTGCTCCTCGACGAGCCGACCGCCAGCATGGACCCGCCGTCGGAACACGCCGTGTACGAGGCGGTGCTGCGCGGCCGGCTCCGCGACGACCAGATCACCGTGCTCATCTCGCACCGGTTGGCGAGCGTCGTCGACTGCGACCGCATCTACGTCTTCGACGCCGGCCGCATCGTCGAGTCCGGCTCCCACGACGACCTCATGGCCGTCGGCGGCGTCTACGCCGGCATGTTCACCCTGCAGGCCGGCGGCTACCGGCCGCGCACCACCCCGACGCGGACGGAGGGGGTGACGCCGTGACGGCGGGAAGTTCCGCGCCCGTGCCGGACCGGGGGTCGCCGGCCGCCACGGGGGAGGTGAGCGCCGGCGGAACCGCGTTCACGTCGACCCGCGAGGAGCGATCCGTGGCACACACCCGGGCCCAGTGGTCCCGGCTCCACGACGACGGGCGCGGATTCAGGTCGCTGGGCGACGAGGAGAAACGCCTGCTCGCCCGGCATGCCCCGGCGCGCGCGGCTGGTGGGCGGGCGCTGGACGTGGGCTGCGGCACGGGCGAACTCGCCGTGTTCCTGGCCTCCATGGGCCACACCGTGGACGCGGCGGACTTCGCCGAGGGCGCCCTCGCCCGGGCCAGGGCGGAGCACGCCGACGTGGGCGCGGTGCGCTGGCTGTGCCTCGACGTCGAGCACGACAGCCTGGACGGGCTGGCGGAGGACTACGACCTGATCACGATGCGGCTGGCCGTCGCCTTCATCCACGACCGGACCCGTGTGCTGCGCCGCCTGGCCGCGCGCCTGCGGAAGGGCGGTGCCCTCGTGGTCATGAGCCCGGTCGCGGAACGCACACCGGCCGAACGGCGGCACATCGCCCTGGACGAGGACGAGTTGACGCTGCTCACCGAAGGCTTCGAGGAGTCCGGGCGGCATGACACCGGGTCCCTGGCGGTCCTCGTACTGCGCGCTCCTCGTGCTTCGTTCACCGCGGTCGAGAAGGGACGTCCCGAGCCGCAGACGGTGTTCGGCGCCGCGACGGTCGTCAGCGACGATGCCGGGCGGGTGCTCCTGGGGCGTTCCACCGGAGGGATGTGGGAACTGCCCGGGGGCCGGATCGAGACACGGGAGTCCGCGACAGCCGCGGCCGTGCGGGAACTGGCCGAGGAGACGGGGCTTCTGGCCTGTGAGGAGAACGCATGCCTGCTGATGTTTCTCCACGACGATGTGGCGGACGTGCGCCGCGTCACCGCCGTGGTCCGCGTGACCGGCTGGGAGGGCACGCTCGCCCTGCCGGAACCGCACGGGTTCCTGCGCTGGGAATGGCACGAACTCCCCGCCCTTGCCGGGATCGGCCCCCTTTTCGCCCCGTCGGCCCAGGTTCTCGACGCGGTCTGGCCGGGGCTGCTGCCCGGGCTCCCGTCCGTCCGCTCGTACAGACTGGCCGACGCTCCCCCGCCGGTGCCCTGTGAGCCACCCCGGGCCGCATGTCTGCGCGAGCGGATGGCGGACGCCGTCGGCTTCCTCTCCCGCCTCCCCGCCGACGCCCGGGACCGTATCCCGTGACCGGGCACCGCAACATCCCCCTTCCTCCAGGAGGACACATGAGCGGAACCTGGCTGCCGCCGGTGCAGTACGTCGCCCAACTGCCCAAAGCCACCGTCTACGGCTGCTTCTTCATCACCGATGAGGAGGACCGGCCGATCCAGTTGCGCTCCGTCCGGAGCCCGACGACGTGGCAGTGGCCCGGCGGCAACATGGATCCGGGCGAGACGCCCTGGGAGTGCACCGTCCGGGAGGGACTGGAGGAGACGGGCCTGGAGATCGCGCGGACACCGCGTCTGCTGGGCATCCATGTCCTGATGCCGCGTCCGGACTGGCCCGCCCACAAGATCGGTCTCATCTTCGACGGCGGCCGGCTCACCCCGGAGCAGATCGCCGGCATCGTGCTGGACCCGGCCGAGCACGTCGAGCTCCGTGTGCGGTCGTTGGAGGAGTGGCGGAGGGAGATGAACGACGCCGCTTTCCGGTACCTGGAGGCCGTCTTCCGGGCACGGCGCGACGGCATCCCCTGCTACCACGAGGAGCCCGAGGCCTGAGGTCCGCGCCGGCCGCGCGGCCCGGTGCGCGGACAAGGGCCGCGCCCGCGGTCCCGGTGGGGGTCGCGGGCGCGGCGGCGAACCGGGCACCTGCTCCGCGGGCTACGTCCTGGCGGAAGGTCCGGCGGGGGATGCGTAGCGAGCGCCGCCCGGGGGCGGCGCCTCTGCCGAGGTCGGCACCGGTACGGACTGCTCCCCTACGGGCTGGCAACGCGGGCACAGTTCATGGCGGCCGAGGTCGGTGATGATGGTTCCCCATCCGCGACAGTGGGTGCAGTCGCGGGCCAGAGCGGGATCGGCGTGGGGAGCGGGGCTTGCCCCGTGGGTCATACGGCGCTTCCTCCGATGCGTTTCTTGTGTCGCCTTGCATCATGTGTACGTGATCCGCACCACACCCGCCAAATACGCGTTCGACGGCTGTACGTCGATCCGTATCCGGTCGGCCGCGAGCGCAGCGCGGCGGCGCGGGAAGTCTGCCACGAACGAGCGCCATTTGTCCGGGGTGCGGACGGCGCCGTGCGGACCGGCGATGCGCCGGACGGCACTCACCACAGGGCGGCAACGAAAGATCCCGCAGGTGGCGCGGGAGGGAGGAAGGGCGGAGTACCCCGGCGCGCACCCGTGGTGGTCACGGGTGCGCGCCGGGGCGGGCGCTCAGTGCGGCTTGGGCGCCGGCTCCAGGACGAAGACCGGGATCTCACGGTCGGTCTTCGTCTGGTACCCCGCGTAGTCGGGCCACGTCGCGATCGCGCGCTCCCACCACTCCGCCTTCTCCTGGCCGGTGACCTCCCGCGCCGTCATGTCCTGGCGCACCGGTCCGTCCTGGAGCTCGACCCGGGGGTCCGCCATCAGGTTGTGGTACCAGACCGGGTGCTTCGGGGCGCCGCCCTGGGACGCGACCACGGCGTAGCTCCCGTCGTGCTCCACGCGCATCAGCGGGGTCTTGCGGATCTTGCCGGACTTCGCGCCGAGCGACGTCAGGATGATCACGGGACGGCCGCGCAGCATCGTCCCCTCGGCACCTTCCGAACCCTCGTACAGCTCGACCTGATCACGGACCCACTGCTCCGGGCTCGGCTGGTACTCCCCGACCAAAGGCACGCCGTTCTCCATTCTCCGAGTGAAACTGTCGACGCACCAACACCGTGCGCCATCGCGCGCATTCCCTGCCGCACCACCCGCCACACGCCGTTCACACCGCCCGTCAGCCGGACGGCGGCGGACGGCGGCGGACGGCGGCGGACGGCGGCGGACGGCGGCGGGCGCCTCAGCCCGCCGGGGCCGGGGCGGCGGGACCGACCAGTTCCTCCAGGACGTCCTCCATGGTCACGTAGCCCAGGAGCGCCCCGTCCGCGTCGGTCACGGCGGCGAGGTGGGTGCCGGCCGAACGCAGGGCGGAGAGGGTGTCGTCCAGGGGCGTGGTGGACCGCAGCCGGATGACGGGCCGGAGCGCGGTGCGGGGGAAGGGGCGGTCGCGGTCGGTGACGCCGAGGGTGTCCTTGATGTGCAGGAAGCCCAGGGCGTCCCCGTCGGGGCCGGTGACCGGCAGTCGTGAGTAGCCGGAGGAGGCGGCCAGCCGCTCCAGTCCGTCCGGGGTGACCGCGGCATCGACGGTGACCATGCGGTCGGCGGGTACAAGGATGCCGCCGACCGGCCGCGTGCCCAGTTCCAGGGCGTCGCGGAGCCGTTCGGTGCCCGAGGCGTCGAGCAGCCCGGCGGCATTGGAGTCCTGCACCAGGCGGGCGAGTTCGTCGTCGGTGAAGGCGGCGTTGACCTCGTTGCGCGGCTCGACGCGGAGCAGCCGCAGCAGCGTGTTGGCGAAGGCGTTGATGCCGAAGATCACCGGCCGCAGGGCGCGGGTCACGCCGACCAGCGGCGGCCCGAGGACCAGCGCGGCGCGCTCGGGCGCGGCCAGCGCGATGTTCTTGGGGACCATTTCGCCGAAGAGCATGTGCAGGTACGTGGCCCCGGCGAGCGCGATGACGAACGCGATCGGGTGGACGAGCCCGTGCGGCACGTGCGCGGCCTCGAAGCCCGGCTCCAGCAGATGGGCGATGGCCGGCTCGGCGACCGCGCCCAGCACCAGCGAGGAGACGGTGATGCCGAGCTGGGCCGTGGCCAGGAGCGCCGACAGGTGCTCCAGGCCCCACACGACGGTGCGGGCCCGCTTGTCACCGGCCTCGGCCCGCGGCTCGACCTGGCTGCGCCGCACCGAGATCAGGGCGAACTCGCCGCCCACGAAGAAGGCGTTGGTGAGCAGGGTCAGGGCGCCGATGGCGAGTTGCAGTACGGTCATCGCACGTCCTCCGGAATGCGCGCGACACGGACCCGCTCGGCCACGTGGTGGTCGACGCTCAGGACGCTGATGCGCCAGCCGTCGACCTCCGTCTGGTCGCCGCGGGCGGGTATGCGGCCGAGCGAGGTGGCCATCAGCCCGGCCACGGTCTCGTAAGGGCCCTCGGCGACGGTGAGGCCGATCTCGGCGAGCTGGTCGATGCGGACGTTGCCGTCGGCCTCCCACGCGCCGTCGCCGGACGGCGCCAGGTCGGGGCATGCCTGCGGGTCGTGCTCGTCGCGGACGTCGCCCACGACCTCCTCCACGACGTCCTCCACGGTGACGACGCCGGCGGTGCCGCCGTACTCGTCGATGACCACGGCCATGGTGCGGCGGCTGCGCAGGCGTTCCAGGAGCCGGTCGACGGGCAGGCTGTCGGGCACCAGCAGCGGCGCGGTGGCCAGGGCGGTGACCGGGGTGCGGCCCCGCTCGGCGGCGGGGAGGGCGAGGACGTCGCGGATGTGCACGGTGCCGACGACCTCGTCGATGCTGTCCTGGTAGACCGGGAAGCGGGACAGGCCGGTGGCCAGGGTGAGGTTGGCGGCGTCGGCGGCGGTGGCACGGGCCTCCAGGGCACGGACGTCCACGCGCGGGGTCATGACGTTCTCGGCGGTCAGCTCGCTCAGGTGCAGGGTGCGCACGAACAGCTCCGCGGAGTCCGGCTCCAGCAGGCCCGCGGCCGCCGAGTGGCGGGCCAGCGCCATCAGCTCGTCGGGGGTGCGGGCGGAGGCCAGTTCCTCGGCGGGTTCGAGACCGAAGCGGCGCACGAGGCGGTTGGCCGCCTCGTTGAGGTGCCGGATGAAGGGGCCGAAGACGGCGGTGAACCCGCGCTGCGGACCGGCCACGGCCTTGGCGACGGCCAGCGGGCGGGAGATCGCCCAGTTCTTCGGCACGAGCTCGCCGATCACCATCAGCACGATCGTGGACACGCCCACGCCGAGCACGGTCGCCAGTGAGGAGGCCGCGCCCGCGGGCAGGCCCACGGCCCGCAGCGGGCCGGTCAGCAGGACGGCGAGGGACGGTTCGGCGAGCATGCCGATGACCAGCGAGGTCACGGTGATGCCCAGCTGCGCGCCGGACAGCTGGAGGGTCAGCCGGCGTACCGCCTTGAGGGCGCCGCCGGCGCCGCGCTCACCGGCGGCCGCGGCCCGCTCCAGTTCACCGCGTTCGACCGTGGTCAGGGAGAACTCCGCCGCGACGAACACCGCGCACGCCAGGGTCAGCAGCAGCGCCAGCAGCAGGAGGAGGACTTCGGTCACCGTGTCACCCCCGCTCCCCCGCCTCGGCGGATCTCAGGAGGGATGACACGGTCGGTACTGGGAGGGTGGTCCATCGCGGGAACCGCGGCTCCTTGTCGGGCTCGGAACGGTGACGTTTCCCCCAGGGTAAAGGACGAGCAAAGGTGCCCGGTAGGGGCTGCTCGCGGTCGCCGGCCGGGCGCCGTTCACCCGTTCGCACCGCGCGGGAACTCCCCGGCCCGGCGGCACAGTTCAGAAGTCGGCCCGCAGGGGGCCGACAGATCCACAGACGAAGGAGTGAACGCCGCGATGGTGTTCAAACGGCTGCTCGGGGCGCTCGGCGTGGGCGGGCCCTCGGTCGACACGGTCCTGACCGGGGGCCCGGTCATGCCCGGCGGCACGCTGTACGGGCAGGTCCACCTGGAGGGCGGCGACACGGACGCCGACATCCACGCCGTCGTCCTCGAACTGGTCGCCCGGGTGGAGGCCGAGGGCGGGCACGGGTACGGCTACGAGGACGCGGACGGGGAGCACGAGGGCGTCGTGGTCCTCGACCGGGCGGTCGTCGGCGGCGGCTTCCGCCTGCCGGCCGGCGCACGGCACACCGTGCCGTTCTCCCTTCCGGTCCCGTGGGAGGCACCGGTCACCGAGCTGCACGGGCAGTCCCTCGGGATCGCGCTCGGCATCCGTACCGGACTGGAGGTGGCGGGCGCCCGCGACAAGGGCGACCTCGACCCGCTGAGCGTCGCGCCGCTGCCCGCCCAGGAAGCGATCCTGGAGGCCCTCGGACAGCTCGGCTTCGGCTTCACCTCGGCCGACCTGGAGATGGGCCACCTGCACGGCACGGGGCAGCGGCTGCCGTTCTACCAGGAGATCGAACTCACGCCGCCCGCGCAGTACGCGCACGCCGTCAGCGAGATCGAACTGACCTTCCTGGCCGACCCGGCGGGAGTCGAGGTCGTCCTGGAGGCCGACAAGCGCGGCGGCCTCTTCTCCGAGGGACACGACCAGATCGGCCGTTTCACCGTCGACCACGCGACCGTCCTCCAGGTCGACTGGACCGCGGAGGTCGACTCCTGGATCCGGCGGCTGGTCGAGCACCGCGGCGGCTTCGGTGCCCCCGCGGCGCACGGTCACGGCCACGGGTACGGACACGGGCACGACCACGGCCACCACGACGAGCACCACGGGTCCGGCATGGGCGTGGGCACCGCCGTCGCCGCGGGCGCCGCCGGGCTGGCGGCCGGTGCGGTCGGCGGCTACCTGCTCTCCGAGGCGGTCGACGAGTTCTTCGACGACGAGGACGAGAACGAGGCCGACGACAACGGCGACGACGAGGAGGACGAGGGCGGGGACGACGACTGGTCCTGAAGGGGACGCGGGAAGGGGGCGGGGGGCCCGGGCGCCCCGCCCCGGCCCCCCCCCCCCGGGGGGCGGGGGGGGGGAGGCAAGTCAGCGGTGGAGCGTTGGGACGGGCAGGGGGGGGGCGCCCACGGCGG
>NZ_JBIVLI010000050.1:0-17391 GCF_044751205.1 Streptomyces sp. NPDC088732
CGGTCGCCGCCGGACTCCCGGATGACCGGGGCCGACTCACCGGTGATGGCCGACTCGTCCACCGAGGCGACACCCTCGACGACGTCGCCGTCGCCGGGGATGATCTGCCCGGCCTCGACGACCACGTGGTCGCCGAGCCGCAGCCCCGAAGCGGGCACCTGCTCCTCACGGAGCCCGGTGGCGCCCGGCCGCCAGTCCGCCACACGGCGGGCGACGGTGTCGGTCTTGGTGCGCCGCAGGGTCTCGGCCTGCGCCTTGCCGCGGCCCTCGGCGACGGCCTCGGACAGGTTGGCGAAGACGACGGTCAGCCACAGCCAGACGGTGATGACCCAGGCGAAGATGCTCGGGTCCTTGATCGCCGACAGGGTGGTGAGGACGGCGCCGACCTCGACCACGAACATGACCGGGTTCTTGAACATCACCCGGGGGTCGAGCTTCCGCAGCGCGCCGGGAAGCGAGGTGATCATCTGCTTCGGGTCCAGCATGCCGCCGGAGACGCGGTGCGGATGCTGCGGCCCGGGCGATGCGGCCCCCGGCGCGGCCGGGGGTTCGAGGGTGGTCAGGGACATCAGGACAGACCTTCCGCGAGCGGACCCAGCGCGAGGGCGGGGAAGTAGGTGAGACCGACGACGATGAGGATCACGGCCGTCAGCAGGCCGACGAACTGCGGCCGGTGGGTCGGCAGCGTGCCCGCCGTCGCGGGGACCGGCTGCTGCTGCGCCAGCGATCCCGCCAGTGCCAGGACGAACACGATCGGCAGGAGGCGGCCGAAGAGCATCGCCAGGCCGAGGGCCGTGTTGTACCAGTCGGTGTTGACGGTGATGCCGGCGAACGCCGAGCCGTTGTTGTTGGCGGCGGAGGTGAAGGCGTACAGCACCTCGGAGAAGCCGTGCGCGCCCGAGTTGAGCATGCCCGCCCGCTCACCCGGCAGGGCCATGGCCAGGCCCGCGCCGACCAGCACGATGGCCGGGGTGGTGAGGATGTAGAGGGAGGCGAACTTCATCTCGCGGCCGCCGAGCTTCTTGCCCAGGTACTCCGGCGTGCGGCCGACCATCAGACCGGCGACGAAGACCGCGATGATCGCGAGGATCAGGATGCCGTAGAGGCCGGACCCGGTACCACCGGGCGCGATCTCGCCGAGCATCATGTTGAAGATCGTCATGCCGCCGCCGATGGGCGAGTACGAGTCGTGGAACGAGTTGACGGCGCCGGTGGAGGTGAGCGTGGTCGACACGGCGAACAGGGCCGAGCCCCACACGCCGAAGCGCTGCTCCTTGCCCTCCATCATGCCGCCGGCCAGATGACCGGCCTGGCTGCTGACGCTGTGCAGTTCGTTCACGGTCACGATGGCGACCGACGCGGCCCAGATCGTGGCCATCACGGCGAGGATCGCGTAGCCCTGGCGGTTGTCGCCGACCATGCGGCCGAAGGTGCGCGGCAGCGAGGTGGCGATCACCAGCAGGAGGTAGATCTCCAGCCAGTTGGTGAAGGCGTTCGGGCTCTCGAAGGGGTGGGCGGAGTTGGCGTTGTAGAAACCGCCGCCGTTCGTGCCCAGCTCCTTGATGACCTCCTGCGAGGCGACCGGTCCGCCGGTCAGGCTCTGGTGGTCGCCGGCGATGGTCGCGATCGACTCCACGCCGTGGAAGTTCTGCACCACGCCCGCGGCGACCAGCACGATCGCGAAGACGAACGCGATCGGCACCAGCACGCGGACGGTGATGCGGGTGAGGTCCACCCAGAAGTTGCCGACGCGGTCGGTCTTCTTGCGCGTGAAGCCCCGGATCAGGGCGGCGACGACGGCGATGCCGACGGCCGCGGACACGAAGTTCTGCACCGCGAGGCCGGACATCTGCACCAGGTGGCCCATGGTGGACTCACCCGAGTACGCCTGCCAGTTGGTGTTCGTCACGAAGGAGACGGCCGTGTTGAAGGCGACGCCCGGCGTGACGGCCGGCATACCGATGTCCAGCAGCAGGTGGTTCTGCAGCCGCATCAGCCCGTAGAGGAAGAAGACGGAGACGGCGGAGAAGGCGAGCACGCTCCGCAGGTACACGGACCACTTCTGGTCGGCGTCCCCGTCCACCCCGCCCAGCCGGTACACGAGACGCTCGACGCGCAGGTGCTTGACCGAGGTCAGGGTGTGGGCGATGTAGTCGCCCAGCGGTCGGTAGGAGAGGGCCAGCGCGCCGACCAGCGCGAGAATCTGGAGCCAGCCCGCGAGGGTGTCGTTCACTAGAACTTCTCCGGGTGGATCAGCGCCAGCACCAGGTACCCGACCAGGGCGACGGCGACGACAAGACCGACGATGTTGTCAACGCTCACAGCCGCTCGACCCCCTTGGCGACGAGGCCGATGACGGCGAAGGCGACGACGGCGATGACGAGGAACGCTAGGTCTGGCATGCGAGAGCACCCCGGGAGACGTGTGGCACAGTGACCGCCCGCCCTCGGGGCAAGCGGTGCCGGTGAGAACCGGCCTCCCGTAGAGAAGCGCCCCGCGATGCCCCCGACCAGGTTTGTTGGCGCCTTCCATACGGGTGCTCGCGGCGCCTTAACGGTGTTTTTACGCCTCGCCGCCCCGGGGCGGCCGCGTGCGGCGGATCCGTGGCAGGCTCGGGATCCCGGTCGCGGACCGGGCGGGGCGCGGGCTTGAGTCTCCCCCGGCGGGAGACCCCACGATGGCGGACATGGACGACGACACCACCCTCCACACCATCGGCGACCTGGCCCGGCTGACCGGTCTGACGGTCAAGACCATCCGGTACTGGTCGGACGCCGGAGTCGTGCCGCCGACCGACCGCACACCCGCCGGATACCGGCTCTACGACCGTGCCGCGCTGGACCGTCTCGGCCTCGTCCGCACGCTGCGCGACCTCGGCATCGACCTCGCCGCGATCCATCGCATCCTGCGCCGCGAGATCACCGTCGCCGAGGTCGCCGCGGCGCACGCCGAGGCCCTGGAGGTGCAGATCCGCACCCTGCGGATGCGCCAAGCGGTGCTGCGGACGGTCGCGGGGCGCGGGTCCTCACCACAGGAGACCGCACTCATGCATCAGCTCGCCACGCTCTCGGACCGCGAACGCCGCCGTCTCGTCGAGGAGTTCATCGACCACACCGTCGAGGGCATCGACGCCGACCCCGCCTTCGTCGCCATGATGCGCGACGCCGTGCCCGTACTGCCCGAGGACGCCACCGCCGCGCAGGTGGACGCCTGGGTGGAGCTGGCCGGACTGGTGCAGGACCCCGGCTTCCGGGCCGCGATGCGCCGGGCCGTCGCCGACCAGAGCCGCACCGCCGGCGCCGCGGCGGCCCCGCCGGCCGCGGAGGACCTGGCGTCCCTGGCCGCGCTCCTGCGCGAACGCGCGGGGGGCGCCGCGGAGGCCGGGACCGACCCAGCATCCGCCGAGGCCCGTCCGGTCGTCGACGAGCTGGTGGCCGCCTACGCGCGGCTGACCGGCCGCCGGGACGACGCGGAGTTCCGCGCCTGGCTGCTGGAGCGGCTGGAGGCCGGCCACGACGCGCGCTACGAGCGGTACTGGCAGCTCGTCGCGGCGGTCGGCGGGCAGCCGGCGCCGCCCGCCCTGACCCCGGCCGTCCTGTGGTTCAGCTCCGCTCTGCGGGCCGGCTGAGCACCTCGCGGCAGAAGGCGAGGGTGGCGTCCAGGGCCTCGCCCAGCGGCGCGGGGCGGACGCCGAAGGTGTTCTCGAAGGCCGAGGAGTCCATGATCTGCGGCTCGGTGTGCTGGTAGAACATCTCGGCGTACTCGCCGACGAACACCTCGTCGAAGGGCCCCACGGGCCGCAGCTCGTCCACCACGAGGACCTTCAGCGGCCGCCCGAGCCCCGCGCGTCGTCACGGCGGGCGCGGTCGGCAGGTGCCGGACCCGCGCGTCGTCCTCGGGCCGCCCGCCCCGGTGGCGAGGCCCACCGCGACGTCGCCCGTGAGGGTGCAGCTGTGCGGCAGGTCGATGTCGCCGAGGCCGAACGCCTCGCCGCCGGTCAGGGCGGCGGGGCCCGCGGACACACGACGGCCCGGGGCCGCGCCGCCGAGCGGTGGCGCGGCCCCGGGCCGTGAACCGGCTCAGCCCGGGCGCGTGCCCGGCGAGCGGCGGCGGCGCAGGGCGAGGGCGAGCAGCCCGGTGACGGCGAGACCGGCGGCGCAGCCGATCGCAAGGGCGGTGGGGCCGGAACCGGAACCGCCGCCCTGCGCTGCGACGGGCTGCGCGTCCGGGGACTCGGCCGCCGGGACGGCGCCGGGCGGCGAGGCGGAGGACGGGGTGGCGGGCACCTCCGCCGGCGAGGCGGAGGCACTCGCCCGGCTGGGCGACGGCGCCGGCTTCACGGACGCGGCGGACCGCGGAGGCTTGGCGGTCTTCGTGGGCGCCCCGCCGGCGGCCGGCTTCGCCGCGGCCGGGAACACCACGTCCGAGCAGGAGTAGTACGTGTCCGGCGTCGAGGAGTTCTGCCAGATCGTGAAGAGCACGTGGCGGCCCGTGCGGTCCGCGGGCAGCTGCCCGCTGATCCGGTACGCACCCCCCTGGATCGCCGGGTCCGTCGCGGTCAGGAAGGGGCGGGACGCGACCTCGGACCAGGTCAGCGGACGGGTCGGGTCGTAGCCCTGCTTCGTCAAGTAGAGCCGGAACGTGCCCTGGTGAGGAATGGTCGTGGCGTAGCGCATCGTGAAGGCGGCGCCGGGCACGAGCCGCGTCGCCGGCCAGTCGGCGCGCGCGAGGTCCAGGCCCCGGTACGCGGGCAGGCCGCCGCTGCACAACTTGCCGTCCGGGACGACCTGCCGGTCGCGGCCCGCGACACCGGCGACGCGCAGGTTGTCCCAGTCGGCGAAGGCGGCGCCGCCCCCGTTGGCCGCCGCGGCGGCGCGGCAGGCCGCCGTACCGGTGAAACGCCCGCTGCCGGCCGCGCACGCCGCGGCCCGGCTGACGGGGTCGACGGGCGCCCCGTGCGCGGCGGCAGGCCCCGCCGACGCCAGCAGGGGCAGCAGCGCGGCGGTCCCCGCGACGACGGTTCTGAGCACGTGGCGCGATGGGGCCATGCCGGGCGCCTCCCCTTTTGCTGGTTTGCCGGTCGCTGCCGGTCGTTGACGGTCATTGAGTCGGTTCGCAAGTCGCCCCGTACTACGGGCCGTCCGCGTCCGGCGTTCAGCCGCCGGCCCCCGGGAACCGGCGGTGGGGGAAATGTGTCTGTGAGGGGGACAGCGGGTGCGGGCGGGGGTACCGTGCGACGCTGTAAGGGGGGCGAGGGGATGAGCGGCTGGAGCGCTCCGGGCTACACGGAGTCGGCGGAGCTGGGTTCGGGCGGCAGCGGCCGGGTCGTCCTGGCCCGGCATGACGCCACGTCAACTCCCGTGGCGATCAAGTACCTCAGCGACGAACTGCGCACCGACGCCGGTTTCCTGCGGGAGTTCCGCGCCGAGGCGCAGCTCTTGGGCGGCCTGGACACGCCGTACGTGGTGAGCCTGTACGAGTACGTCGAGGGCCCGCACGGCGCGGCCATCGTCATGGAACTCGTCGACGGCATCGCGCTGCGCGCCCTGCTGCGGCAGGAGGGCGCGACCGGCCCCGAGGCGGCCCTGGTGGTCCTGAAGGGCTCGCTGCTGGGCCTGGCCGCCGCGCACCGCACCGGCGTCGTGCACCGCGACTACAAGCCGGAGAACGTGCTTGTCGCGGCGGACGGTTCGTCCAAGCTGGTCGACTTCGGGATCGCGGCGCGCAGCGGCGAGACGCCGGACGTGGCCGGCACGCCCGCCTACATGGCACCGGAGCAGTGGACCGGGCTCTCCGCCTCCCCCGCGACCGACGTCTACGCGGCGACGGCGACCTTCTACGAGTGCCTGACCGGCCGCAAGCCGTTCCACGGCGAGAACTTCGCCGAGCTGGCGGTGCGGCACATCGAGGGCCCGGTGCCCGTGGACGGTACGCCGGAGGAGCTGCACCCCCTGCTGCGGCGCGGGATGGCCAAGGAACCGGCGGACCGGCCCGCCGACGCGGCGGCCTTCGTCGCCGAGCTGGAGGGGATCGCGGGAGCCGCCTACGGCCCGGAGTGGGAGGAACGCGGTCAGCGCAGGCTGGCCGCCCTCGCGGCGCTGCTGCCGCTGCTGTTCCCCTCGGCGCGGGCACAGGGTGCGCAGACCGCGCTCGCCACCACCGTGATCGGGCAGGGCGGCCGCCGGCTCGGCCGGCAGGGGCTCCTGGCGGCCGTGGGCGGCCTCGCCCTGGCGGGCCTGCTGACCTTCGCCGCGGTGGCCTCGGGCGAGGGCCCCCGGCAGACCACCGCCAACTGGTCCGGAACGACCACCACAGCCACCCCGGACGACGGCTCGGGCGCCCCCGGCGGCACGGTCGCGCCACCGTCCGGCAGCCCGTCCAGCAGCCCCACGGCGTCGGCCTCCCCATCGGCCCCGTCGTCCGTCGCGCCGTCCGCGAGCGCGTCCGCCACGGTCGGCGCCACCGCCTCCGCCGGTTCCGCACCGCCGGCGACCAGCCCCACGACCTCCGCACCCACCGGCGGGACGGCCACCACGACGTCGCCTCCGCCGACGACCGGCCCGCCGACCACCTCGGCGTCGCCCACACCGCCCGTGACGGTCGAATCGGTGTCCGTGACCACGCTGTCCCAGACAGGGACGTTCGACGTGTCGGCGAGCGTCCGGGTGACGACGAGCGACGCCCGCCCCGTGACCCTGACCGTCTCCTGGTTCCAAGGCACCGGCAAGGGTGAACCCGGCACGCCGGACGGCACATCGGTGTTCCCGCTGAGCGGGCAGGCCGCGTACACGATCACGGCCCCGCACTCCTTCCCGCGCACGTCGGGCTGCTGGTTCGGGGCCGTCGCGTCGACCTCGCCGGACGCGGGCAACGGGCAGTCGACTCAGCAGATCCTCTCCGACTCCCGTCAGTGCGTGCAGATCTCATGAGCGAGCCGCGCGACCTCACGCCGGAGGACACGAAGCGCACCTGGCGGCTCGGCAAGGAGCCCCAGGACGCCGTCCCGCCCGTCCAGGACGCCGCCGTCCCGCCCGCCGACGAACGGCCGGAGCCGGCGCCGGACTACAGCGCGACCGTCCTCGCGGAGCACTGGGCACCCGCCGCCACGACGCCGGCCACGACGCCCGCGCCGCCGGCGACACGTACGGAACCGTCCGTCACCCTCCCGGACCGGGTGGACGGAGAGGTCATGCGCTTCGGCCCCGGCGTGACCCCGGCGGCCGCCGCCCGCGCGAACGTCGCGGCGCAGGTGTGGCACGGCACCCTGAGCCCGCCCGCCGTGCCGGATCCCGCCGCCGCGCGCCGCCGCCGCGGGCCGCGCCGCTACCTCCTGGCCGGTGCCGTGCTGCTCGCCGTGCTGGCCTACCTGGCGTGGCAGCGCTTCGGGCCGGGGCTCGCGGTGCGGGAGGTGACGGTGGCCGCGGTGCCGTCGGCCCCGTCGTGCGACACCCGGGTGGACGTGGTCGCCACGGTCCGCACCAACGGCCGCGCCGGAACGATCACTTACCGTTGGCTGCGCAATGACGGAACGTCGTCGGACACGCTGTACGAGAAGGTGCCGCGCGGCCGCGGGACGACCCGGCTGCACCTGCTGTGGACGTTCCAGGGCCACGGCAGCTACGACGCGCGGGCCGAACTGCGGGTGAGCGCACCCGGCAGCCGCTCGGCGACGGCGGCGTTCACGTACACCTGCACCTGACACAAAGGGTGACGACGCATCAGCACCGGGTGTCCGCCGACTCACAACCGGACCCGGCAAGTACACGCTGAGTGACGGAATTCCGCGCGCCCGCCCATCCGCTCACAGATCGTGAATCCGTGGCCTTTGGCGCCTCCGGCAACGGTATCGGTGGCCGCCCCCGGTTTCGCTGCGCATCTGCTCGGCAGAACCGGGCCCGCACCGCGGCGGTCCGGTTCGAGTGGCAACCCGGCGAAGATCAGCGGAGACTACGAGGAGCGACATATGGTTGTATGGCTTGAGAAGAGCTCATTAACCGATGTATTTAGGATTTTTTGCCTCGGGCTTTACCGGGGCGCGAGGACACCGGCGGTCGGCGGCGCCGACGGCCGGCGGGGCGACATCTCCTCAAGGAGCTCAGATCGTGGACGAATCCGTCGAACTCCTGGCGCACGATACGGGTGAATCTTCAACCACCCAGCGCGAAAGTCCCGGCCCTGCGGCCGCGACCGAGGCGGTGCTCGCCGACATGCTGGCCGGCCTGCTGGGGGTCGAGCAGGTCCCGGCCGACAGCCATTTCTTCGAGGAACTGGGCGCCGACTCCCTGGTGATGGCGCACTTCTGCGCACGGGTCAGGAAGCATGCCGACCTGCCGTCGGTGTCCATGCGGGAGATCTACCGGCACCCCACGGTGCGCGGCCTCGCGGCGGCCCTCACCGAGACCGCCGAACCGTCTTCCGAAGCCGCCCCGAAGGCTCCGGCTCCCGTGGCGCTCCCGGCCCTCCCCGAGCCCGTGGGCACCCCGAGGCACCTGCTCTGCGGCACCCTCCAAGTGCTGTTCTTCCTCGGCTACGCCTATGTGGTGGCGCTCATCGCGACCACCGGCGCGGAGTGGACGGCCGCCGGCCACGGCCTGGCCGACACCTACATACGGTCCGTGGTCTTCGGCGGCGGCGGCTTCCTGGCCCTGTGCGTGCTGCCCGTGCTCGGCAAGTGGCTGATCGTGGGGCGCTGGAAGCCGCAGCAGATCCGCATCTGGAGCCTGGCGTACTTCCGCTTCTGGTGCGTCAAGACGCTCATCCGCATGAATCCGCTGATCCTGTTCGTCGGCTCGCCGCTCTACTCCCTCTACCTGCGGGCCCTGGGGGCCCGGATCGGCCGCGGTGTCACCGTCCTGTCGCGGCATCTGCCCGTCTGCACGGACCTGCTGGCCATCGGCGACGGCTCGGTGATCCGCAAGGACTCGTACCTGAGCTGCTACCGGGCGCACGCCGGGGTCATCCAGACCGGCCCGGTCACCCTCGGGAAGGGCGTGTTCGTCGGAGAGGTCACGGTGCTCGACATCGGCGTCTCCATGGGCGACGGCGCCCAGCTCGCCCACGCCTCCTCCCTGCACCGCGGCCAGTCCGTGCCGGACGGGGAGCGCTGGCACGGCTCACCGGCACAGCCCGGGGCCGGTGCGGACTTCATGGCGGTCCCCGCCGCCGACTGCGGCGGGGCGCGCAAGGCCGCGTACAGCCTGTCCCAGCTGCTGATGGCCATCACGCTGTACGTGCCGGGCTTCGTCGGCGGCGTGGCCCTGCTCGTGGACGTGGTGCCGCAGTTCGGCGCCCTGCTCGACCCGGGGCCCGTGGCCCTGAGTTCGTGGACGTTCTACGCCGACGCGCTGGCGGCCTCCCTCGTCTTCTTCTTCGGCGCCGCGCTGCTCGGGCTGCTCCTGGTGGTCACCCTGCCGCGGCTGCTCAACCTGCTCGTCGAGCCGGACACCGTGTACCCCCTCTACGGCTTCCGCTACGGGGTCCACCGGACGATCGGCCTGATGACCAACCGGCGGTTCTACCGGACGCTGTTCGGCGACAGCTCGGCCATCGTCCACTACCTGCGCCGGCTCGGGTACGACCTGTCGGAGGTCGAGCAGACCGGCTCCAACTTCGGCACCGAGGTCAAGCACGAGAACCCGTACCTGAGTTCCGTCGGCAGCGGCACGATGGTCGCCGACGGTCTGTCGATCATGAACGCCGAGTACTCCGCCACGTCCTTCCGCGTGACCCGGGTGTCCATCGGCGCCCACAACTTCCTCGGCAACCACATCGCCTACCCCGCGCAGGGCAGGACGGGCGAGAACTGCCTGCTCGCCACGAAGGTCATGGTCCCGCTCGACGGCGAGGTCCGGGAGAACGTCGGGCTGCTGGGCTCGCCGAGCTTCGAGATCCCGCGCACGGTCCTGCGCGACAGCCGCTTCGACGACCTCAAGAGCGGCGAGGAGTTCCGTGCCCGGCTGACGGCGAAGAACCGGCACAACGCCGTCACCATGGGGCTGCACCTGCTCATGCGGTGGCTGTTCTTCTTCGGCGTGGCCCTGATCGCGTCGATCGCCGCCGACCTGTACGACCTGCACCCCGCCTACGGCGTCGCGGTGGTCGCCCTGGCCAACGTGGTGACGCTGGCGTTCACCGCCGGCTACCTCGTGCTCGCCGAACGCGCGGCCACCGGCTTCCGGGGGCTGCGGCCGCTGTACTGCTCCATCTACGACGAGGCCTTCTGGCGGCACGAGCGCTACTGGAAGGTGACCGCGGCCTCGCTGTTCGTCATGTTCTTCAACGGCACACCGCTCAAGAGCGTGATGTGGCGGCTGATGGGCGTGCGCATCGGCAAGCGGGTCTACGACGACGGCTGCTTCCTGCCCGAGCGCTCCCTGACCACCATCGGCGACGACTGCACCCTCAACGAGGGCACCGTCGTCCAGTGCCACTCCCAGGAGGACGGCACCTTCAAGTCCGACCGCATCACCCTGGGGGCCCGCTGCACGCTCGGCGTCGGCGCACTCGTCCACTACGGCGTGACGATGCACGACGGTGCCGAACTCGCCCCCGACTCCTTCCTCATGAAGGGCGAGGAAATGCCCCCGCAGGCCCGCTGGGGCGGGAACCCCGCGCGGGAGATGCCGGAGGGCGTCCCCGTCCCGCAGACCGCCGCCCGGGAGGACGTCCGAGGCGGCGTCCCCGCCTGCGGCAGCACCCTGATCGGCCGAGAGTAGCGCCGCGTCAGCGGTGAGTGGAGGAACGCCCCGATGAACACAGCAGCGGACACCGGCCGGGAGTTCTGGCGCGGTGTGCTCACAGCAGGCGGCTTCACCGCGGTCCCCCGCTGGACCGCGGATCCGTCGCCGGGCCTCGCCACATACGAGGCCGGCTTCCCCGCCGACCTGGTCACGACGCTGGGCAGGCTCACCGGCGAACTGGGCGTGCCCCTCGGCTCGATCCTGCTGGCCGCGCACGCCAAGGTGCTGGCCGCACTCTCGGGCGAGCAGGACGTGACCACCGGCTGGGTCGCCGGCGAGGGCACGCCGCCGCTGCCCTGCCGGCTGACCGCCCGGCACGCGACGTGGCGGGCCCTGGCGCAGGACGCGCACCGCGCCGCGTCGGAGGTGGCGGCGCACCAGGACGTCGACCTCGACGCCCTGCGCCGCGAACTCGGGCTCGCGGGGCCCGCGTACGAGACCGTCCTCGACCCCACCGGTGACGGGGCCGGGGCCGTCCTGCCCGGGACCACCGTGCTGTGGACCGGTGTCACCGGGCAGGGCACGCCCCGCGGGCTGCGGCTGCGCTACCGCACCGATGTGCTGGACGCCGACAGCGCGGCCCGGATCGCGGGCTACCACCTGGCCGCGCTGCGGCTGATGGCCGACGGGCCCGACGCCGGGCACGGCCGGCAGAGCCTGCTGTCCCCCGCCGAACTCCACCTGCAACTGGAGGAGATGGCGGGACCGCGCCGGGAGCTGCCCCGCCGGCCCTTCCACGAGCTGTTCGAGGAGCGGGTCCGCGCGCACCCGGACGCCGTCGCCGCCGTCCACGGCGACCGGCAGTGGACGTACCGGGAGCTCAACGCGCGCGCCAACCGGCTGGGCCGGGCCCTGCTCGCGCGCGGCCTGCGCCGCGAGGGCGTGGTCGCGGTGGTGACGGAACGGAACCTGGACTGGATGGCCACCGTGCTGGCGATCCTCAAGGCCGGCGGTGTCTACCTGCCCGTCGAGCCGCACTTCCCCGCCGAGCGCATCGCCGCCGTGCTCTCCCGCGCCGGCAGCACGCTCGTGGTGACCGAGCCCGGCAGCACGGCCACGCTCGACGCGGCCCTGCCCGCGCTGCCCGGGGTCCGCAAGATGCTCGTCGGCACGGCGTACGAGGAGGACCACGCCGGCGGCGACCTCGGTGTCCCGGTCACGCCGGACCAGCTCGCGTACATCTACTTCACCTCCGGCTCCACCGGTGAGCCCAAGGGCGCGATGTGCGAGCACGCCGGCTTCCTGAACCACCTGCTGGCCAAGATCGAGGACCTGGGGATCGCCGAGGGGCGGACGGTCGCCCAGACCGCGCCGCAGTGCTTCGACATCTCGCTGTGGCAGCTGGTCGCCGCTCTGCTGACCGGCGGCCGCACCCTCATCGTCGAGCAGGACGTGATCCTGGACGCGGACCGGTTCCTCGACCGGATCGCCGAGGGCCGGGTCGCAGTGCTCCAGGTCGTGCCGTCGTACCTGGAGGTCGTGCTGTCCGCGCTCGAACGCCGGCCGCGCGACCTGCCGGACCTGCGCTGCGTGTCGGTCACCGGCGAGGCCCTGAAGAAGGAGCTGACGCAGCGCTGGTTCGCGGCGCGGCCCGGGACCGCGCTGGTCAACGCGTACGGCCTGACGGAGACCTCGGACGACACCAACCACGCCGTCATGCACCGGCCGCCGGACACCGACTGGGTGCCCCTCGGCCCGCCCGTGCGCAACGTGGACGTGTACGTCGTCGACGAGCACCTGTCCCCCGTGCCGCTCGGCGCCCCCGGCATGATCGTCTTCTCGGGGGTCTGCGTGGGCCGCGGGTACGTCAACGACCCCGAGCGCACCCGGCAGTCGTTCCTGGAGGACCCGCACCGCCCGGGCCGCCGGCTCTACCGGGCGGGCGACCACGGCCGCTGGCACCCGGGCGGCACCCTGGAGTTCCTGGGACGCCAGGACAGCCAGGTCAAGGTGCGCGGCTTCCGCATCGAGATCGGCGAGATCGAGAACGCCCTGGTGCGGGTCCCCGGCGTCCGCGACGGCGCGGTGGTGGTCGTGGACGGGGCGGACGGCGGCGCCCGGCTGGTGGCCTTCCACAGCGGCCCGGAGCCGGTCGAACCGGCCGCCCTGCGCGAGCGGCTGGGCAGGTCGCTGCCCGCGTACATGATCCCCTCGGCGTTCCACTGGCGCGCGACCCTGCCGCTCACGGCGAACAGCAAGATCGACCGCAAGGCGCTCACCGTACTCGCCGGGGAACTGGACGTGCCCGACGACGAGCGGCACGCGCCCCGCACCCCCGACGAGCGGCGGCTGGCGGCCGCCTGGGCGCAGGTGCTCGGCGTCCCCGAGGACCGCGTCGACCGGCGCGACGACTTCTTCGAGCGCGGCGGCACCTCGCTGGCCGCGGTGCGCATGGCGATCCTGCTCGACCGCGCCGTCTCGCTGAAGGACGTCACCCGCCACCCGGTGCTCGCCGACCTCGCCGGGCTCCTGGGCGCGGGGGCCACCGGCGGCTCGGCCCGGCGCGCCGGCCTGCTGCAGCAGCTGAATCCGGGCGACCCGGCGCGCGCCGGTGTGCTGGTCTGCTTCCCGTACGCGGGCGGCAACGCGGTCAACTTCCAGCCGATGGCCAGGGCGCTGGGGAACGGTGGTCCCGCCGTCCTCGCGGTCGAGCTGCCCGGCCACGACCCGGCAGCCGACGGCGAGCCGTTCGCCCCGATGACGCAGGTCGTCGAGCAGGTGGCCGAGGAGGTCGCCGGACGCGGGCCGGGTCCGGTCATGCTGTGGGGCCACTCCTCCGGAGCGGCCTACGCGCTGGAGACCGCGCGGCGGTTGCGGGAGCGCGGGGTGGAGGTCCACCGCGTGTTCCTCGCCGCGCAGCTGCTCGGCGACGCCGCCGGCCGCCGGGCCGAGATCGCCGAGCTGACCGCGCTCGGCGACGCCGAGCTCGCGGTGGTGCTCAGCGGGCACGGCGGCCATCCCGAACTCGGCGAACTCGACCCCGCGCGGGCGGGCCACGTCGCCGCCGCCTTCCGGCACGACTGCGTCTCGGCGCACCGCTACCTCGCCCACGCCCTGGAGAAGCCGTGGCCCGCCCGGCTCGCGGTGCCCGTCGTCGTGGTCGTCGCCGACGACGACCCGCGCACGGCGGACCACCGGCGCCGCTACCCCGAGTGGCGCCGGCTGGCCGCGCACGTCGACCTGCACGAGATCGCGGGCGGCGGCCACTACTTCCTGCGCACCTGTCCCGAGGCGGCCGCGGCCGCGGTCCTGCGCGCCGTCCCCCTGCCGGCCACACCGTGACCGGCATCCGAGAGGAGACCGACTTGTCGACCTCACCGTCCCCGCCCTCCCTGCTCGACCTGGAGCTGCGCCCGACAGCGCCGCCCCTGCTCCAGGCCCGTCCCACCGAAGGCGCCGCCGCCTGGGCGGCCGCGCACCGCGACACGCTGCGCGGCGTCGTCGCCGAGCACGGCTCCGTCCTGGTCCGGGGCCTCGGGCTCCGCGACGCGGCCGGAACGGGCGCGGTGTTCGCCGGGCTCACCGCCGGCCTGATGCCCGAACGGGAGTCCTTCGCACCCCGGCAGTCCCACCCGGGCGGCGTGTACTCCTCGACCAAGTGGCCGCAGAACCAGCCCATGTGCATGCACCACGAACTCAGCTACACGCTGGAGTTCCCCGGCCTGATGATGTTCGCCTGCCTCCAGGCACCGGACGAGGGCGGCGCCACCGCCGTGGCCGACGCCCCCGCCGTGCTGGACGCGCTGCCGGCCGAACTGGTGCGGCGCTTCGAACGCGAGGGCTGGCTGCTCACCCGCAGCTACAACGACGAGATCGGTGCGACGGTCGCCGAGGCCTTCGGCACCGACGACCGCGCCGCGGTGGAGGCCTACTGCCGCGCCAACGCGATCGCGTTCGAGTGGCAGCCCGACGGCACGCTCCGCACCCGCCAGCGCCGCAGCGCCGTTGTCACGCACCCGCTCACCGGTCGGCGCTGCTGGTTCAACCAGGTCGCGTTCCTCAACGAGTGGACGCTCGACCCCGAGGTGCGCGAGTACCTGCTGGACGTCTACGGCGCCGACGGCCTGCCGTTCAACACCCGCTTCGGCGGCGGCGACCCGGTCGGCGAGGACGTCGTGCGGCTGCTCAACGGCGTGTACGAGGCCCACACCGTGCGCGAGCCCTGGCACTCCGGTGACCTGCTGCTCGTCGACAACATCCGTACGGCGCACAGCCGGGAGCCCTTCTCGGGTCCGCGCGAGGTGCTGGTCGGCATGGCCGACGCGGTGCGCCTCGCCGACTGCGCCCCGACCGTGGAGGTGGGAGCCGGATGACCGCCCTCGACTCCGTCGCCCCCACGCCGGAACCGGCCGCGCCGCCCCGCGGGCCGGCCGCGGTGCCGTCGTTCGCGGTGATCCCCGGCGGCCAGGTGCACCGGGCACTCCAGGGACGCGAGAACGAGATCACCGAACTGGTCGGCGCCGCCTACCGGCTGCACGGCGCCGGCGACTCGGTGAACCCGCCCTCGTACTTCCTGCGCTTCCCCGACCGGCCGAGCTCCCGGATCATCGCGCTGCCCGCCTCGATCGGCGGGGACCTGCGGGTGGACGGCCTGAAGTGGATCTCCAGTTTCCCGGAGAACGTGGCGGCGGGCATCCCGCGGGCCTCGGCCGTGCTGATCCTCAACGACCACGCCACCGGCTACCCGTTCGCCTGCCTGGAGAGCTCGATCATCAGCGCCACCCGGACGGCCGCGCTGGCGGCCCTCGCCGCCGACCGGCTCAGCCGGGGCCGGCCCCGCCCGGCGCGCGTGGGGTTCATCGGCACGGGACTGATCGCCCGTTACGTGCACACCTATCTGGCCGGCACCGGCTGGACGTTCGACGAGATCGGCGTGCACGACCTGTCCGCCGACAGCGCGGCGGGCTTCCAGGGCTACCTGGAGCAGTCGGGCGCGGCCGGACGCGTCACCCGGTACGACAGCGCGGAGCAGGTGATCCGCTCCAGCGACCTGGTGGTGTTCGCCACCGTCGCCGGCCGGCCCCATGTCTCCGAGCGGTCCTGGTTCGCCCACCACCCCGTGGTGCTGCACGTGTCGCTGCGCGACCTCGCGCCGGAGATCGTGCTCGACTCCTTCAACATCGTCGACGACGTCGAGCACTGCCTGAAGGCCGACACCTCCCCTCACCTGGCCGAACAGCTCACCGGGGGGCGGGACTTCCTGCACGGCACCCTCGACGACGTCCTGGCCGGTCGGGTGGCGGTGCCGGCGGACCGCACGGTCGTCTTCTCGCCCTTCGGCCTCGGCGTGCTCGACCTCGCGGTCGGCAAGTTCGTCTACGACCAGGTGGTCCGCTCCGGGGAACTGACCGTCGTCGACGACTTCTTCCATGAACTCAGGCGGTACGGATGAGGCGGCTCGCCCAGTGAGGAGGTCTATGCGCCACGCCGCGAAGAACAGTTCCCCGTGCAGATGAGGAGGCCGTCGTGCCGATCATTTCCGCCCCCCACGCCTTCAACGAGGCTGATCTCTATGTCGACCTGCGGCCGATCTTCGGGCGCTCGCTCTACCTGAAGTGCGAGGGTTTCAATTTCGCCGGCTCGATCAAGCTCAAAGCGGCCGTCGAGATGGTGGAGACAGCGGAGCGCGAGGGACTTCTCACCCCGGATTCGATCCTGGTCGAGTCGTCGTCCGGGAATCTGGGCGTGGCGCTGAGCATGATCGCGGCGAGCAAGGGCTACCGCTTCCTGTGCGTCACCGACTCGCGCTGCAACCTGTCCACCAGGCTGCTGATGGAGTCCCTGGGCAGCCAGGTGCACGTCATCGCCGGGCTGGACGCCAACGGCGGCTTCCTCGGGGCGCGGCTGGACTACGTCCGCGCGCTCTGCGCCTCCGACGACCGGTACGTCTGGCTCAGCCAGTACACCAATCCGGGCAACTGGCGGGCCCACTACCGCACGACGGCGCCGCAGATCGCCCGGCAGTTCCCCGAGCTGGACGTGCTCTTCGTCGGGGCCGGCACCACCGGCACCCTGATGGGCTGCGCGCGCTGGTTCCGGGAGTGGCACCGCCCGGTGCGCATCGTCGCGGTGGACAGCGTCGGTTCGATCACGTTCGGCGGGCCTCCGGGACGCCGGATGATCCCCGGTCTGGGGATGGGGGTGCGGCCACCGCTGCTCGACGAGTCCTTCGTCGACGAGGTCGTCCTCGTCGAGGAGGCCGAGACGATCCGCACCTGCCACCGCATGGCCAGGAAGGGCTTCCTGTTCGGCGGTTCGACCGGGACGGTGGTCAGCGGCGCGATGGAGTGGTTCGGCCGGCAGGAGGCGCCCGACGGCCTGACCGCCGCCGCCATCGCCCCCGACCTCGGCGAGCGGTACCTCGACACCGTCTACCACACCAACTGGCTCCAGGCCCTCTACGGCGAGGACGTGCTCGACTCGGAGGAGTCGGCCGCCGGCGCCTGGATGGCCCCCCAGCCGCCGACGCTCTCCCCCGCGCCCGACCGCCGACGCTACAACGGGGCCGGCCGGCGGAGCACCGACCAGCAGCGCCGGCCCGAGAACCGGGAGGCCGAGGCCTAGTACTGCAACGGTCTTTGTCGTGACGGGTGGGCAGCTTCGGGTGGTGTGTGACCGCGTCGTTTGTAGTGGCTGATTCGGGCTTGGTGTT
>NZ_JBIVLI010000051.1:0-16215 GCF_044751205.1 Streptomyces sp. NPDC088732
ACCGGGCTGGGTTCCGCGTTCGACGCCGAAGGGATCGGTGCGCTGGCGTTCGATGGCCTGGGTGTCGTCGAGGCCGACGGTGCCTACGGCGGTGCCGTGGTTGTCGGTGACCATGGCGGTCAGCGTGCTGGTGGTGCTGCCACGGGTGGAGTGGCGCAGCACTGCGGGGGCGCCGGCCTGGCCGTAGTAGCGCTGGCAGTAGGCGGTGGCGCCGGCGGCATCGGTGGAGAATTCAGCGTCGTCGAGGTAGAGCGTGTGGGAGGCGGCGGTTGCGGCGATGATGCGGTTGCCGTTGGCGTCGTAGAGGTAAGTGGTCTGGTCGGCGAAGGCCCACTTCTGACCGGCGTCGGTCGTGCAGTTGGCCAGTTGAAGCGCGGTGGCGTCGTCACCGCTGGGGGCGTTGAGGCACTTGCCCGACGTCTGGTGCTTGATGGTGCCGCCGGTCAGGGTCCACTTCTGGTCGGTGGAACCTGTGCAGGCGGCCAGGGTGACGGGAGTGCCGTCGGTGGTGGCACCGCCAGTGGGTATGGCGCACTTTCCGAGGATCTTCAGAGCGTCGGTGGTCGGGTCGAGCTGGGCGTTCTGTGCCTTGGTGCCGTTGCACGAGAAGAGCTGGAGGGGGGTGCCGACCGTGGTTCCGGAGTTCTTCAGGTCCAGGCACTTGTTGTCGAGGCCGAGGAGCTGTCCCTTGCCGTCGGCGCCGAAGCCGGAGGCGGTTTTAATCTTGCCGTCCCAGGTCCATTCCAGCGTCTGGGTGTTGCCCCCGTAGGTGCGGGTGTGGGTGTTGCCGGTTGCGTCGTAGGTGAGCTTGGCCAGGGTGTCGACAGTGGCGGTGTCAGTGGTGATGTCGGTGAGGGTGTGGGGCTGCTGGAGGGTGCCGCCGCTGTCCTTGGTGCCGTAGCCGTAGCCGGTGGCGGTGTCGGTGGTGGTATCGACCTGGCCGCCGGTGACGGTGACGGTGGGGTTGTGCTCGATGAGTTGCTTGCGGTTGCCCAGTTCGTCGTAGCTGTAGGTCTGCCAGTAACCGTCGTTGGCGCTGGTGACGTTGGTCGCGGTGACCTTGCCGGTCGTGTCGTTGTAGACCGGTGCAATGTTCGTCTGGCCGATGGCCTTGCAACCGGGGTTGGGGGAGGTCCATGCCTCGTGGAGCTGCCCGAGCGCGTCGTAGGTGAAGCACTGGCGGTCGGTGTAGCTACTGCCGTCGGTGTCGCCGACTTGGGTGACGTTGCCGGCCGTGTCGTAAGCGTAGGTGCGGTCGTTGACGCGGGAGGCTCCGATGACCTCGCGGTCGGTGACGGCGCGGGTGAGCTGGCCGGTGTTCTCGTTGTACAGGTTGGTGGTCCACACCCGGTTCGGCATCTCACCGGTGACGGCCCGTGTCACCTCGCCGTAGGGGCTGTAGGTGGTGTCCGCGGTGTACCAGTCCAGCCCGGAGGTGGACGTGGGCAGGCCGTCGGCGTTGTAGCGGGTGATGACCTTTTCCTGGGCCAGACCTCCGACGGCCGGGACGGTGACGGACTGCAGCTGTCCGGTCTTGGTGTAGCTGTAGGCGTAGTTATAGGTGCCGGCCAAGCCGTCGGTGAACGTGTCGGTGAGGCTGTCCGGGATCGTGATGGTCTTGCCCGTGGGCCGGTATTCGGCGTCGTATCCCGTGATGGTGGTGGTGATCTTGACGCCGTCGTTGTCGCGCATGGCGGAGGCGAGCTGGCCCTTGGCGCCCAGGATGGTGTCGTAGTCGAACTTCGTCAGCAGGGTGCCGCTGGAATCGCCCAGGTGCTGCTCGATGGTGCGGCCGAGGGCGTCGTACTTGGTCCACACCTTGATGCCGCTGGCGTTCAGGGTGGTTTCCGGCCGGTCGAGGTTGTCGTACCACGTCTGGGTCGTCCCGGTGTCGGGGTCGACCGCCTTGACGGCACGGCCGCGAGCGTCGTAGACCCAGGACCAGGTGTTGCCCTTGGTGTCCTTGGCCTCGGTGCGGTTGCCGCGCGGGTCGTATGTGTAGGTGGTGGCGGTGTACGCCGCGCGCAGGGCGTCGGTGAAGGTGTCGATCTGCGTGGTCCGGCCGAGGGCGTCGGTGAAGCTGCGGGTCGCAGCAGCGCCGGTGGGCGGGATGACGGTGGTGGCGTCCCAGTTGTAGATATAGCGGGTCGTCTTGTCCGGCGACCTGGTGGTGCTGCCGTTCGGGATGGTTCCGTCCTGCGCGATGCCGCCCTCGACGGGTGTGACCGACAGGGGCCGTCCGAGGCCGTCGTAGCTGCTGAGGGTGGCGTTGGGTACGTTGAAGTCGGACTTCAGCTCGAACGGGGCGGTGGAGGGTGCGTCTTCGGCGTAGTAGCCGTTGTTGGTGCGCCGGACGGTGCCGTTGGCGTTGTAGAGGGTGTCGGTGACGACGCGTCCGCCGCCGACGGCATCGGTCTGGGTCTGACGGGTGCGTCCCAGGCCGTCGTAGAGGGCGATGGAGCGGGCGTAGGTGCCGTTGTCACGGAGGGTTTCTGTAGTCACGGCCGTGGGCTTGCCCACGGTGGTGTCGTAGGTGAACTTCGTGTCCGGGTCGTCGGTGGCCGGGTCCTGCGAGGGCGTCCATACGGCGGTGGTGCGGCCGAGGGCATCGTAGGTGTAGTGCGTGGTGCGGCCGTTGACGTCGGATACGTCCACGGCGGTGCCGCGGCCGGGTTCCACCGTGGTGGTGGAGGTGTAGTGCAGGGCGTTCTCGGCGGTCGTGGAGAACACCTGACCGGTCGGCGGACTGTATGTCGTCGTGCCGGTCTGGTTGTTGGCGTCGGTGGCGGAGTCGACGCGGCCGTAGTCGTCGTAGTGGGTCTTGCTGGTACGGATCCAGCCGGTGCCGTCCCCGTCAGAACCCCAGTCCTCGGTGGGTAGTCCCTTGGTGGGGGTGGCGCCGTAGTCCTGGTAGTCGTAGCAGGTGCGTGAGGCGGAGATGACTTCGTCGCCCGTCGCGGTGGCTGCCTGGTCGCACGTGCCGGCGGTGGTCCTGGTCTGCTGGACCAGACCGATCAGCCAGGCGGTGGTGTTGTGCAGGTAGGACGTGAGGGTGCACGTCTCGTCGCCGGGCTTGCCGGTGTCGCCGCGGGACTCCACCTGCGTGGGCAGCCCGTAGGTGTCCTCGTACTGGGTGGTCACCTGCACAGTGCGCGAGGTGCGGCTGTCGCCAGGCTTGGTGCCGCTGGCCGGGGTGACCGTGACGGTCTTGTCGACTTGGGTGCGGTAGGCCTGCAAGTCGGGACTGTCGTCGCGGGCTCGGGTTGCCAGCAGGTGCTCGGAGGGATAGGTGACGGTGCGAGAGGCGATCTCGCCGCCGCTGCCGTCGTCGTTCGCCTTGGTGTAGGTGATTTCCTCGGACGTCATCCCTTGAAAGGCGGGCAGGTCCTCGGCGATGTCGGCGCCGGTGGAGTCCTTGACAGTCACCGAGCGCGAGCTGTTGCCGGGCAGGGGGTCGCCGTCCATGCCGCGGAAGTAGCGAGTGACGCTCTTGCCGCGCACGATGCCGTTGGTGGGGTCGTTCTTGCCGGTGAGGACCGTGACCTGGGAGTAGCCGCGCCACTGGTCATAGGTGCGGGTGGCCTTCTCGGAGAACTCGGCCTGGTTCTTCGCCCAGGCCGCTCCGTCATCCGGGTACTGGTATTCGGTGACCAGGTCGGGGACGCCGTCGAAGCGCGGCTTTTGGGTGATGGAGGTGACGACGTACTTGTTGAACCAGTCGATGGTCTCCTGATCGGGGTCCGGGCTCCAGTACACCGGGTAGCAGCGGGTGCCGTTGTCCTCCGGCTTGGGGTGCGCGGAGGTGGCCATGGCCGGGCACGGGGCGGAGTACTCGACGTCGATCTCGCCGCCGGTTTCGGTGACGACCCGGCGGATGCGAAGCCGGTCGAACGCCGGCCGCGGGTCCTTGTCCCCGGTGGTGACCCGGTTCGGCATCGCCTGGTTGTTGTGGGAGAACTCCACCGCGTTCATCTGCAGCGTGTCGCCGTTGACGGTGTAGCCGGTGCGTTGAATCGACTCCAGCCACAACGGTGGGGCGGTGTCCGTCAGGGTGCGGGGGAAGGACTGGTTCAGGACGTATTTGTCGACGTTCAACGGTGTGGTCGAGCCCTGCTTCCGCTGGGCCAGGGTCGTCACGGACGAAAGGCGCTTGCGGGACCAGAACGTCGGGGACGGCACTGGGCAGCGCTTGCCCGCCGTTCCGGCGCAGTACAGGTTGACCGGCGTGTCGTACCACAGCCGGTACTTGCCGTAGTCGCGTGAGGCGAAGGCCATATCGTTGCAGGTCAGACCGCTCTCGGCCTCGTCGAAGCAGCGTTCTCCGACGGTGAACTGCACCTGGGCGAGCGGGTTGGCGGTGAACAGCGTGTTCGAGCGCTGGCCGTAGTCGATGCGGGCGAGGTAGCCGCCGCGGGTGTAGGAGACCGGGGAGGTGTACTTCTCGTTCTTCGCGTA
The DNA here is from genome assembly GCF_044751205.1 of Streptomyces sp. NPDC088732. Lineage (NCBI taxonomy): Bacteria > Bacillati > Actinomycetota > Actinomycetes > Kitasatosporales > Streptomycetaceae > Streptomyces > Streptomyces sp. NPDC088732. The sequence goes on from NZ_JBIVLI010000051.1 coordinate 4,456, forward strand.
GTAGTTGGTCTCCTTGTTCCACCACAGCGACATGGCGTTGCCGTGTACGTCCACGACGTAGTCCAGGTTCCAGCGCCAGGCTTGGGTGCAGAACGAGGACGTGAAGCTGCTGTTGTAGCAGGGCTCACCGGGTTGGTTGCCGGCGACCGGGACGGTGAAGACCGAGTCGGTGGTGTCCTTGCCGGTGGTCCAGCCGGGAAGCTTGTTCTTGCCGAAGTAGTACTGGGTGCCGTCCCTGGTGGTGACCTTCCAGTACTCCCCGTCCGCGTCACCGTTGTCGTTGCTGGTGTCCTTGAGTTTTTCGACCTTCGTGCCGTCGCCGTTGGCCGTCACCCACACGCAGCCCGCAGCGTCCGGGTTTCCGTCGGGGCAGTTCTTGGGATCGAGGACCAGTTCGGTCGTCGATCCTCCCAGGGACATGACGGCGTTGTAGGAGCCCCAGCACAGGTCCGAGGTCTTGTGGGACGCGTTGTTGGCGTTCCCGCTCGTGTCGTCCCGGCAGTTGCGGTAGGTCCGCTCGATCGAGCCGGGGTTGTAGTCCCAGCCGTCACCGATCCAGGAGGCCTGGTTGTTGGTGGCCGAGGTACGCCCGTCCACGACCTGCGAGTTGTAGTCGAAGGAGATCTTCGGCGAGGGGCCGACCGATACCGGAGGCACCTGGACGGCCTGGGACCACGTGAAGGCCCCGGCCGAGCCGCCGGCCGACCACGTACCGGCACTGGACAGCGGCGTTGCCGTGTAGTCGCCCTTCGCACCGGACCCGGAGTCGGTTGCCGCCAGCACCACCGACCCGCCACCGGCGGTCTCCCGGGGCAGCAGCGCCCGCAGGGTCCGGTCATGGCTGCTGGGATGGTAGACCGCCGAGGCGGCCGAACCGTTGTGGTCGGTGTTCAGTGATGCGGTCCGGGCCGTCGCGGAGGCCGCGGTCGCCGCGGCGACGTCAACCGTGGTCTTGATCTGCCCGGCGGTGCTGTCGTTCTGGGTGGCCAAGGAAGTGGCCTGGTTGCAGGCCTCGTCGTCCGGGTCGCTCAGGAAGCACTCGGGGTAGGCCACGAACTGCATGCGGTCTGCCCAGTCGGCACTGTAGAGCTTCTCGAAGTCCGAGTAGTCCAGCGCCACGTCCACCGCAGCATCGTCGGCCGTTGCCGGCGGGGTCACGGTCAACAGGACACCACTGACCTCGGCTGCCGACGCAGGATCGGCTGCCACACCGACCTGCCAGGTACCGGCCACCGCGGCAGCCTGTTCCGGAGTGGCGTCCTTGGGGGCTCCGAGCAGCACCGGCAGGTTGTCGGCCTCGACCAGATCGCCGGCCACCGGATTGGTCAGGTCGATGGCTTCCGGTTCACCGGACGGGACCACCGGGTCGGCCGGCTCGTACGGCTTCACCGGGACCGTCGCCTCGCCAGCCAGATCATCCAGGATGCCGGTGTCCGCGTCGGCGGCCTTCTCCTCGGGCGGGAGGTCGATCAGGTTCACCCCTGCCCGGTCCCCACCCGGCGGCGGAGCAGCAACCGCCTGCACAGGCAGCAGGCCCACCAGCAGACCGGCCATGACCGCCGCCCCGGTCCCCAGGCGGACCCGGTGCACACGACGGCGAGCAGCGGCAGTACGCGGCAAGGAGCCACGACCGGACCACGAAAGCGAACGCCAACCAAACACCGAGCAGCCCCCCAAGGCGGCAGGCAGGAATACAGCGGAAAACCGCAGAGCCTGCCCTGAAGATGCGAAGAAAGATCCGCCGAAGCCTCTGCCCGAAATAAGGCACCCGTCAATTGATTTCACGGCGCATGTGACATCCGCCACGTGCAATAGATGGAAAATTGACGCATCCAGGAAAGATCATCCAGAGATCCGCTGATCTGGCGCAAAGGGTTCCTCATTCGCATGATCCACACATCAGGACACAAGCGCGCAAGCGCACTTCGGGATGTCCACTGCTGCGCATGCGGTCAGCAACAGGGACGGGTTGACCTGCGGGGCGCGCCCGACCGGCGCGCACTCGCATTACAAGTCCCTCACGTGAAGAACTTGCCGCATTCACACCTTTTCATCCGCCATGGAATCCCACAAAGGGTGGCGCGGGGTGCATCTTTAGGGCATGATCTGGTCGCGCATTCCTGCCCTCTGGGAAATTTCTGCACTGACCCCCAAGGGTTGAACATCAGGTTAACTCCAGCCAAAGATGACGCTGGGTTCGGCGGCGGATTCATTCGTCGCCGTGCATCGCGTGGCGTTGGCTGCGGGTCGGGGAGGGGACGAGTTTCGTGGACGGACGTTGGCTGCGCTTGCCGCGCACCAGGCGGCGGGCCGGTGCCCTGCTGGCCACTGCAGTGGCCGCTGCCCTTGGCCTGACGCAGTTGCCGGCGCTGCACCACGCCGACGCCCCTCACCGCCCGGGCACCCCCTCCGCGCCGGTGCTGCTGGACGAGGACACCGCCGTGGCCCAGGCCCGCAGCTCCGGCAAACGAGTGGAGGTCACCGCGCTGCGCGACGCGAACACCACCACCTACGCCCTGCCCAACGGCTCCTTCGAGCTGACCAGTCGCGCGATCGCGTTCCGCGCGAAGGTGGGCGGGGTGTGGAAGCCGATCGACACCGACCTACGCCAGACCAAGGACGGCGGCTGGGCGCCCGAGGCCGTCAACAACCCGGCGGTCTTCTCCGGTGGCAGCCGCAGCGCCGATGACCACGCTTCCCGGTCCCAGGCACGTACAGCGCTGACCACCGGAACGGCCGGGGAGACGGCTTCCACCGACCTGGTCACCTGGAGCACCGACGGACACCAGCTGACCCTGACCTGGCCCGGGCTGCTGCCGACCCCCGTCATCAGCGGCCCGCGCGCCCTGTACCAGGACGTGCTGCCCGGGGTCGATCTGCTGCTCACCGCTCGCGACGCGGGCTTCTCCCACGTCCTGATCGTCAAGGACGCCGACGCCGCTGCCAACCCGGAACTCGCCAAGCTGTCGTACGGCCTGACCTCGCCGGACCTGGCCTTCACCCTCGACCCGGTCACGCACGTCGTCCACGCCAAGGACAGCAGCGGGCGCGAGATCGCGGTCTCCCCCACGCCGTACATGTGGGACTCCGCCGGCAAGCCCGCCATCACCGAAGGCGACGACCCGCAGCCGCCCCGCCCGTCCGAGGAGCCGCCCCCGTCGGCCGGTCCGGACGTCGACCCCCCGGCGGACGATCCCGCGGACATGCCCGATCCGAACTCCCACACTCCCTACGACGAGACCGACGCGGCCTTCCGCGACAGCACCCCCGGTGACGCCGGGTCGGCCGTACGGCCGGCTGCCTTCACCAACACCTCCGACTCGGCTTCTGTGCTGGCTCTGCCCGGGCTTGCCGGGCCGCAGCCCGGCACCCACGACGCGCTGGCCCAGGTCACCCTCAGCGAAGGCACCGCACTGAGCCTGACCCCCGACGCGAAACTGCTGACCGACGACTCCACGGTGTACCCGGTGTTCATCGACCCCTCCTTCACCGGGCACACCAACAACTGGACCACCGCCTACCAGCCCCACCCGAGCTCCAGCTTCTGGAACGGCAACAACTTCAACGACGGCACCGACACCGCCCGCGTCGGCTACGAGTCCACCACCGCCGGGCTGTCCCGCTCCTTCTTCCAGCTGGCCCTGTCCACCAAGCTCAAAGGCGCGGCCGTCTCCTCCGCCTCCTTCTACGCCCTGGAGACCTACTCCTGGTCCTGCTCCGCGCGCGGTGTCCAGCTGTGGCGGACCAGCGGCATCTCCTCGGCGACGACCTGGAACAACCAGCCGTCGTGGACCGAGCAGATCAACGCCCAGAACGTCGCCCACGGCTACAACAGCAGCTGCCCCGACAACTGGGTAAACTTCCCCGCCACCTCACTGGGCCAGGACGCCGCCACCAACGGCTGGAGCTCGGTCACCGTGGGACTGCGCGCGGCCGACGAAACCTCGTCGTACCCGTGGAAGAAGTTCGAGGCCAGCAGCAGCAACTCCCCGTACCTGAAGATCACCTACAACCACAAGCCTGTCGAGCCGACCAAGCTGGCCATGACGCCGGGCCCGGACTGCGAGGCCACTCCCAGTAGCAGCGTCGGCAACTCCGACCTGACCTTTGCCGCGACCTCCTCCGATCCCGACGGCGACCTGAAGTACCTCGACTTCGAGGTGTGGCAGGACGGCGCCACCACGAAGATCATCGACGGCAACTACACCGTCGATGCCAACGGCCACGCCAGCATCACCGTCGCCGCAGCCAAGTTCGCCAACGGCAAGATCTACAGGTGGACCGTGCGGGCCATCGACTCCACCGGCACCGCCTCCTCCTACGCGCCACCGGGCACCGGAAACTGCCTGTTCACCTACGACTCCAGCAAGCCCAACCCGCCCGGCATCGACTCCACCGACTTCCCCGAGGACGACGGAACCGGCACCGTCTGGAGCAGCAAGACCTTCGGCAACGAGGGAACCTTCACCCTGTCGCCCGCCGGCAGCAAGGACACCACGACCTACCTGTACTCCGTCAACGGCGGCTTCTACGACCACAGCAAGACCGTCGCCAAGGGCGCCAGCACGACCGTCTCGGTCGCCCCCAAGGTCGCCGGCCCCAACGTGCTGTACGTCAAGGCCGTCGACGGCGCGGGCAACCAATCGGCCGCCGCGACCTACCTGTTCTACGTCTCGCCCAGCGACCACAAGGACGCGCCCGGCGACGTCACCGGCGACGCGCTACCCGACCTGTATGTCATCGATCAGATCGGCAACCTGCGCCTGTACGCCGCGGACAAGACCGGCGACATCCAGGCATCCATCCCTGCCGCCTACAAGCCCCGCTCGACACTCGACGACGGCTACTGGACCGACCCCGCGGGAAACCCCGCCCTCATCACCCACAACGGGGACTTCCTCAAGGCCGACGGCGTCACCGACCTCATCGCCCGCATGCCCGACAAGGACAACAACCCCGACAACGGAGCCGGCCCCGGCCTGTTCATCTACCCCGGCGACGGCTACGGCAGCTTCGACATCACCCAGCGCACCGAGATCCTCCTCCCCGACAAGGCCGTCAACGGCGAGACCGTGCCCGCCCCCGGCGCCTACGACCAGATCCTCGCCGTCGGCGACATCGACAAGGACGGCCGGCCCGACATGTTCGCCACCTCCGGCAACCAGTACTGGGCCTTCCTCGGCTACACCGGCGGCGCCTTCAGCCAAGCCGTCCTCCAGAACACCGCCACCGCATGGCCCGACCGCGACTTGGTCTCCGTCGGCGACCACAACAACGACGGCGCCCTCGACCTCGTCTACCGCGTCCGCCAAGCCGGACAACTCCGCGTGCGCTACGGCATCAAGGACAGCCGCGGCGGCACCACCCTGCTGTCCCTTTCCAACGGCACCCCCTCCCTCCTCGGCGTCGACACCAACTACCCCGGCACCGCCTGGAGCGCCACCAGCGTCCCCATGATCACCGGCACACCCGACATCAACGGCGACAACATCCCCGACATCTGGGCCGTCCTCGCAGACACCAGCGTCCACGTCTACATCGCCACACCCACCACACCCGGCTCCGACACAATCGTCATCACCAGCGGCTGGGACGTCAAAAAAGCCCTCGGCTAACGCCGTTTCCAGCACGGTGGGTGCGAGGGCGAGCCTCGCACCCACCGTGGGGTCGCCAACGGCGACCATTGCCTGATGTCGATGACTGGTCCGCCAGGAAAGGTTGGCCGAAGTCGCCGACCAAGCTGCTTCAGGTCGGGAACTTACTGATGATTGCCGCCAGGCCCTGCGGACGGGTCTCTGGCTCGAGGATGCCGTCGGTCTTCGAGGCCGCTGGATCGGTGATCCGGAGACCGTGGATCTGCAAGTGGGTTTGGTGCTACGGCGGTCCACCCCGAGCACATTGGCGCGGCTGCACCTGAGCCCGGTCTCTCACCGATCTCGTCCGACGGCACGTGAGCTGAGCATCCCTCCGCTGGCAGTCCGCCGCCCTCGGCCCGGCGGCTGCACGACGAGGCGCCGGAGGGGAGTGAGCTCCACATCGTCGGTGTTCACCTCAACCTCGACGACACCCACGGCCGTTCCTCCTCGGCCTGCGGGTCGCGGCGCATCAACGCCGCTCCGGAGGAGCCTGCCGCTGCCTGCTACACCGACCCTCGCCCGGCCTGAGCAGCCGAGCCCGCACCAACCGCCAACCTTGGGCGGGGCGCTGCCGGCCGCTGGCGAAGCAACTGCGGTACGAAGTGGTGGCGCTGGTAGTACGGCGACCGGTGCTGACGCTGCAGACCAGGCAACCAACCGCCCTCCGCGGGAACTTCCACCTTGCACAGACCCCTGACCAGGGCTAACGTGCTCCGGGACCGCTACCGCTTTCCTCAGAACTTCGCAGGGGCGAGATTCGCCGTTCCCGCCTCGCTCAGGGTCGACACCCATGCGATGGGCCGCGGCACGACCACCGAGGTCAGCAGCTTGTAGAACGGGGTGCGGCCCATGGCCTCGGGATCGAAGTCGATTCGCATGGGCGCCAGTATCCCCCGCGGCGGGGCCGGATCCCAGCCGCCCTCTCCGCCCTGGTCAGACGCGAGGTTCCGACGAACGTGCCTGGTATCGGAAGGCACGGGTCGCCGGAGTTCACCCCATGTCCACGCCGTACGCGTGGGACGACCTACTCATTCCGCCGCAGGCACGCGGCGGCCGCGTCACCCTGAACCTCAACGATGAGCTGGCCGCGTACCTGCCCAAACGGCCGGCTGCCTATCTGCGGATCTCCTCCGACCGCTTCGGCATCGAAGCCGGAGTCGACCGCCAAGCGGAAGATGCCGAGGACACTCGGGCACGGCTGCGCTGGAGACCGTTCGCCAAGATCTACAAGGAGAACGACACCTCGGCGTTCAAGAAGCGCAAGGTCATGCGCGCCAACGGGACGATCGACTGGGTCGTCATCCGTCCGAAGTTCCGTGAGCTCCTCAGTGATCTCGCAGCCGGCACCATCGACGGAGTGATCTTCTGCGATCTGGAGCACTTGGTTCGCCAACCGCGGGATCTGGAAGACCTCATCGACATCGTCGAGTACGTCAAACGTCCGGTGATCGGCGCCACCGGCGGCCGCATGAACCTCATCAACGACAGTGATCGGCACATGGCCCGGCGCCTGTGCGTGGGAGGCGGAGTCGCCACGAACTGCGTGAGTATCGGCCGGATCATCGAGGCCGGCATCTTCGACGAGGTCTTCGTGCCGCCCGCGCCCGGTGACGCCGGCACAGCGATCGGCGCTGCCCTCGCCGTGCACGTCGACGGCCGCAGCCCACGGCCGGTGGCCGGCGTCGCCCGCGCCTGCTACCTCGGGCCGTCGTACGAGGACCAGCCGCTCGACCTGACGCCCTGGCCCGGACTTCGCCAGAAGACCCTGTGCATCGAGACCGCGGAGTTCCTCGCGGACGAGCTGGCACACGGCACCATCGTCGGCCTCTTCCAGGGAGCCGTCGAAGCCGGGCCGCGCGCCCTGGGCAACCGCTCGATCCTGGCCTCCCCGCTGGAGCCCGGTGTCGTCGAGCGCCTGAACGCCACCGTGAAGTTCCGCGAGTCCTTCCGGCTCTTTGCCCCCATGGTCCTGGCCGAGTGCGCCGCGGAATTCTTCACCCTCGGCCAGCAGGCGCCCTACATGTCCATGGCCTCCGGCGTGACGAACAGGACGCGCGAGCGCGTGCCGGCCATCGTGCATGCCAACGGCACCTCCCGCCTGCAAACCGTCACCAGGGAGCAGAACCCTTTCATGCACGCGGTCTTGACCGCCTTCGGCCGCCGTACCGGCGTGCCCATGCTGATCAACACGTCTCTCAACGTCAAGGGCAAGCCGATCTGCGGGACGCCGGAGATGGCTCTGGAGTGCTTGTCCAACTCCGGGCTCGACGCCTTGCTCCTCGAAGGGCGGTGGATCACCAAGTGAAGATCGGATACAGCTTCTGGGGTTTCCTCGGCAACGGGGTCACCGACACTCCGGACGGTGGCCGCAGCCACCGCCGCCCTTTCATCGACGCCCTCCTCGGCCGCGGTCACGACATCGTCTTCCTGCAGGCCGACCGCGACCGCCGCGAAGCCCGCGACAACCTCGGCAACGCTTACACATTCGACAGCGGCTCCCCGGGCATCGACGCCCTGTTCCTGGAATGGCGCTGGGCGATCACCGGCCGCAACACCACCGTGTGCGGGACCGAGGGACATACCTGCGACCTGCACCGCCAGGCCCAGCTCATCAACCACTACACCGTGCGACACCAGACACCCACCGTGATCTGGGACAAAGACCGCACTCTGCGTGCCGAGAGCGTGTGGCGCCGCACGGCACACACCGCCGTGTGCGAGGCCGCCCTCGCCCCGAGCCCGGGCGCGTGGTCGTTGCTCTTCCCCGTCGCTGAGGACCTCCTCGACCACGCGGACCCTGTCGCCCTCGCGGCGCAGCCGCGGGACCTCGCGCTCGGCTACGTGGGCAACCAGTACGATCGCGACGAGTCTTTCGACCGCTACTTCGCCCCGGCCGCCGCCCGCGTCGAACACCTGGTTGCCGGGAAGTGGACCAAGACCGATCGCTGGCCGCACGTCCACTTCCTCGGCCGGATCCCGTTCGAGGCCGCCGCCGGCATCTACGGCCGGTCCCTGGCCACGATTCTCATGCTGCCCGAGCGATACGCCGCCGCCGGCCAGATGACACAGCGCATCTTCGAGGCCGTGCTGGCCGGCTGTGTGCCTCTGGCCCCGGCGGACATCGGCTTCGTCGACCGGTTCGTGCCGGAGGAGCTGATCGTGCACTCCGGCCGCGACGTGATCGAACGGCTCTCCTACCTTCGCCAGGTTGCCGGCACCCAGCAGCACGCCGAACTGATCGCCGCGTGCGTGGACCGCCTGCGCCTCTTCGGCCTGAGCAAGCAGGTCGACACCCTGGAATCCGTACTCCACGGGCTCGTCCGGACCACCGCGACCGAACGGGGAGCTGCCTGATGCGGACTGCTTCACAGGACATGGCTACTGGATCATCCGAACGTGTCCTGGCGGATGGTCCCGCCGGACACCCGAACCTCTCTACGCTGGAGCACCATGAAGAAGGTCGCCATCGTCGGCTGCGGAGGCAGCGGCAAATCCCACGTGGCCCGCGAACTGGGCAGGATCCTCGACGCGCCGGTGACGCACCTGGATGCCGCGTTCTACGACGACGAGTGGAACGCGCTGCCCATGGACAAGTTCACCGAGCTGCAGCGCGAGCTGGTCGCGCAGCCGCGGTGGGTGATCGACGGCAACTACAACTCGACGCTGCAGGTCCGACTCGAAGCTTGCGACACGGTGGTCCTGATGGATGTGTCGACCGTGGCGGCGCTGTACGGGATCTTCTCCCGGCAGATCCGGCACGGGACGGGGCACAAGGGCAACGGCGTGCACAACCGGATCCACTGGGGTGTGATCAAGTACGTCGCCACGTACCGCCGCAAGATGCGGCCCCGCGTGATGGCGAAGATCGAGGAATTCGCCGCTGGCGCCGACGTGGTGTTGCTGGCCAACCGGCGGCAGACGCGCCGCTGGCTGCGGAAGATCGCCGCCACGCAGTCCTGAACGGCCCGCGCCCCCGGACGGGGGGTGCGGTATGAATAAGCACAACCCCTTCCTGGACCCCGCCCGGCAGCGGGAGCTGTACGAGCATGCCTCCCGGCTGGCCGGGCGGACCAATGCCCTGATGCGGGCCAAGACTTTCGGCCGCCCCGTGCCCGAGACGATCGTGAGCCTGGTACGGGCCCACCACGCGCGGCCGAATCGCCTCCGCCTGGTGCTGGACATCGGCTGCGGTCGCGGCACGAGCAGCCTGGTCATCGCCGAGCAGCTCCGGCCACAGCGCGTCATCGGCCTGGATGCCGCTCCCTCTCTACTCGCCCAGGCCCGCGAGCGCGCGAAGGAGCTGCCCGACGGCACGGTGGACTTCGTCGAGGGGGACTTCCACGATCTCCCCCTGCCCGCCGGGTCGTGCGAGGTCGCCGTCGCTGCGTTCTGCCTCTATCACTCGCCGCGGCCCCAGGACGTCATCGCGCAGGTCGCCAGAGCCCTCGCTCCCGCGGGCCTGGCCGTGCTCGTCACGAAGGGACTCGACAGTTACCGCGAGATGGACCAGCTCGTCGCTTCCGCCGGCCTCGACGTGCGTGCCGACAAGCACGAGAGCCTCTACACCACGGCGCACAGCGGCAACCTCGCCAACTTGGCCGCCTCCTCACTCGACGTGATCGCTGTCCTGGACGAGGAGCACGTCTTCACCTTCGAGGGCCATGACCACCTGGCGCAGTACCTGGCCACGAACCCGAAGTACGACCTCGCGCCCGGCCTGTATGGCAACCCCGGGGCTCTGGCGGCGACCTTGCACGAGTTCCTTCCGGACCGGCCGCTGACCACGCGGTCCCTCATCACCTTCGTCGTCGCTCGACCGAAGGAGGGGCAGGTATGACCCTCCCGCAGTTCACCAAGTTCTACGAGACACCGGAGCACGCTGCGGCGGCCGTGCGTCACTACCGGTGGATCGGCCGGCACGCCAAGCCGCTGCGGCAGCCGGCCCTCGTCGTCGTCGGGCCCCGTAGCTTGACGTTCGAGCGGGTCGAGGGCCACTCCGTAGGTCCCGAGGACCTCCCGCGCATGGCGGAACTGCTGGGGCACGCGCACGGTGCCGCCTGGCGCAGCGACCTGCAGTCGGCGTCGCTGGGCGCTCCGCACCACTTCGAGGACGGCACAACCTTCGACGACTACCTCGGCCCCCGGAAGATCGCGCTGAGACGACGCCACGAGCAGGGCTATCTGCCGGGCAAAGCGTCCCTGGACGCGATGCTCGGCCTGCTGGAAGAGACCGCGCAGGGGCCTACCGCCTTCTACAAGGACAGCAACCCCCGGAACTTCATCATCACCGGGGCTGGGGAGGTCGTCACCGTCGACACCGACGACCTGTCCCTCGCCCCGATGGGATACGACCTCGCCGCACTTCAGCACGTTCTCTTCCGCCGAAAAGTTCCCCAGGCCTTGACCGCCCAGACGGGTACGGCCGTTGCATCGCGTTCCTGCGCTCCCAGCCCCAAAGGACTCTTGGGAAGCATCAACAAGAAGATCTCCGCTCTACGCGACGCCATCGCCGTCGTCGAAAGCACCACGCCGCAAACCATGGACACAGAGCTGATCCTGGACATGGCGCAAGGGCTCCCCCCACCAGCGCCGCGCCCTCCTCCAGAAATACCTCCACAGCATCGAGGTACGACCGCCCCTCCGCCCCAAGGGCGCCAACCGAAGCCACCACGTCCGCGAACGCCTCCTCCCCCGCTGGAGGACACCGGAGGAAATAGCCGCGTAGCGGGCCGCGTCTGCTCGGACCTGGATCTACTGCAGGGCCCGGGTGAACACGCCGTCCAGGGCGCAGCGGCGGAACCGCGTGTAGACCGTCTGCCATGACCCGTAGCGTTCCGGCAGGTCACGCCAGGACACTCCGGTACGGATCTTGTAGACCATGCCGTGGACAACCTGCCGGTCCGCCACGCGAGGTCGTCCCGTGGCGGCCCGCGGTATCAACGGAGCGAGCAACTCCCACTCCCAGTCAGTGAGTTCATGGCGCCGTATCACCCCACCATGATCCGTTACCCGATGATCTTTGAAGACGGACCCTAGTACTGCAACGGTCTTTGTCGTGACGGGTGGGCAGCTTCGGGTGGTGTGTGACCGCGTCGTTTGTAGTGGCTGATTCGGGCTTGGTGTT
>NZ_JBIVLI010000052.1:0-15071 GCF_044751205.1 Streptomyces sp. NPDC088732
ACAACACCAAGCCCGAATCAGCCACTACAAACGACGCGGTCACACACCACCCGAAGCTGCCCACCCGTCACGACAAAGACCGTTGCAGTACTAGGACGCTTTTGCGGCCGAGACGGTCCATCAGGTAACTCGTAGGAAGCCCGACCAGGGCCATACCGAGCGTGAAACCGGTGGCGAGCAGCCCTGCCTGGTCGAGGGAGAACCCGAACTCCGCGCGGATCTCCGGGAGCAGGGGGTAGAAAACCTGCCGATCCATGGCGTTGACCATGTACGACACGCACAGCACCGCGAACCCGACGACGACCCCGGCGCGCGTGAGCGACCTGGAGGAGGGCCCGGAGGAAACGGCCTGTGCAAGGGGTTTATCTGTCATGTGAGGGTTCCTTGAGGGACGACGACAGACGGCGCCCGAATGGACGGACACATGTCCGTCTAGCGAACACGTAAGCGTTGGGCGCAACGATGGGCACCGCATGAGGGCCTGTCAAGACATCCCGCACACCCATCCGTTGACAGACAACCGGGGGCGACGCCCCACGCACAGGGCTTCGGTGAACGTGACGCAACCTGCCCGGAAGGCGTCGTGCGGGTGGTATTGCGACAGCATTAGCGCATCGTCCGGCACCCGCGCCACGGGAGAACCATGGCGGAGCAGGTTGGAGTCCATGGCCTCCGGAAGGCCGTGCAGTCGGCCCCTACGCCCCGATCGCGGAGGGCCGCGCCCTCCGCGGACAATCGTCCGCTTCTATTTGCGCGCGCACAAACATATGTTACGGTCACGCTAACTGCCCCGGAGATCGCACCACCGTGATGCCATCTTCCGGGCGGTATCAGCGGCAGCGGGCGAACCACGTTCCGGCGCGACTCAGTACACCGCGGTCCTGTCCTTGCCCCAGCGATCGATCATGATGGGAATTCCGCCTCGCGACCTCGCTCGGCGACCTTCCCGTGGCCCCGGAGAACGAACCACACCGTCGATGAACGGAGAGGACGATGGGAAGTCACAGCAGTGAGGTGCGGGACGGCATGCGCATCGACTGGGATGTCCCGATCCCGATGGACGACGGGGTGGTGCTCCGGGCGGACGTGTTCCGGCCGGCGGACGAAGGACGCCACCCGGTGATCATGACGCACGGTCCGTACGCGAAGGGGCTTGCCTTCCAGGAGGGCTATCCGGGTATGTGGGCACCGCTGTCCGCCAAATACCCGGACGCGACGGCCGGCTCCTCCAACCGCTACCAGAACTGGGAGACCGTCGACCCCGAGAAATGGGTGCCGGAGGGGTACGTGTGCGTCCGCGTGGACTCGCGGGGCGCCGGGCGCTCACCGGGTCTGCTCGACATCTTCTCCCCGCGTGAGACCCGGGACTACTACGAGTGCGTCGAGTGGGCGGGCACCCAGCCGTGGAGCAACGGCAAGGTGGGTCTGCTGGGGATCTCGTACTACGCGATGAACCAGTGGCAGGTCGCCGCTCTGCGGCCACCGCACCTGGCGGCCATCTGCCCATGGGAGGGCGCCAGCGACCTCTACCGCGAATTCGCGCGGCACGGTGGGATCCTGAACACGTTCACCTCGGTGTGGTTCCCGGTGCAGGTGGCGGCGGTGCAGCACGGTGTCGGCGAGCGGGGCGTCCGCAACCCCAACACCGGGGCACTCGTCGCGGGGCCCGCCACCCTTTCCGACGAAGAACTGGCCGGGCGCCGTGCCGACGCTGCCGCCGAACTGCTCTCCCGCCCTGTCGAGGACGGCTGGTACCGGGAGCGCTCACCGGAGCTCGAGAAAATCGACCTTCCCGTGCTATCTGCCGTGAACTGGGCCCACCACCTCCACACCCGGGGCGGGTTCGAGGGTTACGCCCGCGTCGGATCGGCCGACAAGTGGCTGGAGGTGCACGGCAACGAGCACTTCGCGGAGTTCTACACCGACTACGGCGTGGGCCTGCAGAAGCGCTTCTTCGGGCACTTCCTCAAGGGGGAAGACACCGGCTGGAACCGGCAGCCGCCGGTCCAGCTCAACGTGCGCCACGTCGACGGGACGTTCGAGCAACGCGCGGAGCAGGAGTGGCCGCTCGCCCGTACCCAATGGACTGAGCTGGACCTCGATGCGGGGACCGGGGCACTGAGCGAGAAGGCGGACACTGTTGAGGAGCGTGCGGACTTCGCCGCCACCGGCGAGGGACTGACCTTCACCACCGAGCCCTTCGCGGAGGACACCGAGATCACGGGGCCGGCCGCCGCCCGCATCTACATCGCGTCCACCACCACCGACGCGGATCTGTTCCTGACCCTGCGGGTCCTGGACCCGGACGGCAAGGACGTGACCTTCGTCAGCGGCCTGGATCCAGCCGGCGTGGTCGCCATGGGCTGGCTGAGGGCCTCCCACCGCGCCACCGACCTCGGACGCAGTCTTCCCTACCGCCCGTGGCACACCCACGACCGCGTCAAGCCGCTCACACCGGGGGCCGTGGTCTCGCTGGACATCGAGATCTGGCCCACCTCCGTCGTGGTGCCGGCTGGCTACCGCCTCGCCCTGACCGTCACCGGCCGTGATTTCGAGCTGCCGGGCACCGGCCCCTGGCCCCAGGTCTACGGCGTGCCGATGAAGGGCCACGGCATCTTCCTGCACAACGACCCCGACGACCGCCCGGCCGACGTCTTCGCCGGCACCACCACCCTTGTCACGGGCCCCGCCCACCCGTCCCACCTCCTGCTCCCCTTCGTACCCAGGAGCACGCACCCGGCGTCGTGACCGCGGCGCCCCGCCGCGAATCATCCGCAGGGCGTGACCATGGTGAGCTGCGGCGCCGGCGAGGGGACCCGGATACCGCATCGCCCCCGAGCGGTCAGCTCAAAGGACTTGCTCGGCCCAAATTGTCTTGCCCAGTGAGGCGTAGCGGGTTCGCCAGCGATGGCAGCATCGGGCGAGGCTCTGTCTCACATCCGGTGGTAACGCCTGGTGATGTCAAATGCGTTGAGTAATAACCGCAGCTCAGGCCGCGGCAGACGCCCATGGGCCGCACGGAGCAACTTCATGGTGGAAGTCGGCCAGGACCCCGGCGGTATCGCCTCGGTCTGCAATAGAACCCTTCAGAGCGACCTCCGCCACGATGACTCTCCGCCACCACCGGATGTGGGACAGAGCCGTTCTTTGTGCAGTCCCTCTCCGCATGCGCACAACCCGGCCCTCCGGCGTGCCGACTCACCCCTGGGAGTGACCGAGTTCCACGTCGACGTCCTTGGCGCTTCCGTTGCCGACGGTGATCGTGGTCGCCATCGGCGGGAAGCCGCTGGCTATGAGCGAGTACTCGCCCGCGTCCAGGTCGCCGAAGGCGTAGGAGCCGTCGCCGCCGGTGGTGCCGCTCGCCACGACGTTGCCCGCGGCATCGACGAGGGTGACGCGGGCCTCGGGCAGCGGCAGCCGGCCGGCGCCGCCGAGGACGGTGCCCCGGACCCGGCCGCCGAGCCGCAGGGCGATGTCGACGTGGTTCGGGCCGGTGCCGGCGACCTCGACGGGGAGGGCGACCGGCCGGAAGCCGGTGGCGTTGACGGCGAGGGTGAAGTCGCCCGCGGAGAGCTTGTCGAAGCCGAAGCCGCCGTCCTGCCCGGTGCCGCCGCTGGCCAACACCTCGCCGCGGATGTCGGTGACGACGACCACGGCGCCGTCGACCGGGATGCCGTCGGCCTCGGAGGTGACGGTGCCGGTGAGGCCGCCGGTGCCGGACAGGACCACGTCGTAGGCGACCGGCTCCTCGCCGACCACGACCGTGGAGGCCTGCGGCTGGTGGCCGTCGGCCGCCGCGATCAGCACGTACGAGCCGGCGCCGGGCGCGCTGAGCGCGTAGCCGCCGTCGGGGCCGGTGGCGGCCCGGCCGAGCTGCTTGCCGGTGAGCGAGATCAACGTGAGCGTGACCCGCTCCACACCGGAACCGTCGGAGTCGCGGACCTCGCCATGGATGACGCTGGCATCGGCCACCGCCGCTTGTTCGGGCGCGGCGAGCCGGGGTGCGGCCTGTGCTGCCGCCCGCTCCCTGGGCTCGGCGGCACCCATCGCCTGCTGCATCCCGCTGGCGGTCCTCAGTGGCACTTCCTTGATGAAGACCACCAGCAGCAGCGCCAGGAACGACAAGGGGGCCGCCACCAGAAAGACGTCACCGGCGCCGTGCCCGAACGCGGACTCCACGACGGTGCGGATCGGCGCCGGGAGCGTCTCGAGGTCCGGTATGCCGCCGTCGGCGGAGCCGGCGGACGTCATGCCCAGCGCGGACAGGCCGTCCTTGGTGTAGTCGGTGACCCGGTTTGACAGGAGGGCGCCCAGCGCGGAGACGCCGATCGCGCCACCGAGGGTGCGGAAGAAGGTGACGACGGAGCTGGCCGCGCCCAGGTCGGCGGTCTGCACCTGGTTCTGCACGGCGAGGACCAGGTTCTGCATCATCATGCCGACGCCCAGGCCCAATAGCGCCATGTACATCGCGGTCTGCCAGAACGGGGTGTCGTACCGCAGGCTGCCGAGGAGAGCATTGCCGCCGGTGAGCAGGACGGCGCCGGAGACGAGGAACGCCTTCCAGCGCCCGGTGCGGGTGATGATCAGGCCGGAGACGGTGGAGGAGGCGGACAGGCCCGCGATCATCGGTATGGTGCAGATCCCCGCCATGGTCGGCGTCTTGTCGCGGGCCAACTGGAAGTACTGGCTGAGGAAGATCGTGCCGCCGAACAACGACACACCCAGGAGGAGCGAGGCGACTGAGGTGAGGCTGATGGTCTTGTTGCGGAACAGCCGCAGCGGCATGATCGGCTCGCTCGCCCGCGATTCGACCAGGACGAAGATCAGGACGAGCAGCAGCGCGCCTGCGACCATGGCGCAGGTCTGCCAGGAGATCCAATGATATTTGTCGCCGGCGAAGGTGACCCAGACCAGCAGCAGGCTGACGGCGGCGGTGATGAAGAAGGCGCCCGCCCAGTCGACTTTGACCTGGCGCTTGACGACCGGCAGGTGCAGGGTCTTCTGCAGCACGATCAGTGCGGCGATCGCGAAGGGTGCGCCGATGTAGAAGCACCAGCGCCAGCCCAGCCAGTCGGTGTCGACGATGACGCCGCCGAGCAGCGGGCCGCCGACAGTGCCGATCGCGAAGGCCGCGCCCAGGTAACCGCTGTAGCGGCCGCGCTCCCGCGGCGAGATCATCGCGGCCATGATGACCTGGGTCAGCGCGACCAGGCCGCCGACACCGACGCCCTGGACGACGCGGCAGGCGATCAGCATCCCGGCGTTCTGCGACAGACCCGCTACCAGTGAGCCCGCCACGTAGATCACCAGGGCCAGTTGGACCAGCAGCTTCTTGCTGAACAGGTCCGCGAGCTTGCCCCACAGCGGGGTGGTGGCGGTGCTGGCGAGCAGAGTGGCGGTGACGACCCACGTATAGGCACTTTGTCCACCGTGCAGGCTGGTGATGATCCTCGGCAGGGCGTTGGAGACGATCGTGGACGACAGGATCGCCACGAACAGCCCGAGGACCAGTCCGGTCAAGGAGCGCACGATCTGCTGGTGCGACATCGGTCCCGAATGATCTGGTTGGCTGCTGGTGTTGGCGTGCGCCCTCCGTATACGGGCCGGTGATGTCGTTGTTGCCATCGTCTTCCTTTTCGTGGAGTCCATGGAGGCCAAGGGCAATTGGCCAGGGCCAGAGTCAGGGGCAGGGACCGGGCACAGGCGTCGGATGCACGAGGTCCGCAAGGAGTCGCGCACGTGGTCGCAAAGCCGACTCGGCGCTCGCCCACCCGGTGAGTGATCAGCCGCAGCTGCTCCGCCACATGTGCTGCCTGTAGAGCCCGCACACTGCGCCGACATCCGGGTGGTGACGAGCGCATTGACTCGCTGATGTCGGTGGGCTCCGCCGGGCTCACGGAACGCCTGCCGATGACGGGGTGCGAACGGAAGCGGCGGCTGACTTCTCGTACAGCTCCTGCGATGCCCAATGGGCACCACGTTCCACTCATTCTTGCCCGAAGTAACCGTAAACGGACTTGATTTGTGGAGACAAATTTTTATGAGTAAAGACTTTCAAACGCGATAACCCGTCTCCGGCAAAGAGGGCGTACGCAGCATGCAGGATGGCTTCGGCATAAGGTCGTGCACGATCAGGGAACTTGCTATCGACAGGGCAGGCCGGCCACTCGCCGATGGGTATGCGGCGACGCCACCTTCGCGCTCGTTGGCTCTCATTGAGCCCGCGCGAAGGAGCCTGGACGAGAGCCCGAGCGCCGAGACCCCGGCTGAGCCTCCGCCGCACCGCACCCGCCTCGCGCCCAGCGCCAAGGCCCCGGGGGTACGTGCCATGGACAGCACCAACGCGGCAGCGACCCGTGCTCCTGGATATTTTCCGTCACTCGGCGGAGTTCAGCCCTCGACGGTGACGGCTCGTCGGTTCTTGGCGGTGGCTGGTTCCAGCGTCTGGGTCGGTTGTAGGCAGCCTGGGGTCCGGTTCCAGCGACGGTTGGATGCCGCGCTCCACGGCCTGTTCGGTGGTGCTGCTGAGCAGGGGAGCGGCGGCAGCACCACCGCGGCTGGCTCCCATGGCCTGGATCGGTTGGTCAGAGCGGCCCCGGCATCCGGGCGAGTGGGCCGAGGCGTTATGGACGATCTCCAGCCGGACAGGGTTCTCCGCGGCGTCGCGGTGCGCGCATGGCGTCGGTCAGGAGTCCCGCACGCTCGGCATTGCCTCCGTAGACAGCGGCTCGATCCAGTGCGTTCAGACCGCTGGTCTCGATGTCGGACACCGCGCGCTGCAGGGAACCGCGGTAGGGATAGTCGGAGCCGAGCAGAATCCGCTGTGCCGACATCGTGGCCTCCGCGCAGCTCAGTGCGGGCTGATGGTAGGAACAACTGTCCACAAGGCAGCGGGTGCGCAGGTATTCCAGGCAGTCGTACTGCGCGGCGCCGGTGCCGCTCTGATCGATGAGGCGCTGAGCGAGGTAGGGAAGTACCCCTCCCAAGTGGGGAATGATCAGCGTCAGTTCAGGTACGCGGTCGAGCGTCCCGGACAGCATCAGCTGCGCCGCCGTCACGGTTTCCTGCACGGGCGAGGCGATGCTGCCGAACAGCGTGAACGCCTCGAACGAGGGGTGCGCGGTGAAGTCATCCATGACCGGGTGCAGCATGAGGGAGAAGTTGCGGCGGGCCATCGCCTGGTAGACCGGCTCGAGGCGAGGCTCGTACAGACTCCAAGGACGCGTCACAGAGAAGCCGATGACGCCCTTGACCAAAGGGTGTCCTGCTACACGCTCGAGCTCTTCCAGGCTGCCCTCGGTGTCGCCGAAAGGAAGTGCGATGAGCACCGCGAACCGGTCTGGACGCCGTTCCGCTGCGGCCAGCAGCTCGTCGTTGCAACGTCGGGCCAGGGCGAGATAGCCGGCCCGATCGTCGCCCGGCGAGAGACGGCACGGGTGCGGGATGGACAGCAGGGCGGCGTCGATTCCGCACGCGTCCATCTCGGGCAGCCTGCCGTCGAGCTCGACGCAGGGTTCGGTCAACATCTTGAGGCCAGGGGATTCCTTGGCGACAGCCTCCGTGAGAGCAGGAGGGGAGTAATGCTGATGCACGTCGATGATCATGCTGGTCCTTTCTCGGAGTTGCCCCGGAAGCGGCCGCTCAGTCGGGCATCGCGGCGACGATCTGTTCCTCGGTGAGCGGCAGCGAACGCACGCGCACGCCGAGGGCGTCGTAGAGGGCGTTGGCGATGGCAGCGGCCGTCGGACCCTGTGCTGTCTCCCCGACACCGAGGGGCGGATTGCCATCGCCCGGCATCAGTGCGATATCGACCGCGGGGACCTCGGAGAAGCGCAGGATCGGATAGCTCTCCCAGTCCTCGCTGGTGACCGTCATCCGGTCGAAGCGCACGCGCTCCTTCAGCGTCCAACTGGTGGCTTGAACGGCACCGCCCTCGATCTGGTTCCGCGCGCCGTCCGGGCTGATGACCAGCCCCGCGTCCACAGCAAGGGTCAGCCGCCGTACCCGGACCTCGCTCACCGCCTCCACCTCGGCGACCACTGCGCAGTATGCGGAGGTGTTCTTGTACCGGGCGTAGGCGATGCCGTGCCCCAAGGATTCCGACGGCCGCCAACTGTCCCATTCCGCACGCCGTGCGACGGTCTCGACGAGGGCACGCGCCCGGGGGTCGGTCAGATGTGCGAGACGGAACTCCACCGGATCCCGTCCTGCCTCCAGGGCAAGTTCGTCCATGAACGACTCAGCCGCGAACACGTTGACGAAGGCGCCGAGCGACCGCAATGCGGAGGTTCGCAGCGGGACGGGCAGGACACGGTGGTTGACCGCCTTGCGGTACCCGAAGTCGTAACCGGGGACAGAGTTGCGCCCGGCTGCGCCACCATGGGTAAGGGGCGCCTCCGGCCCCGACTCGATCTCTTTGCCACCCTCTCGATGGCTCGCAGCCAGCAATCCGATCGAAGGCGTCATACCGGGCCGGGTGATGTGGCTGTTGCCCCAGATCTCCTGCTCCCAGGCCAGCACCTCTCCACCGGTGCCGACGTCGGCTGCGACCCTCACCACTGCTGCCGGTCCGAAGGGGGACCAGCCCAGTTCGTCGGCGCGCGACCACACGACCTGCACGGGACGGCCCGGAACTGCCAGGGCCAGCAGGGCCGCGTCCATGGCGCTGTCGTCCGCACCGTTGTGCCCGTAGCAGCCAGGCCCCTCGACATGGGACACGGTGATCTGCTTATCGCTCATATCAAGCGCCCGGGCCAGCTCCTGGCGCAGAATGTAGACACCCTGACTGTGCGTCCAGACAGCAAGCCGGTCCTCGCCATCTTCCGTGGTGAGGAGCGCGGTTGCGCTGGAAGGCCCCATTGACGCGTGTGCGATGTACGGGCGGTGGTATGTGGCTTCGTGGGACCGGGCCACCGCGAAGGCGGGGGGGCGCTCGCCTTGGTCGGCGAGCAGAGTGGTCACACGGGGGGCGGTGGTGAGGAACTTCGGAAGGTCGTCTTCGTCCGGGAGTGTCGGCGACTGTTGCCACACAGCACCCTTGCGCAGGAGCTCCACAGCTCTCAGGGCCACTTCCTCCCGATCCGCGATCACGGCAAGGAAATTCCCGTCGCGCACGGTCGTCACGACACCGGGCACGGCCAGGGTCGGCTCGGTATCCGCGGTATCCAGCGTCGCGCCCCGTGACGGCGGCCGCACGATTCGGCCGTACAGGAGCCCCGGGAGCACGAGGTCGTGTGCGAACCGGGACCTGCCGGCCAACTTGTCCGGCAGGTCGACGCGGGGCGCGTTGGTGCCCACCACCCGGTAGGCCGACTCGGACTTCGGTGCGACCGTCGCGGTAGCAGGCCGGTCGAGCAGTGCGTCGTCAGCCAGCTGCCAGTAGGTCGTGGTCCGCCCGTCAGGCGTGGTGATGCGCCCGTCGTCGACGGTGAGCTGCGTCGCATCGCACTGCATCAGAGCCGCGGCACGGTTCAGGTAGACCGCCCGAGCCTCCGCACAAGCGAACTGCAGTGCGGCACCGGAGTGCTGAATGGAAAGGCTGCCCGCCGTGAGCCCCTCGTTGGGGCTGACGCCGGTGGTGGCCGCCGTCATCCGCACCCGGGACACGTCCACGTCCAATTCCTCGGCGGCGATCTGCGCGAGGGCGGTGAGCACCCCCTGGCCGATCTCCACCTTGCCGGATCGGACCTCCACCTGGCCCTCTGGGTGGATGCGCAGCCAGCTGGACAACCAGGGGTTCGCTGCCAGGGACGGGGGCATCGCAGGTGTCGCCGGCGGTGTGGTCATCGGCCGGCCTCCGCTCGCATCTCGGTGGCGGCAATGAGAACCGCTCCCACCAACCGGTTGTGAGCGCCGCACCGACACAGGTTGCGGTCCAGAGCCTCGCGCACCTCGTCCTCCGACGGGTTGTCGTTCTCTTCCAGCAGGGCGGCCGCTGCTATCACCATGCCGGAGACGCAGTACCCGCATTGCGCCGCCTGCGCCTCCACGATCGCCCGGGCGACTGGGTGGGACTCGTCGGCGGTACCCAGCCCCTCGATCGTGGTTACCTCTTTGCCGTCGAGCGACCACACCGGGGTGTCGCATGAGAAGGTCGGATGACCGTCGACGAGGACGAAGCAGGCACCGCAGAGACCAAGCCCGCACCCGAAGCGGGTGCCCTTGAGGCCCAAATGATTGCGAAGCGCGTACAGCAGTGGTGTCTCCTCCTCGGTGCGCACCTCCCGCTCCTGCCCATTCACCCGAAGAGTGATGGGGGCAGGGCCTCCAGCGTTCTGATCCACCACGGCTGCCTCACTCTCTTTCCCTTACGCGCGAAGTCCACTGCGTGCGTCAGCGGGCCCACTCCGTCGCCGGCCCCGTCTCCCAGGCCTGGCAAGCGATGCCGCCGTACAGCGAGGTACCGCGGCGGCCCATTAAGTCGAGATCGGGCACCCAGTAAAACTGAACTATTTCCTCGACTTTAGTCGAGACAAACCTCCGCTTGCAAGTCTGTCCGTCGTCGCGGATCTCACCCCGGGGCTTGCTTCCCTATGGTCAAGGCCGCCGCCAGGGTCTTCGGATCGCCTGCTGTCCGTGATCGTCGTGCCGGTCGAGTACGGCAGTCGCCCCTTTGGGCATGGTCAGGCCGTGCTGCCGCCAGCGCCGGGACGGATCAGCGCCGTTATCAGCCGGGCTTTGTTGCCGTGCTGAAATCCGGTGGTCGCGGCGGAGCGCCGCGCTGGCCGCAGTCGGGTTGGCCCTCGGAGGGACGCCACCGCTCAACCGCGTGACGGGCAGCCGATCCGGAGATTCCACACCGTCGGAGGGGGCTCCGCGGACCGCGCCCTCGGATGCGCGGGGTGCCGGGTGCCCGGGGCAGATCTGTGAGCGCCATGGTGTCGGGCAGGTCGGTCTTCTCATGAGCCGGTTTCAGATACGGCGGCAGCACGAGCTATCGCGCGATGATTCGGAGCACGGCCAAGGTGGAAGCGGGGGAAGTTCGTGAGCGGGAGGCTACACTCGTCGTCCGCCCGTTCAGGCTGCAGACGGAGACTTCAGTGAGTGATGCGCCCCGCGGCGACTCCACGTTCAGGGTGTCACGGCCGCATCGTGCGGATGCTTTGCGGAATTTTGATGCCCTTTTGGCCGCCGCGAGAGACTCTTTGGCAGAGGGCGGTCCGACGGTCCCTTTGGAGGACATCGCTCAGCGAGCGGGGGTGGCGATCGGCACGTTGTACCGCAACTTCCCTACGCGTCAGCACCTGTACCACGCCGTCTTCGCGGAAGAGGTTGAGCGGCTCTGCGAGGTCGCGGCCCAGGTGGCCGATCTTCCGCCCTGGCCTGCGTTTGAAGCGTGGAGCCGGCGTTTCATCGGATACGATGCAACCAAACAAGCCATGCAGGGAACGCTGGATCGCAATTCAGAGATTTTCCGGGCTGGACGAGAAGCCTTGCGCGCTGCTGGAGAGCCGCTCTTTCGCAGGGCGCAGGAGGCTGGCACCATCCGTCCGGATGCCCAGTTGGAGGATGTCATTCGGCTTGTTGTCAGCGTGGCAGCGGGATCGTTCCTGGATGATGCGCAACGCGAGCGCGTGCTCTGCCTGGCGTTCGACGGCATTCGAGGAACGAGACGAGACGTACACGGTCTGGGACATGCTCCGGAATCGCAGCCCAGAGGGGGCGCGGGGTGAACGGCCGCTTCAAGACGTTGGCGTGTGGTGGCCCAGGGCGCCCGGATCTCGTCATCACTCGCAGCTTCGGGCCGAGCGATCGCGCTCCGAGCGTGCGTGACTGCCGATCGCCTTAGATGAACAGCCACACCGATCCGTGCACGATCCATGACCGTCACACATGCGGTTGCAACGGTCGGCTGGGGCGAGCCGTCCCTGGGGTCACAGGCCGCCCGGCGCTGCAGATGGAGGGACTGATGTGTACCGATGGCCCGGCGCGCCAAATGTCACGCGGCGGACGTGGCGCTCGTGGTCGGTTCGGAGACCCTAACCCTGGTGATGAGTGACGAGGGGATCGGCATCCCTGAGCACGGACGCCGAGGCGTGGGCGGGACGCCTTCTGCTTGCACGGCCAATACGAGCGCCGGATCTCCGACGGGTACGGCACCCCTTTAAGAGGTCGCCCGTGATGCGACCGGTGTGCTTGTCTCGACACTGACGTCGTGTTCGCGGCGGATGGCGTCGCGGTAAACCTCGCGCAGCCGCCTGCCCCGGCGGACCGTCCCCACCCCCGGCGACACCTGCTGGGATCTCACTGTTCCGCTTGTCGCCCGGGAGTCGATCGCTATTTGCGGTCGATGATCCGGACAGGCTGCCCGGTGGTGCGAGCGATGGTTTCGAAGTCGCGGTCGTTCTACACCAGCACGAGTCGCGCTTCTTTCGTGGCTTCGTCACGAGGAGACGCAGGCACCGGCGGGGCCGGGGCGGCGTGCATTAGCGTGCGGTGCGCACCCCGTCCAGCGCGACCCCCAGGACCCGGTCGCGCTGGGTCTCCTCCGGGAAGTAGGTGGAGCTGATGCCCGAGACCATGCGGAGCAGGTCGTCGAAGGAGATGTCGGTGCGGGCCTCGGCGGCCTTCTGGGCGCGTTCGAAGAGCGGGCCGCCCGCCTGGTACATGGAGTCGCGGCAGGCCAGGAAGACGTCGGACTCGTTGTTGAGGGCCTCGCGGATGGCCCGTTTGGTCACGGTGTAGTCGACGAAGCGGCGCAGCCAGGAGGTCAGCGCGTCCCAGGGCTCCAGGGCGGCGACGTCCTGGGCGACGCGGCACAGCTCGTTGACCTCGTCGGCGTAGACGGACTCGAAGAGGTGCCGGCGGGTCGGGAAGTTCCGGTAGAGGGTGGCGATGCCCACACCCGCACGGCGGGCGATGTCCTCCAGCGAGGCCTCGGCGCCGTTCTCGGCGAAGGCCTCGCGGGCCGCCGCCAGCAGGGCGTCGTAGTTGCGGGCGGCGTCCCTGCGGTGCGGGCGCTGGGCCGCGACGATCTCGCTGACGGGATACGGCTGGGCCGTCACTTC
This sequence comes from Streptomyces sp. NPDC088732, assembly GCF_044751205.1. Lineage (NCBI taxonomy): Bacteria > Bacillati > Actinomycetota > Actinomycetes > Kitasatosporales > Streptomycetaceae > Streptomyces > Streptomyces sp. NPDC088732. The sequence continues at coordinate 13,008 of NZ_JBIVLI010000052.1, forward strand.
TGCCTCCCCGGCCGGAACACTTTGAAGTCGAGGTATTCCTCCGATATAGTGGAGGAATACCTCGACTTTATCGGCAGGGGGCGCACTTCTGTCGACACGTGTCACCACACGCGCCGACCGCGCCCCGATTCACCCCGTTACGGGCCTTGCACCGACGCAACGCCCCTCCCCTGACTTCCGGCGGACGCCGGCGCCCCTCACACGGGCCGCGCCCCACTCGCCCGCCCCGCACCACCAGCCCGCTCACACACCGCTGCCGGACGCATCCGCACCCGGCCGCGCCCTGTCCGGATCCGAGAGGCTCCTTCATGCCCCGACGCTCCACCCGCCTCACCTTCGCGGTCCTCGCGACCGGTGCGGGCGTGTTCTCCATGCTCCAGTCGCTGATCGCCCCGGCCCTGCCGACGGTCCAGCACGCGTTGCACACGTCCCAGTCCACGGCGACCTGGGTGATGACGGCGTACCTGCTGTCCGCCTCGATCTTCACGCCGATCCTGGGCCGCCTCGGCGACCTCATCGGCAAGAAGCGCACCCTCGTCGGCGTCCTCGTCGTCCTGACCCTCGGCTGCCTGCTCGCCGCGCTCGCCCCGACGATCGGCATCCTGATCATCGCCCGCGTCGTCCAGGGCATCGGCGGCGCCCTCTTCCCGCTGTCCTTCGGCATCATCCGCGACGAGTTCGCGCCGAGCCGGGTCAGCCCCAGCATCAGCAACCTGTCCGCGGTCATCGCGGCGGGCGGCGGCGTCGGCATCGTGGCGGCGGGCCCCATCGTCTCCGCCCTCGACTACCGCTGGCTGTTCTGGATCCCGGTCGGCATCGTGGCCGTCACCGCGCTCATCGCCTTCCGCTACGTGCCCGAGTCGCCCAGCCGCGCCGAGGGACGCGTCAACTGGCTCGGCGCCGGCCTCCTGTCCGGCTGGCTGGTGGCCCTGCTCCTGCCGCTCAGCCAGGCCGGCAACTGGGGGTGGACCTCGGTCCGCGTGATCGGGCTGTTCGTCGCCGCGGTGGTGCTGTTCGCCCTCTGGCTGCTCGCCGAGGCACGCTCCCGCCACCCGCTGATCGACCTGCGGATCATGCGTCTGCGCGCGGTGTGGACGACCAACACCGCGGGCCTCCTCTTCGGCGCCGGCATGTTCGCGCTCTGGTCCTTCCTCCCCGGCCTCGTCCAGACCCCGCGCTCCGCGGGCTACGGCTTCGGGGCGAGCGTCACCTCGGCCGGCCTGCTGATGCTGCCGATGCTGGTCGCGATGTTCTTCTCGGGCGTGCTCAGCGGGCGCCTGGAGCCGGTCGTGGGGGCCAAGCGCCTCCTCGTCGCCGGCGCCGCGCTCGGCGCGGTGGCCTGCGGATTCCTCGCCGCGTGGCACGACCAGCAGTGGCAGGTCGCCACGTCGGCCGGCATCTTCGGCCTCGGCATCGGCCTCGCCTTCGCCTCGATGGCCAACCTCATCGTGCGCAGCGTCCCGCCGGAGCAGACCGGCGCCGCCAGCGGCATGAACGCCAACATCCGCACCATCGGCGGCTCCATCGGCGCCGCCCTCACCAGCGTCCTGGTCACCAGCCGCCTGCAGCCCTCCGGCCTGCCCTACGCCTCCGGCTACACCCACGGGTTCGCGCTGCTCGCCGTCCTGCTCCTCGCCGCGTCCCTCGCCGCCCTCCTCGTCCCGGCCCTGCACGGCCGGCACTCCGCGGGAGGCGTGGTCCGCGCGTCCGACACCCCGGCCCTGGTGGAGACGAAGGCCTAACCTGGCTTTCGTATGACGGTCGGCTCGTCGGCGACCCGTGCAGAACGGACGAGGCTCCCTGGCGGTTGAGCGAGATGTCTGACGTCTCAACTCTTCGGCCGGGGAGCCTCGTTAGTTACGCATCCTGCAGCACTGAACCTGCCTCATGCGCTGCGATGCTTATCGTCACCCTCGAGGATGACCGCCGCTGCAAGCTCCTGCCCTGGCAGCGCGCCGCCCTGCTCGCACTAGTACTGCAACGGTCTTTGCCGTGACGGGTGGGCAGCGGGCTCGTTGAGGTGGGCATGGGGTGGGATGTGGTGCTGTCTGATGCGAGCCGGTG
>NZ_JBIVLI010000053.1:0-14006 GCF_044751205.1 Streptomyces sp. NPDC088732
GTTGGACCCTCACGGTGGACCGCAGCGACTGGGACGCCCCGGTCGCCGTCACCGGCTGACTGCCGGGGGCGCGGACCGCGGGCCGGAAGGCCCCCTGCCGGTCCGCGCCCCCCACCCCCTACAGTGCCAAGGTGGTCACAACCAGGGCGGGTTCAACGGCGGTAACGGCAGCGGCGCTGCTCGCGGTGGTCCTCGGCGCCGCCGGCTGCACGGGCGACGGCATCGGAGGACAGGGCAGCGACGCGGCGGCGCCGGCGGGTTCGGCGCTCAAGGCGGTCGGCGACCTGACGGTCAAGGGCCGCGCGCCCAAGACCGGTTACGCACGCGACCAGTTCGGCAGCTCCTGGGTGGACACCGACCACAACGGCTGCGACACCCGCGACGACATACTGCAGCGCGACCTGACCGGCGAGTCCTTCCGGTCCGACAACGGCGGCGACTGCATCGTCACCTCCGGCCGCCTCGCCGACCCGTACACCGGCAAGGGGATCAGCTTCACCCGCGGCCGCAGCACCATCGACATCGACCACGTCGTGGCACTCAGCGACGCCTGGCAGAAGGGCGCCAAGTACTGGGACCGCGACAAGCGGATACAGGTCGCCAACGACCCGCTCAACCTGCTCGCCGTCGACGGCCCCGCCAACCGCGGCAAGGGCGACGGGGACGCGGCGACCTGGCTGCCCCCCAACAAGGCGTTCCGCTGCCCCTACGTCGCCCGCCAGGTGGCGGTGAAGAAGAAGTACGGCCTGTGGGTCACCGCCGCCGAGAAGGACGCGATGACCGAGGTCCTGCGCACCTGCCCGGACGAGCCGCTGCCCGGCTCCGGCAAGCCCGACGTGCCCGCCGCGGCCCCCTCCGGCAAGGACGGCGGCAACGGCGATGATCAGCCCGGCTCCGGCGCCACCACGTACCCGAACTGCGCCGCCGCCCGGAAGGCGGGCGCCGCCCCGCTCCACCGCGGCGACCCCGGCTACTCGGGCGCCCTGGACCGCGACGGCGACGGAGTCGCCTGCGACACCTGACCGGCACCGGCATCGTTTGTGCAGAGTGCTGGATATTGCGGGCCCCCGCTCAATATCCTCGATCACTGCATCTGCCAGATCGTGCACCGTCGCCCGATCCCTTGCCGGGAGGCAAAATGCTCCGCCGCAGGACTGCGCTCTCCGCCCTCGCCACCGCCGCCGTGCTGTTCTCCGCGCCACTGCTGACCTCCTGCGGAACACCGCACGCCGGTGCCGCGGCCGTCGTCGGCGGCCGGCAGATCACCGTGAACACGGTGCAGGCGAGGGTCGCCGCGGTACGCGCCGCCCAGGAGAAGTCGCCGCAGGCCGACCAGCTCATCGAGGCCAGCAGCGACCTCCAGCGCAACACCGTGCACAGCCTCGTCCAGGCGCGCGTCATCGAGCGCGCCGCCAAGGACGCCGGGGTCTCCGTCACCCCGCGCGAGGTGCAGCAGGCCCGCCGCGCCGCCGAGACGCAGGCCGGCGGCAAGCAGCAACTGGAGGCGCAGGTCCTCCAGACGTACGCGATGATCCCCGCCGACATCGACGAGAGCATCCGCACCGACCTGCTCATGCAGAAGGTCGCCGCCCACTACGGCGCGAACGTGCAGAGCCCCGAGGGCCAGGCCACCCTGCTCACGGTGCTGCGCCGCACGGCCGACCGGCTCGACATCGACGTGAACCCGCGCTACGGCAAGTGGAACGCGCAGAAGCTCACCCTCGACACCACCAAGGACCCGTGGCTGTCCGAGGTGACCGCCCCCCAGGCCGGTGCCTGAGCCGCACCCGGGCGAGGTAGTTTCGACGGGTGGACCACTCCGATGACTCCGCCCGCCCGGGCCGCCTGGTACTGCTGACCACCACCCACCGTGTCGCCCCCGGCCTGCTGTCCTGGCCGGCGTGGGAGCTGCTGCACGGTGCCGACCGGGTCGTCTGCCCCGACCCCGGGCACCCGCAGCTGCCCTACCTGCGCGAGGCCGGCGTCGCCGTGGAGCACGCCGCCCCCACCGGCCGCGACCTGGTGGACCTCACCGCGGACGGCCGTACGGTGGTCTACCTCACCGGCGGCGAGGGCGACGCGGCCGTCACCGACGAACTGGCCCGCCTCGGCGGCTCCGGCCGCGTGGACATGCCCGACCTGGAACTGCTGCCCGGCTCGTACGACCTGCCCGGTGCCCGGCTGCTCGACCTGGTCCAGGTGATGGACCGGATCCGCCGCGAATGCCCCTGGAGCAGCGTGCAGACCAGCCAGGAGCTGGTGAAGTACGGCATCGAGGAGATCTACGAACTCGTCGAGGCGGCAGAGGAGGGCGACCGGGACGCCCTGCGCGAGGAACTCGGCGACGTGCTGCTCCAGGTGGTCTTCCACGCCCGCATCGCCCAGGACGACCCCGAGGAGCCGTTCTCCATCGACGACGTCGCCGCGACCATCGTCGACAAACTCGTCCACCGCCACCCCCACGTCTTCGGCGACGACACCGCCGAGACGCCGGAGGAGGTCCAGGCCCACTGGCTGCGGATGAAGGAGCAGGAGAAGCAGCGCACGTCCGTCACGGAGGGCGTCCCGCTCGGCCAGCCCGCCCTGGCCCTGGCGGCCAAACTCGGCGCCCGCGCGGAACGGGCGGGCCTCGGGGTGCCGCTGCCGGACGCGGACGCGGCAGACACCGGCGATCGGCTGCTGGCGCTGGCGGTGGCCGCGCAGGCGGCGGGGATCGACCCCGAGTCCGCCTTGCGGGCTGCCGCCCGCCGGTACCGCGACGCGATCCTCGCGGCGGAGCGCGCCCGTACCGCCTAGGTCTTTTTCCCCGCCCTCCCGCCCGTGTGCCCGGCGCGGTATGTGCGGGCCCCGCCCTGCGTGCGTTGTGGGGTCGGCGCCGCTCCGGGATCCGTCCTCGGCGCTCGCGGTTTGCGCCCACATTGTTCGGCATCGACCAGGCGGTCTCCGCTCGTCCCCTGCGGGCGGACCCCGGCGCACCCCCTCCCGGGTCGGTTGGGCGACTTACGGCCGGTGGGGGTTCGGATGGGCACTTGCGGTGACCCCGGACCGCCTTTTCGCCCACCCACCGGGGATCAGGCGCATGGCGAGAGGGAGGGGGCGGGGGAGTTGGGGGCACCTCCCAGCGGTAGCTGGGGGAGGGTGGCGTTCTGGACTGTGGAGCATATTTGGGTGCACAACCCCGAGTGCGCAGCCGAGAGTGCCTGAGGCACCTAAATGTGCTGTCCAGAATGGCAGCCCCGGAGGGCCCGCACCCGGCCCCCAACGACTTGCGTCGGGGCGCCCAGACCTTGCCGGGCACACGGGCGGGTGGGCGGGGAGTGAAACCGGGTGAATAGGGTAAATGGGTGGCATGCGAGCACTGGAGCAGATCCAGCTGGCCGTGCCGCACGACTACCTCGTCGGCATCGCCCCGCTGGTAGTGGGCATCTTCCTCGTCGGCCTGCTGATCGGGGCCGTCTCGATCGGCCTCTACCACCGGTCCAAGGAGCCGCCTCCCGAGCAGCGGCCGCAGCCCCGTGGCGGGGCGTGGCACACGCGCCAGGAGTACGGCCGTGAGACCCCGGCCGACCACGGCCCCGGTCACCAGGATGGTGAGCGGCACCCCCTGACCGAGTGGCGCGACTACGACGAGTGGCCGCAGGACGGCATCCGCCACCTTCCGCACTCCCTCAAGGGCTTCGGCAACTGGGGCTCCCACGGGGTCGCCGCCCCGCCGGAGGGCGTGCCCGTCCCCAAGGCCCACGCCGGGAGCCGGAACCGGGCGCCCGGGCCGGACCGCGGCACGGGGCCCGCCAACGGCGACGACAGGGAACAGCGGGGCAGACAGCCCTGACCGGGGTTGCGGTCCGGCGGCCCGACCCGGGCCGTAGTCTCGCGGCCATGCGCATAGACGTCCCGCACGCGTGGCCGCACGACGAGGCGGGGGCCCTGGCCCTTCAGGACCGGCTCCGGCCGCTGGCCGACCACCGCGGGCCCGGCCCGCAGCGGCCGCGGTACGTCGCGGGACTGGACGTCGCGTACGGCGGGGGCCACGGTGCCGCGGACGACATCGTGGCCGCCGCCGTCGTCGTGGTCGACGCGGCCACGCTCGCCCCCGTCGACCAGGCCACCGCGACGGCCCGGGCGGGTTTCCCGTACGTGCCCGGGCTCTTCGCGTTCCGGGAGCTTCCCGTGCTGATCGAGGCCCTGCGCGGCCTGACCGTCACGCCCGACCTGCTGCTCTGCGACGGGCAGGGACTGGCGCACCCGCGCCGCTTCGGTCTGGCCTGCCATCTGGGGGTGGTCACCGGGCTGCCGGCCGCCGGGGTGGCGAAGACCCCGTTCGTCGGCACGTACGACGCGGCGGCGCTCGGGGAGGAACGCGGGGCGTCGGTGCCGCTGGTCGACGCAGGCGAGACGGTGGGCCGGGCGCTGCGCACCCGGAGCGGGGTCCGGCCGGTGTACGTGTCGACCGGCCACGGCATCGACCTGGACACCGCGTGCCGCCATGTCCTGGCGCTCTCCCCCTCCTACCGCCTGCCGGAGACGACCCGGCTGGCCGACCGGCTCAGCCGGGAGCGGCTAACGTCATGGGGTGCATGACAGTCTGACCCCTGAGCCCCCCGAGCTGTTCACCTGGCAGTTCGCCACCGATCCGTACCCCGCGTACGCCTGGCTGCGCGAGCACGCGCCGGTGCACCGCACCACGCTGCCCAGCGGTGTGGACGCCTGGCTGGTGACCCGGTACGCGGACGCGCGGCAGGCGCTGGCCGACCCGCGGCTCAGCAAGAACCCGGTCCACCACTCCGAACGCGCCCACGCCAAGGGGAAGGTGGGCATCCCGGGCGAGCGCAGCGCCGACCTGATGACGCACCTGCTCAACATCGACCCGCCGGACCACACCCGGCTGCGCCGGCTGGTCTCCAAGGCCTTCACCCCGCGCCGGGTCGCCGAGTTCGCCCCGCGCGTGCAGGAGCTGACCGACCGGCTCATCGACGGTTTCGCCGCGAAGGGGGAGGCCGATCTCATCCATGAGTTCGCCTTCCCGCTGCCGATCTACGCGATCTGCGACCTGCTCGGCGTCCCGGCCGAGGACCAGGACGACTTCCGCGACTGGGCCGGGATGATGATCCGGCACGGTGGCGGTCCCCGCGGCGGGGTCGGCCGGTCGGTGAAGAAAATGCGCGGATATCTGCTGGAGCTGATCCACCGCAAGCGCGCGGACCTCGGCGACGACCTGATCTCCGGTCTGATCCGGGCCAGTGACCACGGCGAGCACCTCACGGAGAACGAGGCCGCCGCGATGGCGTTCATCCTGCTCTTCGCGGGGTTCGAGACCACCGTCAACCTCATCGGCAACGGGATGTACACGCTGCTGCGCAACCCCGGGCCGCGCCGGCTGCTGCAGGACGGGCTGGTCCGCGGCGACCACGCCCTGCTCGGCACGGCCGTCGAGGAACTCCTGCGCTACGACGGGCCGGTGGAACTGGCGACCTGGCGTTTCGCGACCGAACCGCTGACCGTCGGCGGCCGGGACATCGCGACCGGGGACCCCGTCCTGGTGGTGCTCGCCGCCGCCGACCGTGATCCCGCGCGCTTCAACGAGCCGGACACACTGGACCTTTCACGCAGGGACAACCAGCACCTCGGCTACGGTCACGGCATCCACTACTGTCTGGGTGCGCCCCTGGCCCGGCTGGAGGCGCAGTCCGCGCTCGCCACGCTGCTGACCCGGCTGCCCGACCTGCGGCTCGCCGCGGATCCCGCGGAACTGCGCTGGCGCGGCGGGCTCATCATGCGCGGTCTGCGTGCATTGCCCGTCTCCTTCACACCGGAACGTGACTGACTGAGCGTCACGACGTGATCTTCACGTGATCCGCGAGACATCGACTTGTGATGCATGGGCCAAGGCCACTACGGTCAGGCGCCATCGCGATATTCGGATGTGAAAGGCGATAGCGCATGCTGAAGTCCGGGAACGGCCGACACCGCAAGCCGCGTCAGGCCCCGACCGCCATGGTCGCGGTCGCGGCGACCGGGGCGGGCCTCACGCTCCCCCTCTTCGCAGCGAGCGGCGCGAGCGCCGCGGACGCCGGCACCAGCTGGAACGCGGTCGCCGCGTGCGAGAGCGGCGGCCTGTGGAGCTCGAACACCGGCAACGGGTTCTACGGCGGTCTGCAGATCACCGAGGAGACCTGGCAGCAGTACGGCGGCACGGCCTACGCCGAGCGCCCCGACCTCGCCAGCCGCAACGAGCAGATAACCGTCGCGGAGAAGATCCTCTCCGTGCTCGGCCCCGACGCCTGGTCCGGCTGCGCCGACCAGGGCGGCCTGGGCGAGGTGCTGCAGGACCTCCTCGGCGGCAACTCCGACGGCAACGGCAACAACGGCAACGGAAACAGCAACGGCAACGGGAACGGCACCGACTCCGGGACGGACACCGGCTCGGACCACGACGACGCCGGCACCGGCGGCTCCTCCGACGGCACGGGCACCGGGACCGGCACGGACTCCGGCACGGACGGGACCGCCGGGTCCTCCGACAACGGCGACGACTCGACCGCCGTCCCTGGCTCCACCGCCACGCCCGACCCGGAGACCTCCACCGGCACGGCCGTCAAGATCCCGGGCAAGCACCGCAAGCCCGAGGCCGGCACCACCCCGCGGCTGCCCGGCGGCACGACGGGCACCGGCAGCGGCAGCCACGGCGCGACCTCGGTGCCGCCGCAGGTCGTCGAGGGCGACGCCGCCTGGGGCGCCATCTCCCGCGACACCACGCGCGGCGCGGACGAGCGCTCGGACCGCGGCGCGGACCGCGGCGCGGCGAAGGACACCTCCACCAAGGGCACCGGCGACGGCCGCTACGTGGTGCAGGAGGGCGACTCGCTGTGCGGGATCGCCATGGAGCAGGGCCTGCCGGGCGGCTGGCGCGGGCTGTACGCCGCCAACAAGGACGTCATCGGCGACAACCCGGACCGGATCGTGGCCGGCGAGACGCTGGAGCTCGGCCGCCGCTGACCCGGTGCCGCCGGCCGCGGGCGCCCGGCAGGGCGTCCGCGCGCTGCGGTCCGTGTCCGCGTGTCCGTGCCGGCCGGCGGGCGTCCGTCCCCGATCGTTCTTCTCGGCGCCCCCTTCCGTTCGCGGTCCGGTGCGGACTTCCCCGGAGCGTGCCCGGACGGGGCTTTTCGGGTCGGTTAGGCTCATGCCCGAAACGAAGAGACATCAGAAGGAGACTCACGTGCCGTCGATCGACGTCGTCGTAGCCCGGGAAATCCTCGACTCGCGAGGCAACCCCACCGTGGAGGTCGAGGTCGGCCTCGACGACGGCAGCACGGGCCGTGCAGCCGTGCCCTCCGGAGCGTCCACCGGAGCGTTCGAGGCCCTTGAGCTCCGTGACGGTGACAAGAGCCGTTACCAGGGCAAGGGTGTGGAGAAGGCGGTGCTCGCCGTCATCGAGCAGATCGGCCCGGAGCTGGTCGGCTACGACGCCACCGAGCAGCGGCTGATCGACCAGGCGATGTTCGACCTGGACGCCACCCCGGACAAGTCCTCCCTCGGCGCCAACGCCATCCTCGGTGTCTCGCTGGCCGTGGCCCACGCCGCGTCCGAGGCCTCCGACCTCCCGCTCTTCCGCTACCTCGGCGGCCCGAACGCCCACGTGCTGCCGGTCCCGATGATGAACATCCTGAACGGCGGCTCGCACGCCGACTCCAACGTGGACATCCAGGAGTTCATGATCGCCCCGATCGGCGCGGAGTCCTTCTCCGAGGCCCTGCGCTGGGGTGCCGAGGTCTACCACACCCTCAAGGGCGTCCTGAAGGAGCGCGGCCTGTCCACCGGCCTCGGCGACGAGGGCGGCTTCGCCCCGAACCTGCCGAGCAACCGCGACGCCCTCGACCTGATCGTCGAGGCCATCAAGAAGGCCGGCTACCAGCCCGGCCAGGACATCGCGCTGGCGCTCGACGTGGCCGCCACCGAGTTCTACAAGGACGGCAGCTACTCCTTCGAGGGCAAGTCCCTGTCGGCGGCCGAGATGACCGCGTACTACGCCGAGCTGGTCGCGGCGTACCCGCTGGTCTCCATCGAGGACCCGCTGAACGAGGAGGACTGGGACGGCTGGAAGACCATCACCGACCAGCTCGGTGACAAGGTCCAGCTCGTCGGCGACGACCTGTTCGTCACCAACCCCGAGCGCCTCCAGCGCGGCATCGACAACAACACCGCCAACGCGCTGCTGGTCAAGGTCAACCAGATCGGCTCGCTGACCGAGACCCTGGACGCAGTCGAGCTGGCGCAGCGCAACGGCTACAAGTGCATGATGTCGCACCGCTCCGGCGAGACCGAGGACGTCACCATCGCCGACCTCGCCGTCGCCACCAACTGCGGCCAGATCAAGACCGGCGCCCCCGCCCGCAGCGAGCGCGTCGCGAAGTACAACCAGCTCCTGCGCATCGAGGAGATCCTCGACGACGCCGCCGTGTACGCCGGCCGCTCGGCGTTCCCGCGCTTCAAGGGCTGACGCCTCACCGCTGCCGCCCGCCGCGCCCGCGGCGGGCGGCAGCGGTTCCCGGTCACCGGTACGCCGGTCCCCGGCCCCGAGGCAATGACGAACGCGAACCCCCCACCGGAGGTGCACGTGCCGGATCGCTTCTCCACCGCGACGCGCATCCGTGCCCTCGGGGCACAGGCGCAGGCCCGCGTCTACCGCGCGACCGGGCGCCCGCGGCGGCCCGTGCTGCCGCGCGGCCGCAACCGGCTGACCGGGCGGGCCGCGCTGCTCGCCCTCGTGGTGTGCGGGCTGGTGGTCGCCCTGGCCTACCCCACGCGCCAGTACGTCGCCCAGCGCTCGCAGATCGCCGACCAGCGCAAGCAGGCCGAACAGGCCCGCAAGCGGGTCGAGGAACTGCGCGAGGAGAAGGCGCGCTGGCAGGACCCCGAGTACGTCAAGACGCAGGCCCGCACCCGGCTCCACTACGTCCTGCCCGGCGAGACGGCGTATACGGTGGTGACTCCCTCCGGGGCCGCCGCACGGGGTGACGAGGCCGCCGGCCCGCGCCGCGGCGACAGCGACAACGCCGCTCGCCGCCCCTGGTACGCCAACCTGTGGGACGGCGTCGACCACGCCGACGCCGCCGCCCCCGCACACCGCTGAAAGAGACACACCCAGGCATGGAAACGCCCCCGCCCTCCACCGAGCACGCCCCGCCGACGGAGCGCGATGTCGCCGCCGTCGGGGAGCAGTTGGGCCGCGTCCCGCGCGGTCTGCGCGCCGTCGCGCACCGCTGCCCCTGCGGCAACCCGGACGTCGTCGAGACGGCGCCGCGGCTGGAGGACGGCACACCGTTCCCGACGCTGTACTACCTGACCTGCCAGCGCGCCGCGTCCGCGATCGGCACCCTGGAGGCCGAGGGGGTCATGAAGGACATGACCGCCCGCCTCGCCGAGGACGAGGAACTCGCCGCCGGCTACCGGGCCGCGCACGAGGACTACCTCGCCCGGCGTGACGCGATCGAGGTGCTGGAGGGCTTCCCCAGCGCGGGCGGCATGCCCGACCGGGTCAAGTGCCTGCACGTGCTGGTCGGCCACTCCCTGGCGGCCGGTCCCGGCGTCAACCCGCTCGGCGACGAGGCCCTCGCGATGCTGCCGGAGTGGTGGCGCAAGGGCCCGTGCGTCGACCCCTGCGCCGTGCAGGGGGACGACAAGTGACCCGCGTCGCCGCCGTCGACTGCGGCACCAACTCGATCCGCCTGCTGGTCGCCGACGCGGACCCCGCGACCGGCGCCATCAAGGACCTGGACCGCCGGATGACCATCGTCCGGCTCGGACAGGGCGTCGACCGCACCGGCCGCCTCGCCCCCGAGGCGCTGGAGCGTACCTTCGCGGCCTGCCGCGAGTACGCGGGCGTCATCCGCGAACTGGGCGCCGACGCGGTCCGCTTCGTGGCCACCTCCGCGTCCCGCGACGCCTCCAACCGCGAGGACTTCGTGCGCGGCGTGGTGGACATCCTCGGCGTGGAGCCCGAGGTGATCAGCGGCGACCAGGAGGCCGAGTTCTCCTTCACCGGCGCCACCCGTGAACTGGCCGGCCGTGCCGACCTGGAGCGCCCCTTCCTCGTCACCGACATCGGCGGCGGCTCCACGGAGTTCGTGGTCGGCGACACCGAGGTCACCGCGGCCCGCTCGGTCGACGTCGGCTGCGTGCGGATGACCGAGCGGCACCTGGTGCACGACGGCGCCGTGACCGACCCGCCGACGCCCGAGGCGATCGCCGCCATGACGCGGGACATCGACGCCGCGCTGGACCTGGCGGAGAGCACCGTGCCGCTGCGCGAGGCGCGCACGCTTGTCGGGCTGGCCGGTTCCGTGACCTCCGTCGCCGCGATCGCGCTGCGCCTGCCCGGGTACGACCCGGCCGCGATCCACCACGCCCGCATTCCGGTGGAGCAGGTCCGCGAGGTCACCGCCCGGCTGCTGGCCGCCACGCACGCCGAGCGTGCGGCGATCCCGGTGCTGCATCCGGGGCGGGTCGACGTGATCGGCGCGGGGGCGCTCGTGCTGCTGCGGATCATGGAGCGCACGGGTGCCGCGGAGGTCGTCGTGAGCGAGCACGACATCCTCGACGGCATCGCGTGGAGTATCGCCTGAGCAGGGCGCTTGTCAGGTGAGCGGGCCCCCGCGGCGGGCCCGACACGCCTGCGCAAGAAGGTTCGTGAATTTCTTCACATGAAAGTTCCCGCCGGACGGCCCAACTGCCCGGGGTGAGGCCCCCCGGTGACCTCCAAAGCCCTTGACGGGCTTGTGTTTCACCCATGTTGCGGGAGTGCGGAGCGGGCCCCCCGGATGCCGATCGTCGCTGGTGGGGCCAGGCGCTCAACGCCCGTGACCGGCGCCGGGTTCCCCCTGGCGGCTGTGGTCCTGATCACGAAGCGGCGCAGTGTAGCAGAGGGTGCCGGAAACCTTGTGAAGGGGCTCACGAGGTACCCCCCGGGCCGTGGTGAATACTCGAAGCATGAGCACCACGGAGCGTCCCAGGATCCTCGTAGTAGGCGGTGGGTACGTCGGCCTGTACGCGGCCCGGCGCATCCTCAAGAAGATGCGCTATGCGGAGGCGACCGTCACGGTCGTCGACCCGCGTTCGTACATGACGTACCAGCCCTTCCTGCCGGAAGCCGCGGCCGGCAGCATCTCCCCCCGCCATGTCGTGGTGCCGCTGCGCCGCGTTCTCCCCCAGGCGGAGGTTCTGACCGGCCGGGTCACCACCATCGACCAGGACCGCAGGGTCGCGGTCGTCGAACCGCTCGTGGGCGAGTCCTACGAACTGCCCTTCGACTACCTGGTCGTCGCGCTCGGCGCCGTCTCCCGCACCTTCCCGATCCCCGGCCTGGCCGAGAACGGCATCGGCATGAAGGGCGTCGAGGAGGCCATCGGCCTGCGCAACCACGTGCTGGAGCAGCTCGACAAGGCCGCCTCCACGACGGACGAGGACGTCCGCCGCAAGGCCCTCACGTTCGTCTTCGTCGGCGGCGGCTTCGCCGGTGCCGAGACGATCGGCGAGGTCGAGGACATGGCCCGCGACGCGGCCAAGTACTACGCGAACGTCAAGCGCGAGGACATGCGCTTCATCCTGGTCGACGCCGCCGACAAGATCCTCCCCGAGGTCGGCCCCGAGCTCGGCACGTGGGGTCTGGAGCACCTGCGCGAGCGCGGCATCGAGGTCTACCTGAGCACGTCGATGAAGTCCTGTGTCGACAAGCACGTGGTGCTCGCCAACGGCCTCGAGGTCGACGCCTCCACCATCGTGTGGACCGCCGGCGTCAAGCCCAACCCGGTCCTGGCCAAGTACGGCCTGCCGCTCGGCCCGCGCGGCCACGTCGACACCGCCCCGACCCTCCAGGTCCAGGGCACCGACTACATCTGGTCCGCCGGCGACAACGCCCAGGTCCCCGACCTGGCCTCCGGCCCCGGTGCCTGGTGCCCGCCCAACGCCCAGCACGCGCTGCGCCAGGCCAAGGTCCTCGGCGACAACGTGGTCTCCGGCATGCGGGGCTTCCCGCAGCAGGAGTACAAGCACGCCAACAAGGGCGCCGTCGCCGGCCTCGGCCTGCACAAGGGCGTCGCCCTGGTCCGCTTCGGCAAGATGAAGCTGAAGTTCAAGGGCCGCCTGGCCTGGTACATGCACCGTGGCTACCACGGCATGGCGGTCCCGACCTTCAACCGCAAGATCCGGGTCCTCGCGGACTGGACGCTGGCGGTCTTCCTCAAGCGCGAGGTCGTCTCCCTCGGCGCCATCGAGAACCCCCGCGAGGAGTTCTACGAGGCCGCCAAGCCCGTGCCGGCGCCGGTGGTCGCGGCCGAGGCCTCCCCGGCCAAGGCGAAGGCCTAGCCGCCGGCGGGCCGCAGGGCCCGTTCACCCGTTGCAGCCGAAGGGCGTCCGCCATCCGTGGGGCGGGCGCCCTTCGGCATGCCCGTGTCCTGGCCGTGCGGACATCAAACATGAGATGGGTAGGAGAGGAACAACGATCCCGGGAATGTGGTTGTAGTCCCCATCTGTTTTTGCTGCGCAGTGGACCCGTCTTCATGGAGGCACGGAGGTACGCGCCATGGCCGATACGGCCGGACGACTGACCGCTCTCGCCAAGCAGGCGCTCGGCGTTCCCTTCCCCTTGCGCATCCGCGCGTGGGACGGCAGCGAGACCGGGCCCCCGGACGCGCCGGCCCTGGTCGTGAGGCACCGCAGGGCGCTGCGCCGAATGCTGTTCAAGCCCGGCGAGCTGGGACTGGTGCGCGCGTGGGTGGCCGGTGAACTGGACGTCGACGGTGACCTGTACGACGCGCTGCACCGGTTGTCCGGCGTCGTCTGGAACCGCCCGCCCGAGGAGGACGAGCCGGCCCACCGCCGTCTGCTGGCCCGGCTCCGGGACCCGTCGACCGCGCTGATCGCCCGCGAGGTGCTCTCGCTCGCGGGTCCGGGACTGCCGCCGCCCCCGCCGCCGGAGGAGGTCCGCAGACGGGGCGGCGTCCTGCACAGCCCGGTCCGCGACCGGCAGGCCATCAGCCACCACTACGACGTCGGCAACGACTTCTACGAGCTCGTGCTCGGCCCGTCCATGGTCTACTCCTGCGCCTACTGGGAGCGGCCCGACGCGACCCTGGAGGACGCCCAGGAGGCCAAGCTCGACCTCATCTGCCGCAAGCTGGACCTCAAGGCCGGACAGCGGCTGCTGGACGTCGGCTGCGGCTGGGGCTCGATGGTCATGCACGCCGCCGAGCGGTACGGAGTCCATGCCACCGGCGTCACCCTCTCCACCGAGCAGGCCGCCTACGCCCGCAAGCGGATCGCCGAGGCGGGGCTCACCGACCGCGTCGAGATCCGCGTCCAGGACTACCGGGCGGTCGACGACGGCCCGTACGACGCCATTTCGTCGATCGGCATGGCCGAGCACGTGGGCCGCGAGCGCTATCTCCAGTACGCGCGCGTGCTGTACGGGCTGCTGCGGCCGGGCGGCCGGCTGCTCAACCACCAGATCGCCCGCCGCCCGTGGGAGGACGAGGACGCGTACCACGTCGACGAGTTCATCGACCGGTACGTCTTCCCCGACGGGGAGCTGGCCCCTGTCGGCGCCACCGTCTCCCGGCTGGAGGAGGCGGGGCTGGAGGTCCGCGACGTGGAGGCGATCCGGGAGCACTACGCCCTGACGCTGCGCGAGTGGGTCGCCAACCTGGAGGCGCACTGGGGCGAGGCCGTCCGCCTCGCGGGCGCCGGGCGGGCCCGGGTGTGGCGGCTGTACATGGCGGCCTCCGCGCTGGCCTTCGAGCACAACCGCATCGGGGTCAACCAGATCCTCGCGGTGCGCACCCGGGAGTCGGGCGGCTCCGGGATGCCGTCGACCCGCTCCGCCTGGCTGGGCTCCGCCGGGACGGCGGGGCCCCGCCGGGGGGGGGCGCGCGCACCCCCGCGCGCCCGGCCCCCGGCCGCCCCCGCCCGGCGCGCCCCAGCGCCGCCCAGGGCGCCCCCCCGAGCGCCCCCCC
>NZ_JBIVLI010000054.1:0-9406 GCF_044751205.1 Streptomyces sp. NPDC088732
GACCAGGCAGCGGCCGAACCGGTGAACCTGAAATCACGTCAACCCGCCCTGACCAGCTAGTCAGCCACTCCCGCACAGCGGGGGAACCTCAGTCGGGGATCTGGTGCGTAGGCTGCGCCTGGCGCGCGGTTGGAGTCAGCGGCGGCTCGCCGAGGCGCTGGCCGTTGCCGCTCCCTCGCGTGTTCCGCCGACGCGCAACGACGTGTCCCGCTGGGAGATCGGCACCCGCTCTCCCCGTGAGTGGCTGCCCTTCCTTGCCCGGGTGCTGGAGGTTCCCCGGGAGATGCTGGAGGCGGCGAAGGCAGTCCCGCCTCCGGAATCCGCGCCGCATTTCGTTTCCGTGGCAGACTTCCTGCCCGAGGGCGACCCGCTGGCCCCGCTGACCGCGCGTGCGGGGCGCCGGATCGGGGCCGGGCAGGTGGCCGACCTGGCCCATCGGGTCCACGGTCTGCGGCTGGCCGACGACGTGGTGTACGGCAAGGACCTGATCGGCCCGGCCCTGCGGGAGTTGCGGGCCGCAGTGCAGCTGTACCGGGAGGGCACCCACACCGAGGAGGTAGGGCGCGAACTCCTGCGGGCCATCGGTGAGTTGGCGCAGATCGCCGGGTGGGTGGCCTCGGATGCGGGCGAGCACGCCGAGGCTGAGCGGACCTACCGGCTCGGGATGAGCGCTGCCCGTGCGGCGGGAGACGGGGTGCTGTCCGGGAACGTGGCGGGCTCGCTGGCCTACCAGTGGAGCAACACCGGCCGCACCACGGACGCGGTGGCCCTGGCCCGCGCCGCACTGGAGGACGCCGGTCCGGACGCCCCGCCCAGGGCACGCGCGCTGTACCTGGACCGGGTGGCCTGGGCACACACCCGCGCCGGACAGGACCGCGAGGCAATGGCCACTCTCGGGGAGGCGGGCGAGGCCCTGGCGGGGGACTCGGCCGGTACCGAATCGCCGTCGTACCTGTACTGGGTGGATGCCGGGGAGCTGCGGGTCATGGAGGCCCGCGTCTACACCGAACTGCGCCGCCCGCTGCGCGCCGTACCCCTGCTGACCGAGGTACTCGGCCGCTACGACGCCAGCCACGCCCGCGAGTTGGCGCTGTACCTATCCTGGCTGGCCGTAGCCTATGCCGACGCCAACGAGCCCGAAACCGCAGCCGGGAAAGCGAGCCGCATGCTCGCCCTCGGACAGAGCGGCAGTCAGCGGACAGCCGAGCGCACCCGGATCGTCCTGGACCGCCTGGAGGCCTTCCGCGACGTGCCCGAGGTCGCCGAACTGCTCGCGTCCTGACCGTATCCGGTGCGCCTGGCGTGCAAGGGTCCGTCCCACTGGCCAGAGCCGCTGCCCGCGGCAGACTCCGGGCCTGAGCGGGGGTGGGTCCCTCGTCGGTCGGGCAGCTTCGCCGGACCAGGGTTCTCCGGGGGCCGCCAAGGCTCACACCGTGACGCTCGCGCTTGGCCTTGGCGGCCCCCGGGGGTTCCTGGTACGCCTCCGGTGACCGGCCGACGAGGGATTCACCCCCGCGACCCGCCACTCTCAACCACGACGAACCCGCGCCTGGGGCTCGACCCTCCGGCCCCTCGGAGGGAGGGCAAGTCTGTCAGCTCTGGCCCCGGCCCCAGGCCGAGGTGCTGCCGCCCGGCATCTCCGCCCGGGGCGAGCCGTCCGCCAACCTTGGGCAGCGAGCAGGCGACAGCGGCCCCACTGTGGGCATCACGGCGACCATCAGCGCCGTAGGTGATCCCGCGTCAGGACGGTTACACCGGGGGCCTCTGGTCTCCCGATCACGTCTTTCTGCGCGGCATGGCCGGGGTGGGCAAGCGGGGCGGCGACGTAGCGGCCGGCCCCGGCCCGGCCGCGCGCGACCCGCGCAAGCGGGTCGCCTTGATCTCGTAGAGAAACTTTGGACGCAACTCCATTACCGCTGCGCCCGACGGGACTTCGAACCGCCCGACCCATGCCGCCGACCGCCGAGCACACTGCCCACGGGCAGGCACACGGCACAGCCCAGGCGGAAGATCACCGGCCCTGCCCTGCCGGGATGGCGCCCGGGACTGCGGCTGACAGGGCAACTACGGTCCTTGACCTCGCTGTTCGAGAGGCGGTGCGGGATATTCAGCCGGTCTTGCGGCCGGGGGCCTTCCGGGTCTTGCTGGCTTCGAGGGTCTCGACGCGCTCGCGAAGTTCCGCGATCTGTTCCAGGGCCCCGGTGAGTGCGCCTTCCAGGGCCTCGACGCGCGACCGTGTGGCAGCGTCGCCGCCGGCACCTTCCGGTGGGGATGTGCGCTGGGCGAGCAGGGCGGTCATCTTCGGGTGGTGGGCGTGCTGGACGTGGATGTCCAGGCTGCGGCCGGTCTCGTCCGGGGTGAGCCACTGCTGCTGGGCCAGCAGGGTCAGGGCGGTGTCGATCACGGTGAGCGAGGTGCCGAACTGTTCGGCGAGGGTTTCGCGGGACGGGAGGAGGCTGCCGGGGGTGAGCGTGCCGGTGCGGATCTGCTGTTCCAGTGCGGTGGCGACCGTGCGGAAGGCGTCCTCGGTGTCCTTCTTCTGGGAGACGAAGGCCCCTTTGCCGGGGCGGGAGACGGCCCAGCCCTCCTCGCGGAGCAGGGACATGGCTTTCTGCACGGTGAGGCTGGAGGCGCCGTACTGCTTCATGAGCTGGCTCTGCGAGGGCAGCGGTGCCCCCGGGGACAGGGCCGCTTCGCGGATCTGCTGTCTGAGGTCTTCGGCGATGCGCTCGTAGTTCAGCAGGGTGCCGTCGGGCTGCGACACGGCTCCACCTCCACACTCTCTCGATCGCTCTCACGGGTTCCAGGCTCCGGGGTCTCGGGGCCGATCCGGTCAGGGTACCGGCGGTGTGGATGGGGTGGGAACCGATGAGATAGGGATGGGCATGGATGGGGTCGGATGGGGTGTGCTACTGTTCCCGAACCCGACCACCCCGGCGGGCACACCAACCCCCTCCCACCAGGAGTCCACCCATGCGTTCTCTTCCGATCGACACCACCGCCATGCACGCCATGCTCGGCACCCTGCGCCCCAAGGTGAAGGACTTCGCCACCGGCGAGATCGCCACCGACAAGGACACCGGCGCCCCGCTCGTGGTCGCCGACGTCATGGTCGTCCTCGACGGCCGCGCCGAAATGCTCCAGGTCACCGTCCCGGAGACCGGTATCACCAAGGGCATCAAGCCCGGCGCGACCATCACGTTCACCGCCCTGACCGCCTCGGCCTGGGAGAACACCTTCAACGGGCAGATGCGCCACGGGATCGCCTTCCGCGCCACCGCCCTCACCGCGAAGGCCGCCTGATGACCACCCTTCACGCCCTCCCGAATCCGGCGGCCGTGATGTGGTGGCTCCTCATACCCCTGGCGGCCCTGATCACCGGGCGGGTGCTGTTCACCGGCGTCCGCTGGATACGGGCCGACACCGAGACCCGCGTCAGCCTCCGGCAGGCCCGCCGTATCCGCCGCACCTGGCGCAGGCTCGCCCCCATGGCCGAACTCGCGGTCAAGGACCCCACTCCCACCCAGCTCCAGCAACTCCACAGCGACGGAACCCCGGCTCCGGCCAAGGTCCGCATCCCGCGCATCACGACCCGCGCGGACACCTTCGGCGTCACCGTCACCGCCACCGCACTGCCCCGCGTCGGACTGGAAGCCTGGCAGGACGCCGCCGACGACCTGTGCAACGGCTGGGGCATGCACCGGGTCAAGGTCACCCAGCCCCGGCCCGGCACCATCACCGCCCGGGGATTCCGCCGCGAACCCCTCGACACCCTCATCCCCTCACCCCTGCTCCACCACGACGGCACCCTCGCCCCCGCCCCCGGCACCCTCACCTCCGGTGATGATGTGCTGCTCGGGTGGGACGAGGACGGCACACCCGTCAAGGCCAATCTCGCCACCGGCGCGCACGGCCTCATCGCCGGAGTCACCCGCTCCGGCAAATCGATCACCGTCAACACCCTCCTGGCGTCCGCATCGTTGATGCGCGACGTCCGCCTGGTGGTGATCGACCCCAACCTCGCCGCCGCCGCACCCTGGTGGCGCACCGCACACCAGGTTTGCTCGGCCACTCACCCCGACGAGGCCACTGAAATCCTGGCTGAGGTGCGGGCAGAGATGCGGCGGCGCGAGGCACTGTTCTGGTCCGCGCGCACCGACCGGATCACCGCCTTCAGTAAGGACCTGCCTCTGCTGCTGGTGGTCATCGACGAGGTCGCCAACTACACCCGCCACGCCGACCGCAAGGCCCGTGAGCGGTTCGAGGCCGAGTTGCTGGCCATCGCCAGCCAGGGCGCGAAGTTCGGTGTGCGGCTCTGGCTGATCACCCAGAAGCCCTCCGCCGACGTGCTCTCGACCGCGATGCGTACCAACCTCTCCGCGCGGATCTGCCACCGCGTCGACACCGTCGAAGACTTCCTCCATCTCTTCCCCGACGGACGCGACCTGGAAGTCACCGCCGCCGACCGTGAACTCCCCGCCGGTGTCGCCATCGCCGCCATCGGCGCCATGCGCACCCCGGTACGGATGCGCTCGGTCTACCTGCCCACCGAAGCCTGCTGGCAGATCAGCGAAACCCTCTGCCACGCAGGCCACCAAATCCGCAACCTCCCCACCAGCACCAGCCCCGCCACGGGCGGCGCGGGCCTCGGTAAGGCCACCGGCTGATGCCCCCGCTCCATACACCCCCGGTGAGCAGATCCCGGCGGGATGCGCCCCGCACCAGCAGCCCCACCCCCGGCAGGGGCGCCACCACCCGGTCCTGCCCCTGCCGGGGTCCCCCACCCACCCCTCGACGGCACCCCGCGCGCCGTCCGCCGAGAGGCCATGCCCCATGCCCACCAACCCCCAGCAGCAGCCCGATTCTCTGCCCGGCGCCTTCGCCCCCGGACTGCGACCCGGCGACCTGGAAAAGCTCGCCATCGGCGGACACCTGCCCGGAATCGTCCGCCAGTTGACGACGCTCGGCGGATGCGCCCGACCGATACGCCTGGACGGCTACCGCACCGAGGTCGACTCCGCCACCGGGCTGATCCTGCGCCACCTCGACTCCCGCGAAATGCCCGCCGGCTGCCTCCTGGTCCGCTGCGGCAACCGCCGCACCACCCGCTGCCCCTCCTGCGCCGAGATCTACCGCCACGACACCTACCAGCTCATCGCCGCCGGACTACGCGGCGGCAAAACCGTCCCCACCACCATCACCCAGCATCCCCGCGTCTTCGCGACCTTCACCGCCCCCTCCTTCGGCCCCGTCCACAACCGCCCCAGCGGTGAAACGAAGCGGGATCGGCGGTGCCGCTGCGGACGCACCCACGCCGAGGGCGACCCGCTGCTCGGCTCACCACTGGACCCCGACCGCTACGACTACCGGGGCGCGGTGCTGTGGAACGCCCACGCCCCGGCCCTGTGGTCCCGCTTCATGCTCCACATGCGCCGCGCCATCGCCAGGGCTGCCGGGCTCACCCAGCGCAGCCTGTCCTCCGCCGCGAAAATCTCCTACGCCAAAGTCGCCGAATACCAGCGGCGCGGCCTGGTCCACTTCCACGCCGTCATCCGCCTCGACGGACCCGACGGCAGCGCGACACCCCCGCCCGCCTGGGCTTCGACCGAACTCCTCACCGATGCCATCCACACCGCAGCCACCCGAACCCGCGTGGCCGGACCGGAACTCGACGGCGCCACCTGGTCCTTCGCCTTCGGTACACAGCTCGACGTGCGTCCCATCCGCAGCGGCGACTTCCAGGCGGGCACCCCGGTCACCGAGCGGGCCGTGGCCGCCTACATCGCCAAATACGCCACCAAGGGAGCCGAAGGCGCCACCGGCACCCTCGACCGGCGCCTGCGCCTGATCGGCGAACTCCACGCATTCGACATACCCCCGCACGCCGAACGCATGATCCGCACCGCCTGGGACCTCGGCGCACGCCGCGACCTCGCGGACCTCAAGCTCCGGGCCTGGGCGCACATGCTCGGCTTCCGGGGCCACTTCTCCACCAAAACCCGCCAGTACTCCACCACCCTCGCCGAACTCCGCCAAGCCCGCGCCGACTACCAACGCACCCAGACCGGAGCCCCGACCACCGGTCCGGACGCAGAGTCGACGCTGACCCTCACGCACTGGGCCTTCTCCGGCATCGGCCTCACCCCCGAACTCGCCCGCCTCGCCACCGCCCTGACACCACCGCCCGGACCTCGGGCACCGGCGGCCACCCATGGCTGACGACGAACTCCTCACCGTCCCCGAAGTCATGGCCCGCCTCAAGATCAGCCGCTCCACCGTCTACGACCTCATCCGCACCCGCCAACTCCCCTCCCTCACTATCGGCCGCGCCCGCCGCATCCCCACCCACGCCCTCACCACCTACCTCCACCACCTCGAACAGGAAGCCGCCTGATGACCACCCCGAACCCCGCCTCCCGCCGCACCCGCGCCAACGGCGACGGCACCATCTACCAACGCAAAGACGGCCGCTGGGAAGCCGCCGGATACGTCCTCGCCGCCGGCGGCACCCGCAAACGCATCCGCGTCTACGGCACCACCCGCAAGGAAGCCGCCGACAAACTCACCGAAGCTGTGGCCGTCAGCAACCGCGGTCTGCCCACCCGCATCAGCGACACCACCGTGGCCCAGTACCTCACCTACTGGCTCGACACCATCGCCGTCCACCGCCTGCGCGCCACCACGCACGCCCGCTACACCACCGTCGCCCGCCTCCACTTGCTCCCCGCGCTCGGCCCCAAGAAGCTCCACCGGCTCACCATCGCCGACGTACGCGGCTGGCTGCACCAGCTCCGCGCCGCCTGCCAGTGCTGCACACGCGGCACCGACGCCGCCCGACACCCCGACCCCAAACACCCCAACCAGCGGCCCCGCTGCTGCGCGATCGGCCAGTGCTGCGGCAAACGCCTCTCCCCCCGCACCCTGCAGTACGTCCACGCCGTCCTCAACTCCGCACTCCAGCAAGCCGTCCGAGACGAACGCGTCGAACGCAACGTCGCCCGCCAAGTCCAAGTCGGACAGATACGCCACCGCCGCTTCGAACCCCTCACCGCCACCGAAGCCCGCCGCTTCCTCCAGGCAGCACGAACCGACCGGCTCCACGCCCTGTTCGAACTCGCCCTCCGCACCGGCCTACGACGCGGTGAACTCCTCGGCCTGACCTGGCACGACCTCGACACCGAAGGCCGCACCCTGAACATCCGCCGCACCCTCCAGAACGCCCCCAACGGCGGCACCGCCCTCTACCCCACCAAAACCCGCGCCGCCGAACGCCGCATCGCCCTCCCCACCGCCTGCCTCACCGCCCTCGCCCAGCACCGCCAGACACAGGACACCGAACGCCAAACCGCCGGAGACAGGTGGGAAGAGCGAAACCTGATCTTCACCACGCCCAGCGGCAACCCGCTCGACCCCGGCGGTGTCACCCAGCACTTCCGCACCCTCCTCGGCCACGCCGGACTCCGCCGAACCCGTTTCCACGACCTGCGCCACACCTGCGCCACCCTGCTCCTCGAACAGGGCGTCGAACTGGTCACCATCAAAGAACTCCTCGGCCACGCCCACATCGCCGTCACCGCCGAGGTCTACGCCCACGTCCGACTCCGCCTCCAACACCAAGCCATCGACCGCCTCGGAGACGCTCTCCGCGAACCCGCCGAAAGCGATAATCCGCCCCTTACCAAAGCGCCCGTCGGCTGACCGACAGCCCCGGAGGACCGGAGCCCCGACCGAGACTGCCTCGGTCGGGGCTTCTTCGTCCGCTGACGTTGCCGTCAGCGTTGCCGTCAAACACCACAGGAGCCCCACCGAAGGATCGCTTCGGCGGGGCTCCTATTTCCTGCGAGGCGCAACTCACGGGGAGAGACCATACGGTCGCATCCCTTTATTATCGATTAGATCGCGATATCGAATCCCAGCGCACTCGAGTATCGACTCGCCCACCCCTTGGCTGACGCCAGAACGTCCATAGCTCTACCATTTGCCAGGCGAATCGGTCCCTCTTTTAGCTGTCCCTGGATTCGGGACTCCAAGTCGGAGTCACCAATATCACGAGCCAACACCAGAGCCTGCACCAGGCGAGCCGGATAATTAGCGACGGGAAGCCATGAATAAAGGTTCCCTCGGCGCACATCCTCGGACGACGACAGCAATTCACACAGGTCGGTCCGGTCGGCTACGAACTGAACTGCTCGACCCAGTCCCTCCCGAAGAAACTCCTCCAGCAAGCTGTCGGCTGCCTGTGGCCATGGCATCTCGTTACTCGAACTGCGAATTGGAACGGACATGCGCCCGTACTTCTCCAGGGCCGAGCCGAACTTGGCATCGCCCACGTTCATGTGCCAGACCAGCAACCCTGCAGCATCCTTGGAGAGCCACCCGAGGTACGCCAGCCCTTCGGACTCCCAGCGCGCCTCACCCTTTCGCGACACATCAGCATCGGAAGAGACAACGCCGAGCTCCATGGCCGAACGCAGCACGGCCGTCGCGGTCAGCAGCTTAGCCATCCAACATCACCACTTTGTCCATCTGCGAGCCCCATTGGGCACCCGCACGAGGTCGAATGCTATCCCATCCGGCGTGTCACGATACGTCCACAGCTCACCGTAATCAACACCCATCTCATTCATGTAGCGTCGCAGTTGCCGAGTTCCGGCCTTAATGCCGCTCTTAGTGTTCGGCTTGAGCTCCACAGGGAAACCGTCTGCAGTGAATCCGTCAGGGATATTTCCTGGCGAGATTTGACTGCCACGCGAATATCCAAGAGAGTCCAAATGCTCTCCCCATTCGGGCCCATTATGAACCTGCGTCCCACGCGCGGCGGCTGCACTATTACCTGATTGGAGATTCGCCGGGCACGTTCCGCCGGAATTATGAACGAGGACGGGCGTGCCGCCCGCGAGTACATAGTACGTGTGGAGGTCGGCAACGGTGAGGTTGTAGGCGGCCTGGAGCCTGTGGAAGTGCTTGACCCTGGTGATGCGGAGTTCACGGCCCTGGTCAGTGCGCAGGGTCATGCCCGGGGCAAGGTTGCCGGCGTCGATCCAGTCGTGTTCGCTGGGTGACCACATGGGGTGGTGGTCGGTCGCAGTAAGTACGCTCTCGCCACCCCCCGTAGCATTGTTCAGGGTGATGGTGGTGAAGTCGGTGTCATCCGGGGTGAGGATTGTGGCGGTGACCGACTTGGGGGTTGTCTTGCCGCTTTCGGGATCTGTGGCGAGAACCTCGTCACCGAGCTCAAGGTCTTCTATGGGTTTGGTGCTGCCATCGGCGGCGAGTACTTCCGTGCCAGCGGGGAAGCTGTTTTTGCATGGACTGAGGAGTTTTGCGGCGAGTTTTGTGGCGCCCTTCTCCATGAGCTTTGCCGCGCCAAAGCTCATGACGCCTTCGGCTGCTCCTGTGGCGCCGC
>NZ_JBIVLI010000055.1:0-7561 GCF_044751205.1 Streptomyces sp. NPDC088732
GGAGCGAGCAACTCCCACTCCCGGTCGGTGAGTTCATGGCGACGTATCACCCCACCATGATCCACCACCCGATGATCTTTGAAGACGGACCCTAGTCCTGAGCGTCGCCGTCTACTCCATGGGCACCCTGGCCATCCCGCTCGCCGGCGGGTTCGCCGACATGGGTGTCTACCGGCTGGTCTCCGGCGTGGGTGAGGGCATGCAGGCCACCGCCCTGTACGCCGTCGTCGGCGCCTTCTTCTTCCACCGCCGGGCGGTCGCCGCCGGAGTCGTCGGCGTCGCCTTCGGCGCGGGCGTCTTCCTCGGCCCACTGGTCGGCAACGGCCTTGCCGGCACCTGGGGCGGCTGGCGTGGCCCGTTCTACATATTCGCGGCCGTCGGGCTGGGGATTGCCCTGCTTGTCCTCGCCACCGTCAGCCGCACCATGACCGAGGCGGTCACCGGCAGCGGCGGCGGCACGTCGACCGACCGCTACGGCCACGTGCCGGCAAGCCCGTACAACCGCAACACGCTCGGCATGGGTGTCGTCTGCGCGGTGACCGGGCTGGTGAACTACGGCTTCCTCGGCCTCTATCCGACGTTCCTGCGCGAGCACCTCGGACTCGGCGCCGGGCAGGCGGCGCTTGCCATCTCCTGCTACGGCTTCGGCGCCACGATGGCGCTGCCGGCCGGCTGGCTCGGCGACCACGTCAACCAACGTTCCCTGCTGGCCGTCGGCTTCGTGACCACCTCCGGCACCGCGCTGCTCATCTACCAGTACGCCACGTCTGCCCCGGCCCAGTACGCCCTGGCCTTCCTCATGGGCGCCTTCGCCAGCGGCATCCTCTTCACCAACTGCACCACCGCGATGCAGCGTGCGGTGCGACCCGAACTGGTCGGCCGGGGCTCGGGACTGTTCATGCTGACTTACTACGTGCCGGCGGCCTTCTCCGGGCTGCTCTTCGCGCGGCTGGTCGAGGCGCTCGGCTGGGGCGGCGCCGGCCTGTGGCAGCTGACCGTCCTGCCCCTGCTGGGGTCGGCCGGGCTCGTCCTGCTCGACACATCCAAAATGGTCGTGCCGCGCCGGTCGGCCACTACCGACAGCACGTCCGCGTGAGCTCGTGAGATCCGGAACGGCCACCGGGTGATGAGATGAGGTGTGTCCCGGTGACCGCACGGTGGCCGCCGGAACGGATCCACCTGAGACGGACGCTGTTCCGGTTGCGGAAGGAGAACAGGGCCGAGAACGGATGTCCGGAGCACATGCGCGCTAGCCGAGATAGTCGGCGACACGCTCGAACTGGACGGCCATGCCCGAGAGAAAGTCGTGGTTCACGTGGTCCATGACGCGCCTGCGTGAACTGGACAGGAGCGACGGATAGGCGCCTTCCAGGCGCTCCATTCCCTCGGGCGTCAGGCTTGCCACGCTTCCTCGGGCGTCCACCTCGTGCCGCCGTTTCGTCACCCAGCCACGGGCTTTCAGGGCGTCGACCACCCTGGAGATGCGGCTGGCCGAGAGGCGGGTGAGTTCGGCGAGATCGATCATCCGCAGTTCACGGTTCTCTGCCTCGGACAGGAACATCAGGACTGAGTACTCGGACAGCGTCAGCCCGGTCGACTTCAGAAGGTCTTTGTCCAGAGTGTTCGGCAACGCGGTAATCACTCGTTGCAAGGCACGCCAGAAGCGTTCTTCTTCTACGTCCAGGGGGACATCAGCCGTCATTGCGACAGCTTAACCGCCCCTCACGCGGCCATGTCCTCCGCTTGCTGGTGCCGACGCCGCGCTCCATCCCGTGCCGGGGTCGTGACTGCAGCGGTCGATGGGGGCTGCTGATTGGAACCAGCCGTCCATAGACGTGATCGCCGGACGGCACCGGCGCGTCGTGAGCCGGTTCGGGTACAAGGGGACGGCGGCGGACGTCGCAGCGATGGCCGTCGGCCTTCCCCATGGGACTGACTGTCGGCTCGGCACCGGCGACGTCCTCGACCAGCCACCACCTCGACTCCGTCACCGTTTGCCGACACCACGGCGAAAGAGCTCAGTGAGCCTTTTCAGCGTTGCTTTTCCAGGGTGAGGATGGCTTTGGCTGCTGACGACAGGCGGTTGGGGCTGCAGCGGGCGTGACGGAAGATGCGCCAGCGCTTGAGGGTGGCCATGCCGCGTTCGACGGGATACCGAAGCCGTGCGTGGGCCCGGTTCAGTGAGCTTTGCCGGGTGGTGAGCTCTTTGCGAGGTGGGCGTCTGGTCGGCGTGGCGAGGGTGCCGCCGGCACCGAGGTAGGCGAGGTCAGCCAGGGCGGGAATGCCAAGGCGAACGCAGGTGGCAATGATGCGGTGGGTTCGGGCCGCGGTCAGGTCGTGGGTGCGGCCGGGCAGGGCGCGGGAGATCCACACAATCTCGCCGTGCGGGTTGGTGATGACCTGCAGGTTCACGCCGTGGCGACGGTGCTTGCCGGAGTAGTCGGCGCGGCCGTCGCCGACCCGGTCGCACTCGGCGAGCGTGCCGTCCACCAGTACGTACTCCGCGTCCGCCTCGCGCAGGGCCCGGGTCAGGCCGGGAGCTCGGTGGGCCAGGAGATCGACGACCGCGTGCACGTAAGCGTGGGCGGTGCCGACGCTGATCCGGAAACCGGCCGCGATCTGCGCGAGGGTGTCGTGCTTGCGCAG
This sequence comes from Streptomyces sp. NPDC088732, assembly GCF_044751205.1. NCBI lineage: Bacteria > Bacillati > Actinomycetota > Actinomycetes > Kitasatosporales > Streptomycetaceae > Streptomyces > Streptomyces sp. NPDC088732. Next base: position 2,647 of record NZ_JBIVLI010000055.1, read on the forward strand.
GTACATCAGTGCGACGAGCGCCCGCTGAGAGGGCCGGAGCTTGCAGCGTCGGTCACCCTCCCGGGTGACGACCAGCATCGTCACCCACTCAACCAGCGCGTGAGGCAGGTCCAGTGCGGCAGGATACGTAATCAACGAGGCTCCCCGGCGACAGAGTTGAGACGTCAGACATCTCGCTCAACCACCGAGGGGCCTCGTCCGTTCTGCGCTGATCTCCCGCCACCCCGCCATCACCCGATCGGTGGCCCCGCTGAAAAGGCTCAGTGGCTCCTGCCGACCTGCTCGAGGAAGCGGCGGGCGGCCGGGGTCGCCGCGTGTCCCTTGGGGATGACGAGGTCGACGCGGCGGTTCAAGTCGGTGCCGGCGAGCGGGATGAGCCGCAGCGGGGCACCGGAGTTCCCGTGGCGGGTGAAATCCAGCCCTGCCGGAATGATCGCGATGCCGACGCCAGCCGCCACCAGATCGAGCATCAGGGGCCACTCCTCGACCTCACACACGATGCGCCGGGTCAGACCGGCGCCACGGAAGGCCTCGTCGACTTGGGCGCGGATGGCCCAGTGGTGCGGTACATCCACGAAGCGCTCCTCTGTGAGCCCGTCGAGCGTCACCTGCTCCTCGCCGGCGAGCGGATGATCCGTCGCGCATGCCAGTACGACGGCTTCCGTGACGAGCGGAACGACGTCCAGACCCTCGCTGTACACGGGCAGCGCCGGGACGAGCGCGCAGTCCAGTTCCCCGTTGGCGACCATCTCCAGCATCTGCAGCGCCGGCGCTTGCCGGACGAGGATGTCGACGCCGGGGTGGGAGTGCGCGAACTCCGCGAGCCAGGCGGTAAACGGCAGAGTGTGGCCGATGGTCTGCAGGGTGCCGATGCGAAGCCGTCCCGAGAGGACGCCTCGTACGTCTCGGACAGCCTGCCGGGCAGCCTCGACCGCTTCGAGGGCCTTCCGTGCCGCAGGAACAAGCGCCTCGCCCTCAGAGGTGAGTCGGACCGGGCGGGTACCGCGCACGAACAGCAGGGCGCCGACGTCCTTCTCCAAAGTGCGGACCGATGACGACAAGCCGGACTGGACGATCAGCTCACGGGCGGCGGCGCGGGTGAAACTGCGCTCTTCGGCGAGCGCCACAAAGTGGCGAAGGTTGCGGAACTCCATCCCTTCATTATCTCTGTCAGAGATGACAACTATCTCCATCATGCCCCTGAAGGCTGATGCCGGAACGGCACGGCGCATGTTCTGATCCCTGGGCGGCATCAAAGGCCGCCGACTGCTCGAACGTGCTCCACTGAGGGACGGCGATGACCACGACAACACTCACAACCGCGACCCCGCGTTCGCTCCGGAACCGACATGCTTTCGGGTTCTGGTCCGTCGCGGTGGCGTTCTTGTCCTTGATGGCTTTTGGTACCGCGCCCACCCCGCTGTGGCCGCTGTACCAGGCGCGTGACCACTTCGGTCCGACCGAGGTCACCATCGCCTTCGCGGCCATGGTCATCGGCGCGGCGGTCAGCTTCCGCCTGCTCGGTCATCTCTCCGACCGGCTCGGTCGGCGCCGCATCATCGTCCCTGCCCTGGCTGTCGGCATTGTCTCGGCCGTAGTCCTCGCCATATGGCCGGACCTGCCGGGACTGATCGTCGGACGCCTGATCACCGGCGTGGCGGTGGGGCTCATGGCCTCGACGGCCACGGCATACCTCACCGACCTGTACCAGGAGGCATACCCTGATCGCGGTGGATCGCAGGTGCCGGCACTGGTCGCCTCCGTGGCCAACCTCGGCGGCCTGGCCCTCGGCCCCATCGTTTCCGGAGCGCTCGCTGAATGGGTTCCCGCTCCGCTGGTCACCAGCTATGTAGTCTTCACCGCCGCCATGGCGATACTGCTGCTACTGGTGCTCGCCACCCCCGAGACCGTCGATACCGAACTCAGGGCCGCGGACTGGCCCGACCGCTTCGCCCTGCGCCCTGGCCTGCGCCCCGTGTTCGCTGCTGCGGCGAGCACCGGCTTCTTCGCCTTCGCCCTGATGGGCCTGTTCTCCTCCCTCGGCGCGATCATGGTGCGCGGCGAGCTCGGCATCACGTCCACCTTCGTCGTCGGACTCGCCCCGTTCACCGCTTTCGCGGCCTCCGCGGCGGCACAGCTCGCGCTCGGAAAGCTGGACCAACGTCCCCAGATCCTGGTCGGCACCGCAGTCTTCCCCATCGGCCTGGCCCTCACCGCCATTGCGCTGTACCACCCGGCGCTCTGGTTCTTCCTCCTCGCTGTCGCCCTCTCTGGCGCGGGTGCCGGCGTGCTGTTCAAAGGCGCTGTCACGCAGAGCGCCATAGCGGCCGATCCCGCCTCGCGTGCGGGGGTGCTCGCCGCCTTCTTCGTCGTCGCCTACGCCGGCATGGGCCTGCCCTCGATCGCGTTCAGCATCGTCATCCGGCACGCCGCGCTCGCACCGACCATGATCTGGTTTGCCGTGGCCCTCTCCGCCGGGGCCATCGCCTCGGTGGCGATCGTCCTGCGCCACATCAGGCCCAGACGTTGAGCGAAAGCCCGGCTTTCCTCCTCAAAGAAGTCGAGGTTGACCTCCGGTAAGGTGGAGGTTATTCTCGACTTAAGGTCGGTGTGCTCGGATCGGGGCAGTGGATTGCGTGACAACGCGGTACCCGCTCCACGGTCACGAGTACGAGGCAGGCGCCGGTGGGATCGCTTGCTCGGGCGATGCCTCGGGCTCCGCCGTCAGGAGCCGGGTCCTGCCCGCATGGGGCACTCCGGATCCGACCTGTGCCGCTGTGCGTAACGGGGCCGCCGTACAGCGGTGCTCCTGCCCAGGGATCTTGCACCGTGCGTCGCACGGGTGACGTACAGGCCGGGGCGTGACAGGTGAATCTCCTCCTCCGGAAGGGCTTGGATCAGGCATGACTTTGAAGATGGTCGTCTGCGTGAAGTACGTGCCTGATGCGACCGGTGACCGGCGCTTCGCCGCAGATCTGACAGTGGATCGGGATGCCCTGGACGGGCTGCTGTCCGAGCTGGATGAGTATGCGGTGGAGCAGGCGCTGCAGATCACCGAGACCGCAGATGACGCGGAGATAACCGTCGTGACGGTCGGGCCGAAGGATGCCCAGGGTGCGCTTCGTAGAGCGCTTGCGATGGGCGCGGACAAGGCTGTGCACATCCAGGACGACGACCTGCATGGCACTGATGCGCTTGGCACGTCGCTGGTGCTGGCGAAGGCGATCGAGAGGGCCGGATACGACGTGGTGCTGTGCGGAATGGCTTCCACCGACGGTGCGATGGGGGTGGTGCCTGCCCTACTTGCCGAGCGCTTGGGAGTGCCCCAGGCAACCCTCCTGTCGGAGGTGTCCCTTCACGACGGCACGCTCAGGGGGCGGCGGGACGGGGATACGGGCTCGCAGCAACTGGAGGCGCCACTGCCGGCAGTGGTGTCCGTGACGGATCAGTCCGGCGAAGCGCGCTACCCCACGTTCAAGGGGACCATGGCGGCGAAGAAGAAGCCCATCCAATCGCTCTGTCTGGCTGATCTCGACATAGCCGCCAGCGCGGTCGGACTGGAAGGGGCTTGGTCGACGGTGCTGAGTTTGTCGGAGCGACCTGTGCGAGCCGCCGGAACCGTCGTGGCGGACGAAGGCGAAGGGGGAAAGCGGCTCGCGCAATTCCTTGCGGCCCAGAAATTCCTCTGAATCCGTACCGCAGCCGTCCGCCACTGCAGGCAGACCATCATTGACCCAGATCTCCAGGAGTGCCGGTTATGTCTGAAGTCATTGTGTATGTGGATCATGCGGATGGTGTGGTCCGCAAGGCGACGCTGGAGTTGCTGACGCTTGCGCGACGGATCGGTGACCCGGTTGCCGTGGTCTTGGGTGCCGGTGCTGCTTCCACTGCCGCTGTCCTGGCGGAGCACGGTGCGGTGAAGATCATAATGTCCGATGCCCCCGAGTTCGCCGATTACCTGGTCGTACCGAAGGTGGACGCGCTGGAGGCGGTGTGCGACGCAGTGGCACCCCTTGCCGTACTGCTGGCGTCGTCGGCCGAGGCAAAGGAGGTCGCAGCCCGGTTGGCTCTCCGGATCGGCTCCGGCCTCATCACCGACGCCGTGGACCTGGAGCCGGACGAGACCGGGGTGACAGTCGAACAAGCCGTTTTCGCAGGGGCGTTCACGGCAAGGTCTCGCGTCACCAGAGGTGTTCCCGTGGTGACGGTGAAGCCCAATTCCGCTCCGGTGGAGCACTGCCCGGCGGCGGGCGCCGTGTCGCCGCTCACCGTGCGGTTCGGTGCGCTGGCCACCGCTACCCGGGTCGTCTCTTGCACTCCTCGTGAAATGTCGAGCCGTCCGGAACTGGCGGAGGCGCCGATCGTCGTCGCGGGTGGCCGAGGCGTGAACGGGGCTGCCAACTTCGCCCTCATCGAGGAGTTGGCTGACTCCCTCGATGCGGCAGTCGGAGCCTCGCGGGCCGCAGTGGACGCCGGTTGGTACCCGCACTCCAGCCAGGTGGGGCAGACGGGCAAGACGGTGTCTCCCCAGTTGTACGTTGCCGCCGGAATCTCCGGCGCGATACAGCACCGAGCGGGCATGCAAACGTCGAAGACCATCGTGGCGGTCAACAAGGACCCCGAAGCGCCGATCTTCGAGTTGGTCGACTACGGAGTGGTGGGTGATCTGTTCGACGTGCTGCCCCAGCTGACTCAGGAGATAGCCGCGCGCAAGAGTTGATTCTTCGGCAACCGGCGGCCGTATTACAGTCCCGAAGAGATTCCCTGGCAGGCCCCGATGCAGCGGGGTTCCCTGCACTCCGCGCTGGTCCGAGGAGCCTTGAAATGCAACTCGCCGCGATCATCGTGTCGCTGGTACTCGCCGTGGTCGGCGTGGCGCTGTTCAGCCGAGCCATCGCCCAGATCTACCGGTTCG
>NZ_JBIVLI010000056.1:0-6622 GCF_044751205.1 Streptomyces sp. NPDC088732
GCGGCGCCACAGGAGCAGCCGAAGGCGTCATGAGCTTTGGCGCGGCAAAGCTCATGGAGAAGGGCGCCACAAAACTCGCCGCAAAACTCCTCAGTATATGCAAAAATAGCTTCCCTGCCGGCACGGAAGTACTTGCCGCTGACGGAAGCGCCAAGCCCATAGAGGACCTTGAGCTCGGTGATGAGGTTCTCGCCACAGATCCCGAAACCGGCAAAACGGGCTCTAAGTCGGTCACCTCCACGATCCTCACCCCGGATGACACCGACTTCACCACTATCACCCTGAACAATGCTACGGGGGATGGCGGGAGCACCCTCACCGCAACCGACCACCATCCCATGTGGTCACCCAGCGAACACGACTGGATCGACGCCGGAAACCTTGCCCCGGGCATGACCCTCCGTAGTGACAAGGGTCGTGATCTGCGCGTTGTCAGTGTCAAACACTTCCGTCATCTTCAGGCCGCTTACAACCTCACAGTCGCTGACCTTCACACGTATTATGTGGTCGCTGGGCAGACATCGATCCTGGTGCATAATTGCCCACCGTCTCCTGGAACGGGGCCGGTGAAGTTCAAGGCTCCTCCAAATGCAACCCAGACGGAGATTGACGAGGTGAAGGCGTATGTTGCGTCATGTGAACGTGCGAGGTGCGCAGGCCAACTCTCGCCCACTGGGCGCGTCGCGACGGCAGGAAAGCTGCGGAGACAGGCTACGGCTGCTGCTGCTGCTGCGGAGCGAGCCCGCGCAGCCGCTGCCGGAACCCCGTACACGGGAGTGCCGGGCCATGGTCCCGATACTGCTTGGACAGGTAGTCCAGTCCCGCCGGAATGGCTTGATTTGTCCGGCAGGGTGAATTCAAGCCTTGGTGGACAGGCCAATGGTTATCCTGTGGGATACAAGCCAATGAAATTCGAGTACTCGCCATGAATTCATCTTCGCCGGATTGGGAACAGCTCATCGCTCGCGCTGCGGCGGTGAATCGAAGCATTGCTTCAGCTGACGTGAACTCTATTTGGAACTACGGGGGACCGCGGACTCCTGCGGGCTCAACTGAGGCTTTCTTGTGGCAGGTGGATGTGACATTTGATCTAGGGGATGATTACCGGAAATTCCTATCCATTTCGGATGGGTGGAGAGGCTTCTATCATGACGTGGACCTGTTGTCCGCATCCGAGCTCTTGGGGGGTGAAAGGTTTGATAGGGCTTGGATGTTGGTCGAGGCTGCGGATGCTGGAAGCGGTGGATCCCTGGGCGTGAGCAGGGACCTCTATGTGCCATGCGGGGTTGCGGCGGTCGATATCGATGTTTTCCTGATTGGGGTCACTGGCGAAAGCTCCTCTGTTCGCTGGATTGCCGGTCAGGAGGTTGAGCGGTTCGATTCGTTCGGTGAATTTTTTGAAGAGATGATCTCGTACAATGAGGAGACTCTCGAAGAGCTGCGGTTGGATCCATGGCTTGGGGCGGGATGAGGAGTCTCTGGATGCTGACGCTTTCTCAGTGGTGATCATTTCCAGATCCCGTTGAGGACGAGGGCGGCGCGGGCGATGTCTCCTATACGGCGGGGCTGATGGTGACGTGCTTCAGGGTGCGCCAGCGGCCTTTCGGGCGCCGGACGGGGACGTGGATGCCGATGTAGCGCTTGTCGGCCAGGGTGGGCGGGCCGCTGGCCGCGGTGCGACCCTTCCGCGGGGCCCCAGCGGACGGCAGGATCATGCTCATGAAGATTCTTGTGATCGGCGGTACCTGGTTCCTGGGAAAGCGCATCGCAGAAGGAGGGCTGGCGAGGGGGTGGTCGGTGACCACCTTCAACAGAGGCCGCTCGGGACGCGAGGTCGAAGGCGTTACGCCTGTCCACGGGGACCGAACGGACCCGGACGACCTCCAGCGGCTTTCCCAGCAGGGACCGTGGGATGCCGTCATCGACACGTCCAGCTCCGACTTCGCGCCTCGTGAAGTGCTGCAGGCGACCACATCCCTCCGTACTGTGGTCCGGCGCTGGGTGCACGTTTCCACCGTGTCCGTCTATCAGGGCTGGCCGAACCAGGCGCTCACGGACTCCTCGCCGTTGCTGGACTGCCCTGCTGACGCGGACGCGTCGTACGGGTACACCGGCGAGGACGGCAGCCCCACCCTCTACGGCTTCCAGAAGGCCGGCGGGGAGCGCGCGGTGACCGAGGTCTTCGGCGACTCCGCGGTATTCCTCCGCCCCGGTGTCATCCTGGGGCCCGGCGAATACGTCGGCCGCCTTCCCTGGTGGCTTGGCCGGGCCAAACGCGGCGGGAGGATCCTCGCACCCGCCCCGAGCAGCCAGCCGATTCAACCCGTTGATGTCCGCGACGTCGCGGAGTTCGCTCTCGATCAGGCTGCCGGCGACGCGTCAGGCGGATTCAACGTCACACACCCTGACGGGATCACCTTCGCCGACTTCCTGGGTGAGTGTCTGGCCGTCACCGGCGGTGCCGGGAAGCCGGAGTGGGTGGATCCGGGAGTTCTAGCCCAGCACGGCGTCGCGCAGTGGACCGAGCTGCCTCTGTGGCGCACGCACGCGGGCGTGTGGTCGGTCGACTCCAGCCGCGCGCAGTCCGCCGGTCTGCGCTGCCGGCCTATCGCCGAGACGATCCGCGACACCTGGGCGTGGCTTGCCGCAGACGGGCGTCCCGTGGACCACCCGAGGCGGGCAGCACACGGGATCGTCCCGGAGAAAGAGGCGAAGATCCTCGCCGCACTCGGCTGACTCAGGCTTCCAAGCTCAGCAGCGCGGTGACCGAGCCGAGCTGGTGGGTGCTTGCGGTGCGGGTGAATTCCTCGACTCGGTCGCGCAGCTGCCGAGGCAGAATTGAGGCGCGGTAGGCGGGCCGCGCGAGGAAGTGCTGGATCTGGCCCGTGCGCACCAGGATGCCTGTTACGCGCTGCTCCGGCGGGATGTCCCAGAGCAAAGTCAGCGCGTCGGCGGCTCCCTCCACGTCGTTCGCCAGGAGTCGGGCCATGGCGAGGTCGGCGGCCGCGCCGCCGAGCACGTGTGCGGACCGGGCGGCTTGCGGCTTCCCGTTGACAAGGGCCAGCGCGCGGCGTGCAGACTGCTCCGCCTGGCCCGCATCGTGGATCAGCAGTGCAGTCGAGCTGTTTGACATGGCCAGCCGCTCGTCTGTGAAGCCGAACTCGCCTCCGATGCCGTCGTGAAGGTCGTCGCGGGCTCCGCTCTCCGTATCGAGGGAGAGCCGGAGAGCCTGGCGGGCGGAGTCCGTGTCGCCGAGGTAGCCGTGTGCTCGCGCCTCGATGGCCCGGAGCCTGCGCCGGGCAGTGTCGCCCAGGCCGCCGTGGGCCTGCGCGCGGCGGGCCTTGCTGACGGCCTCAGCGGGCATGCCGGTGAAGTAGGCGATGTACGCGAGCATGCCGTCCGCGTACGCCCGCAGCGGCTCGAAGCGTGAACTCTCACCGTAGAGGTCGGCGGCTCGGGCCAGGCGGCGGGCGTTGTCGAAGGAGCCGAGATTGAAGGCTGCAGCGGCGAGCAGGGCCATCGTCTGACCAGTGAGCACCAGGAGGCGCTGCTGTTGGGCGGGGATTTGTGTGCGGTCCCGCTGATTGTGTAGTTCCTCCTGGAGCGTGCGGCCGCGCCGGAAGACCTCTATTGCGGGGAGGGAGGCGTAGACGCATGCGAGCGACGCCACGTCGTCGGTGAGTTGGTCGAGGCTGGTGTCGGAGACGGACGCGGCGGCTGTCTCGCTGGCGTCGTCGTGGGCTTCGCGTGCGGTCATGTCGATCTCGTGCTCCAGGTTGAACGCGGGTGCCGAGGGATCTTCGGCGGGTGGCGGGGGAGCCAGTAGTGCCGCAGCATCGCGGGCGAACATGGCCTGCAGCACGCGGCGGGTGTCGGCGGACAACGCCTCCGGGCGGGTTCTCCCCGACTTCCAGCGGAACGCGGTCCGGATGCTGCAGGTCGGGTTCCTGTTCCCCTTCCCCACGACCTCCGCTGCGGTCTTGTCGAACAGCTCCACGAAGTCCTCAGCGCCCAAGTTGCCCTTGTCGCAGAGGAGCTTGAGCAGCGTCTCGGGTTGGTCAGTCACATCGGCCCCGTTCATCGGGCTTCGGCCCATCGGCGGTCCCCTGCGGATCGATCCCTTTGCACGAAGGGGATACCGCACTCGCGCACTGCGCCACACATTCCCGCCATGTGGCAGTCGAATGGCACACGGGTGTCGGGCGCGGTCCTCGACGGCACGGGAACGGCGGCTCCCTGACATGGCGGTGGCACCGCATACGGGACCACGCTGGTCAACGCCCCAGCTGAGCGTGGCCAGAGCGACGCTCATGATGCCGGCCCGCCGCGTCGGCGGACCCGCCACCCACAGAGGACGTGATGACGACGAGAGCAGTACGGCCGCACCCTCCCGCGCCCGGTCAACCGGCCGTTGCCGCAGAGCGGCTCGCGCGTTCGGTCGACCGGGCCGGCGAGGGCGGCCACCGCGAGGCCCTCCGGCTGACTCGTCCGGACCTCAGGGCTCCCCGCGAGGCTCGTGAGTTCTCCGCACGGGTGCTGCGGAGCTGGGGGGTGGACGGCGCCCTGATCGAGAATGCACGGCTGATCACGTCCGAGCTCGTCACGAACGCGGTCCTGCATTGCCCGCGCACCGGGGGGATCGTCGTGCTGGTGACACTCGCCAGAAGCCGCGCGGTGATCACCGTGATCGACCCCGGGCCCTGGCGAGAGGCCGTCAGCCCCGGAGCAGCAGGCCCAGGGGACGAGTGGGGACGCGGGCTGCCGCTGGTCGCCGCACTTGCCGACGAGTGGGCCCCGTACCCGCACATCCGGCGGACGGCGGTCTACGCGGCACTGCGACTGGACCGCCCCGCATGCTGACCGCGGCATGCTCCGGCCGCCGACGCGAGCTGGCCCTCATGGGCCCCGCGGACCCGCGGGAAGGCCGCAAGCCAGTCCGATCCGCTCCAGCCCAGGAGTCCCCCGTGCCGGGAAAGACCGCCCTGCGGATCCTTCATGCTCGCCTTCGCCACGATCGTCCTGGCCACCGCCCGCCTGACGGGCTGACCAGTGAACTGCCCCCGCCCCGTTCCGCACCCGAGGCCATCCCTCCCGGAGCACTGATGACCCTGACGCCCACTTCGTACACGAGCCGGCTGTGGCAGGTGGCGTTCACAGAACTGCCGCATCCGGTCGGGCTTCCCGCCCGCCATGACGTCGTCCGGACCGGAATGGGGCTGGGCCTGCCCGCGCTTGAGGCGATGCGGGAGCGGAAGGAAGCCGTGGGACCGATCCTGTGCTGCCCGGCCCAGCAGGTCGTCATCGTCCCGGTCGCGGCGGGCACGGCAGACGTCTGGGCGGCGCCGCACTCGCTGTCCCGCTCGGGGGCGCAGTGGCACTGCGCGGAACCGGGCTGTCCCCCCTGCTCCGGCCGGCTCTGGATCTCCGGCGGAGCGGCGATCACCGACGCGGCGGCACTGCACCACAGCCTCAGCCTGACGCGGTCCCGGCTGCGGTCGGGGTCGGTGCGGCCGCGCGGCGTCCACCGCGAGCAACTCTCGTCTGAGGTGACCCATGTCTGAGGCCTCTCGCACGCGTCCTGCTCGAGGCCGGCGCCGCCGTGTCGCACGGCGCGGGGCATCCGCCGGACCCAGCACCGGACGCAGGCACTTGCGGTCACGCCTGCGGGCGCTACCGGTGCTCTCGGCCGCATCGGCCCTGGTGCTGGCTGGTACTGCGTGGGCAGCCCACTCGTTTGCAGGCGTGCCGGCTCCATGGGCGATCGGCTGGATGGCGATCAGCTGCTGCTATCTGGCCTGGATATTCGACCGTAGAGCATCCGTGCTGTCTGATTCCGTCGACCGCGAGCGGGCCGAGGGGCAGCGCCGCGCGACCGAGCGGTTTGCACACTACGACGCTCTGGTGGCCGACATACGCACCTACCTTGCCGGGGCCGTGGAACAGCTCCGGCGGCGGGAACGTCCCGTGGCGGTCGTCCACCCGCCGGCCGCTCCGGGCGACGACCCGCTGGCTGCGGCGCTGAGCAGGCTGCGCTCAGACATCGTGGAGGCGTTCGCGGCCGCCGGGGCCGAGCGCGCGGCGAGGCTGGCGCAGGCTGAGCAGTCCGAGGTGTTCGTGTACATCGCGCGGCGGCTGCACGTGCTGGTGAGCAGGGCGCTGGAGGCTCTGTCGGAGGCGGAGCGGGATGTGGAGGACCCGGAGTTGCTGCACCGGCTCTTCACGATCGACCATCTGGTGACGCGGACGCGGCGGGCCGTGGAGAGCCTGGCGGTGCTGGGCGGCGAGACGCCGCGTCGGGTGCGCAAGCCGCTGCTCCTGTCGACCGTACTGAGGCAGGCAGTCGCGGAGATCGAGCAGTATCCGCGGGTGAGGGCGGTCTTGCCTGGTACGGAACTCGCGTTGCCCGGGTACGTCGGCCCCGACGTTATCCACTTGCTTGCCGAGTTGGTGGAGAACGCCGCCCGCTTCTCCCCGCCGGAGACCCAGGTCATCCTGCGTGCCGAGCAGGTACCCGCAGGCGTCGTGGTCTGAGGTTCCCCCGAGATGCGGGGAAGGGTGACAGCGGGTCAGATGGGTCTCATGAGAGGAGCCCTGACGATGCCTGCCCCGAGGAAGTACCCGC
>NZ_JBIVLI010000057.1:0-5408 GCF_044751205.1 Streptomyces sp. NPDC088732
CCGCTCGACCCGGACGGCGCCCAGGAGACGGCCGTGGAGCCGGAGCCCGAGCCCGCGGCGTAACCCCGCACGCCACAACGCCGGTGGGCGCGTACAGCATCAGATTCAAGGAGGGACATGCTGGACATCGCTGGGGAGTTGCACCGCTGGGTCGAGCAGGGACATGACTTCGCCGTCGCAACGGTGGCCGCGGTAAGCGGAAGCGCACCCCGTGCGCCCGGTGCCGCTCTCGCGGTGAACGACGAGGGAGCGGCCATCGGCTCGGTCTCCGGCGGATGCGTGGAGGGCGCGGTGTACGAGCTGTGCCGGCAGGCTCTGCAAGACGGGGAGCCCGTCATGGAGCGTTTCGGCTACAGCGATGACGACGCATTCGCCGTCGGTCTGACCTGCGGAGGTGTGGTCGACATCATCGTTACGCCGGTCCGTGCCGGTGATCCAGGACGAGAGATGATCACAGCCGTCCTGTCGGCCGTCTGCGCGGGTGAGCCGGTTGCTCTGGCCCGCGTCGTCGACGGACCTGCCGAGCTGATCAGCCGTGGGTTGGGGGTCCGGTCCGACGGCCTGTTCGAGGGAACTCTGAGCGACCAGGAGCCGTTGGCCTGCGCGGTGGCGGCGGAGGCGCGGTCCATGTTGAATGCGGGACGCACCGGAACTGTTGTGGTGGGGGAGGACGGATCCTCCTGCGGTCAGCCACTTACGCTATTGGTGGAGTCCAGCACTCCGCCCCCACACCTGATCGTCTTCGGTGCCATTGACTTCGCGGCCGCCCTGGTCCGGCTGGGTAAATACCTCGGCTACCGCGTCACCATATGCGACGCGCGGCCGGTGTTCGCTACCAAGGAGCGTTTCCCGGACGCCGACGACGTCGTCGTCGACTGGCCGCACCGGTACTTGGAGACCACTCATGTCGACCACCGGACAGTGCTATGCGTTCTCACGCATGATGCGAAGTTCGATATCCCGCTTCTCAAGCGCGCGCTGAGGTTGCCGGTCGCGTACGTGGGCGCCATGGGATCCCGGCGCACGCATGAAGAGCGAATGCGGCGCCTGCGCGAAGCTGGCGTCACCGTAGACGAGTTAAGCCGATTGCGTTCGCCTATCGGTCTGGATATCGGCGCGCGCACGCCGGAGGAGACCGCCCTGTCGATCGTCGCCGAATTCGTCGCGGACAGGCAGGGTGGCTCGGGGCTGCCGTTGACGAGTACCCGCGCTCCGATTCACCGAGACACGGCAGATGTCTCCGCTCGCACCGTGCTCCAGCGGCCTGAACCGTTCCGGGTTCGATAGAGACTCGATCGTTTGAGAGGATCGAGTCATGGCACGTTCTTCCCGCTTGAGCTGTGCCGTCGTGCGGTGCGGATGGCTGCCGAGGTCCGGCCCAACCACGAGAGCGAGTGGGCCGCGATGAAAGCGGTCGCCCAGAAGTTGGGCATCGGCACGACCGAGACGCTGCGCAAGTGGGTCCGCCAGGACGAGATCGATGCCAGCACCCGGCCGGGGATGGCAACGAAGGAGTCCGCGCAGGTCAAGGCGATGCAGTCCTTGGGTGCATGCGTCCTGCCAGGCCCAGCGCCATCGATGCACCGAGCGCACACTGCCCCGTAAGTCCTTGGCGAACTTCTGCGTTGCAGGCCCCCGCGGCAAAGCGCCCGGCGGCCTCCACCCGGATCCGATTGCGAAACGCCTGCCGTTCAGGCGTCAGCCCATCACCCTGCAGATACCTCATACAACCGGCACACCGCAACGATCAAGTCACCTCAGCCATCACGACATCACCGCTCGAATGTCGGCAACCCTTTGACCACGACCGTGACCTGCCTGGTCAGCCGGGCGGTGTGTCGCTCGTATCGCTCCAGCACCCCGCGCACCTGTTCGCGGAAGGTGTGGCGACAGCCTCGCGTCGGACACGCCAGACGCCACACCCGTACACGGAGCACCACCCGTCGCCCGTCGACCGGAACGACGGCCACCGTCCGCCAGTGATAACCGTGCACCCGTCCCGACGAGGCCCCGCACACCTGGTAGACCGCGGTGTCCGGAGCCGTCCAAGACCGCGTCACGATCGCTCACACTCGTCGGCCGCATCCTCCATAATCAGCGGGGACAGACCCGAAAAGACCAACTGCACAGACCCGTTGACATCCACCACGTGAAGGTCAACGACCCTTACAACACTCCGTCAACACTGCATGTGAGACGGGACCTCATTGGATAGACCTATCACCGGCAGCAGTCGTGGGGGAACTCCGGGTGGGTGAGCGAGACTCCCCGCAATGCACCTCACGAGTTCTCACAAGTCTGCGAGAAGCGTACGCATCGTCGGCCCGCACTCGCTGGGGGCCGGGTGCGGGGCTCCGGCCCCGAGCTGGGGTACGCGGACGCACTCCAGGACGGCCTCGAACTGTGGGGAGTCCCCGCGCTGCCCAGCGATGAGCACGGTCCAAGTCCCTGCCGCGGAACCTGGACCGAGAACGGGGCCACACCAAACCTCGCACAGCGGCTATATTGTTGCTCGCGCACGCACTCAGTAGGTAGGTCTGTGTGTCGCTGCCGGTCCGGCCGGCATCCAGCACGGCGGTGCGGTTCCTCGGGGCGTAGGGGAAAACGAGTGATAGCGAAGCCACCCCGCAGGGAGCAGTCCCCAACATCAGCAGGAGGAGATTCAATGAAGTTGTTCCTTAAGCGGCTGAGGCTGCCTATCGTGGCTGCCGCCACAGCTGGCACTCTCGTTCTGGCCACCACCCCGGCCTTCGCCAACCTCCCGGGAGAAGACGCCGGGTGGAGCAACGAGATGGTGGATGGGCAGGCCATCGGCTGGCTTCGATACAGTCCCGCCGAGGCCTACACCAGCGGTAACGACCACCTAGCGGCGCTCGTCGGAGGCGACGGCAGAATCTTTACGTCCCTCAACAATGGGCCCGTCCGGGAGGTGCTTGCGGGTGCTCGGACCATCGCCCCGGTGGTCGTGACACAGTATGGCGAAAACGACTTCGCGTTGTTTCATACCGGAACGGACGGCCGCATTTACTGGACCACGATCAGCGCTACCACCCATGACACTCTTGGGCAATGGCGTGTCGTCCCCAACCAGGAAACCGGCGTAGAGAACTCCGTGTCCGTCGTGACGCTCGGGTCCGGGCGTAACCATTTCTACATGGTCTACCGAGGTGGCGACACAGGTAGGATCATGGGCACGTACTGGGACGGCTCGCAGTGGTCGGTTCATAATGTTATAGGTGGGGGCAGCAACTCTTACACCGCCCCGGCCATAGCGGTCAACGGCAGTCGCCTGTATGCGGCACATCGGGGGGTGGACAACCGGGTCTACATTGCCCACCAGGTGGTGGGGAGCGGAGATTGGAGCTCGTGGCGGGATATCGGTGGCGCTATTCACTCGCAGCTTTCTATAGCCTCCTTGCAGAACGGGCACATGCTGGTAGCTGGTGACGCTGAGGACGGCACGGTCTGGTATCACCGCCTGAGTTGGGACGGATACACTCTGAACAACGGCTACTGGGAGCAGGAGAGCCAGCACGTGCATATACAAGGTCAGGGCCCCAGCCTTGTGTCTAACGGTCAGCACAGCACGATCTACCTTCTCGCTCTCGTCGCCACCGACGCCGCAAATGCGCTTATGTGGAAGAGGGCATACCGCGAATAATGCGACGGCTTAGGTTCTCCACCCAGAGAGCCGACTATCATAAGCTGCACTACTGTTAGTGTGCTGCGCCAGTGGTTGATCGGTAGTTGTTGTGTGACTCCTGCTGCTGGTGCGTCTGTTCCTCGTCGGGGCCCGAAGCTAGAGCCGTTGCTGTTGTCCGCAGGAGTAATTGTCAAACCTGTGAGTGAGTGAGCCCTTTCAGCGGGGCAGCCGATCGGGTGACGGCCGACTGGCCGGCGACCCGTGCGGAACGGACGAGGCTCCCTGGCGGTTGAGCGATGTCTGACGCCTCAACTCTTCGGCCGGGGAGCCTCGTTGGTTACGTATCCTGGATCGCGGCCGGTTTCCGGATCAGCATCGGCACCGCCCACGCATACGTGCACGCAGGCCTACCTCGGCGCCGGCGGCACCTTCGCCACGCCGACCCGACGCCCACCCCGCAAGGAGCTCACCGCCCGGCAAAGATCGCTGAACCGGGCGCACGCCCGGCTTCGGTATCCCGCCGAATCTGGCATGGCCACCCTCAAGCGCTGGCGCCTCTTCCGTCACGCCCGGTGCAGTCCCAACCGCCTGTCGTCAGCAGGCAAAGCCATCCTCACCCTGGAGAAGCAACGCTGAAAAGGCTCCCTACCTTATTCGTGGGCTTCATCCTGGTCATTCGTAGGATTGGGAGGCCCAGGGGTTTCGGGTGTGGCTCAAAAGGCTCATGCCGAAGTGAGGGAGGGAGACGCCGGTGCCCGAGTTGTGGGCGGGGACGGATGCGGGAAAGGCTGAACACCAAGCACGGTGATCGATGGGGACGGGGCGAAGGTCCTGGCGCGGCAGGTGCCGAACGACGAGCACGAGCTGCTGGAACTGATGAGTGACGTGCTGGACCTGGCCGACGGCCACCCGGTGACGTGGGCGGTCGACTTGAACGCCGGCGGGGCCGCGCTATTGATCGCGCTGCTTACTGGACACGGGCAGCGACTCCTCTACATCCCGGGCAGGACGGTGCATCACGCCTCCGGTTCCTACCGCGGTGACGGGAAGACCGACGCGAAGGACGCCTACGTCATTGCAGACCAGGCCCGAATGCGCCGTGACCTGCAGCCTTTGCAGGAGTGGGACGAGATCGCGATCGACCTGCGGATCCTCACCGCCCGCCGCTACGACCTCACCGCCGACCGCACCAGAGCGATCAACCGGCTCCGAGCCCAGATCCTGGAGTACTTCCCCGCTCTGGAACGTGCCTTCGACTACAGCACCTCCAAGGCCGCACTCGTCCTGCTGACGGGTTACCAGACCCCAGCGGCGCTGCGCCGCATCGGCCAGTCACGGCTGGCGAGTTGACTGTCGAACCGCAAGGTCCGCAGCGCGCCGGCAGTGGCGGCGGTCGCCGTCGAGGCGGCACAGGCTCAGCACACGGCGGTTCCCGGCGAGAGGACGGCGGCCGCCATGGTGCACACCCTCGCGCGGGCGGTGATGGCCCTGGACGGAGAGATCGCTCGCACCGACGCAGCGATCGAGGCCCGGTTCCGCAAGCACCAGCACGCTGAGGTCATTACCAGCATGCCCGGCATCGGCACCCTGCTCGGCGCCGAGTTCATCGCCTGCACCGGCGGGGACATGGAGGCCTTCGGCAGCCCCGGCCGTCTCGCCGGTGTCGCCGGACTAGTACTGCAACGGTCTTTGCCGTGACGGGTGGGCAGCGGGCTCGTTGAGGTGGGCATGGGGTGGGATGTGGTGCTGTCTGATGCGAGCCGGT
>NZ_JBIVLI010000058.1:0-1395 GCF_044751205.1 Streptomyces sp. NPDC088732
GGACAAGCCCTCGGCTTATTAGTACCGGTCAGCTCCACCCATTACTGGGCTTCCACATCCGGCCTATCAACCCAGTCGTCTACTGGGAGCCTTAACCCCTCAAGGGGGTGGGAGTCCTCATCTCGAAGCAGGCTTCCCGCTTAGATGCTTTCAGCGGTTATCCCTCCCGAACGTAGCCAACCAGCCATGCCCTTGGCAGGACAACTGGCACACCAGAGGTTCGTCCGTCCCGGTCCTCTCGTACTAGGGACAGCCCTTCTCAAGACTCCTACGCGCACAGCGGATAGGGACCGAACTGTCTCACGACGTTCTAAACCCAGCTCGCGTACCGCTTTAATGGGCGAACAGCCCAACCCTTGGGACCGACTCCAGCCCCAGGATGCGACGAGCCGACATCGAGGTGCCAAACCATCCCGTCGATATGGACTCTTGGGGAAGATCAGCCTGTTATCCCCGGGGTACCTTTTATCCGTTGAGCGACGGCGCTTCCACAAGCCACCGCCGGATCACTAGTCCCTACTTTCGTACCTGCTCGACCCGTCAGTCTCACAGTCAAGCTCCCTTGTGCACTTACACTCAACACCTGATTGCCAACCAGGCTGAGGGAACCTTTGGGCGCCTCCGTTACCCTTTAGGAGGCAACCGCCCCAGTTAAACTACCCACCAGACACTGTCCCTGATCCGGATCACGGACCGAGGTTAGACATCCAGCACGACCAGAGTGGTATTTCAACGATGACTCCACAATGGCTGGCGCCACTGCTTCAAAGTCTCCCACCTATCCTACACAAGCCGAACCGAACACCAATATCAAGCTGTAGTAAAGGTCCCGGGGTCTTTCCGTCCTGCTGCGCGAAACGAGCATCTTTACTCGTAGTGCAATTTCACCGGGCCTGTGGTTGAGACAGTCGAGAAGTCGTTACGCCATTCGTGCAGGTCGGAACTTACCCGACAAGGAATTTCGCTACCTTAGGATGGTTATAGTTACCACCGCCGTTTACTGGCGCTTAAGTTCTCAGCTTCGCCCCGACGAATCAGAGCTAACCGGTCCCCTTAACGTTCCAGCACCGGGCAGGCGTCAGTCCGTATACATCGCCTTACGGCTTCGCACGGACCTGTGTTTTTAGTAAACAGTCGCTTCTCGCTGGTCTCTGCGGCCACCACCAGCTCAGGAAGCAAGTTCCCTCACCAGCAATGGCCCCCCTTCTCCCGAAGTTACGGGGGCATTTTGCCGAGTTCCTTAACCACAGTTCACCCGAACGCCTCGGTATTCTCTACCTGACCACCTGAGTCGGTTTAGGGTACGGGCCGCCATGAAACTCGCTAGAGGCTTTTCTCGACAGCATAGGATCATCCACTTCACCACAATCGGCTCGGCATCAGGTCTCAGGTACG
>NZ_JBIVLI010000058.1:1488-3252 GCF_044751205.1 Streptomyces sp. NPDC088732
GCCCTACACCCTTACCCCGGGACAACCACCGCCCGGGCTGGACTACCTTCCTGCGTCACCCCATCGCTCACCTACTACCACCTCGGGTCACCGGCTCCACCACTCCGACATCATCCGAAGAATCAGCCGGCGGCTTCACGGGCTTAGCATCAGAGGGTTCAGCGCTGGCGCTTCAAAGCGGGTACCGGAATATCAACCGGTTGTCCATCGACTACGCCTGTCGGCCTCGCCTTAGGTCCCGACTTACCCTGGGCAGATCAGCTTGACCCAGGAACCCTTAGTCAATCGGCGCAAGAGTTTCCCACTCTTGTATCGCTACTCATGCCTGCATTCTCACTCGTGAACCGTCCACGACTCCCTTCCAGGGCCGCTTCACCCGGCACACGACGCTCCCCTACCCATCACAGCCTCCGTTGGGAGTATTGCTGCAATGACACGACTTCGGCGGTACGCTTGAGCCCCGCTACATTGTCGGCGCGGAATCACTTGACCAGTGAGCTATTACGCACTCTTTCAAGGGTGGCTGCTTCTAAGCCAACCTCCTGGTTGTCTGTGCGACTCCACATCCTTTCCCACTTAGCGTACGCTTAGGGGCCTTAGTCGATGCTCTGGGCTGTTTCCCTCTCGACCACGGAGCTTATCCCCCGCAGTCTCACTGCCGCGCTCTCACTTACCGGCATTCGGAGTTTGGCTAAGGTCAGTAACCCGGTAGGGCCCATCGCCTATCCAGTGCTCTACCTCCGGCAAGAAACACACGACGCTGCACCTAAATGCATTTCGGGGAGAACCAGCTATCACGGAGTTTGATTGGCCTTTCACCCCTAACCACAGGTCATCCCCCAGGTTTTCAACCCTGGTGGGTTCGGTCCTCCACGCGGTCTTACCCACGCTTCAACCTGCCCATGGCTAGATCACTCCGCTTCGGGTCTTGGGCGTGCGACTGGATCGCCCTATTCGGACTCGCTTTCGCTACGGCTACCCCACACGGGTTAACCTCGCCACACACCGCAAACTCGCAGGCTCATTCTTCAAAAGGCACGCAGTCACGAGATGCACAAGTGCATCCGACGCTCCCACGGCTTGTAGGCACACGGTTTCAGGTACTATTTCACTCCGCTCCCGCGGTACTTTTCACCATTCCCTCACGGTACTATCCGCTATCGGTCACCAGGGAATATTTAGGCTTAGCGGGTGGTCCCGCCAGATTCACACGGGATTTCTCGGGCCCCGTGCTACTTGGGTGTCGTACAAGCAAGCCGCTAATGTTTCAGCTACGGGGGTCTTACCCTCTACGCCGGACCTTTCGCATGTCCTTCGCCTACATCAACGGTTTCTGACTCGCCCAGCCGCCGGCAGACGACTGAAGTACGATCCCACAACCCCGTATACGCAACCCCTGCCGGGTATCACACGCATACGGTTTGGCCTCATCCGGTTTCGCTCGCCACTACTCCCGGAATCACGGTTGTTTTCTCTTCCTGCGGGTACTGAGATGTTTCACTTCCCCGCGTTCCCTCCACATACCCTATGTGTTCAGGTATGGGTGACAGCCCATGACGACTGCCGGGTTTCCCCATTCGGACACCCCCGGATCAAAGCTTGGTTGACAGCTCCCCGGGGCCTATCGTGGCCTCCCACGTCCTTCATCGGTTCCTGGTGCCAAGGCATCCACCGTGCGCCCTTAAAAACTTGGCCACAGATGCTCGCGTCCACTATGCAGTTCTCAAACAACGACCCGTCACCCACCGCCGGCACCAAGTACCT
>NZ_JBIVLI010000059.1:0-4951 GCF_044751205.1 Streptomyces sp. NPDC088732
GATCCAGCTGGTCTCCCGCGCCCGCAAGGCCGGCCTGGTCATCTCCCCACGCGACGTGTTCGTCCACAAGACCGTCGCCGCACTGGCCGCAGTGGCCGGAGAACTGGACACGGCCGTCACCGAGACCGCCGACGCGGGCATCGGCAAGGTGCCCGCCACCCCGATCGTCCACTGGCTGCGCGAGCAGAACGGCCCGATCGACGGCTTCTACCAGTCGATGCTGGTCCAGACCCCCGCCACCGCCGGCCTGGACGACCTCACCACAGCCCTCCAGGCACTCCTCGACCGGCACGACGCCCTGCGCATGCGGATCACCCGCGGACACAACGACTGGCAACTGGAGACCACCCCCGCCGGCACAGTCCCAGCCGCACACTGCCTGACCCGCCACGACATCCAGCACACGCACACCGAGGCACTGCCAGACGTCATCGCCGAGCAGACCCGGGCCGCCCAGGCACGACTCGCCCCCGAAGCCGGCACGATGGTCCAGGCAGTCTGGTTCGACGCCGGACCCCAGACCCCCGGCAGGCTCCTGCTGATGGTGCACCACCTCGCCGTCGACGGCGTGTCCTGGCGCATCCTGCTCCCCGACCTCCAGTCAGCCTGGGAACAGGCCACCACCGGACACCACCCCGCACTCGACCCGGTCCCCACCTCACTGCGAACCTGGGCCACCCGCCTGACCCGAGAGGCCACCGAACCCCGACGCGTCGCCGAACTCGACCTGTGGTCCTCCATGACCACCGACAACGAACCACTCCTGACCGACCACGCACTGGACCCCAGCCGAGACACCGTGTCAACGGCACGCTCCCTCGAACTCGTCCTCCCCGCCGACGTCGTCACCCCCCTGCTCACCACACTCCCCGCCGCATTCCACGCCCACATCAACGACGTCCTGCTGACCGCCCTCAGCACCGCCCTCAACAACTGGGCACACCACCGCGGCACCAACACCGATTCCGGCATCCTCATCGAGCTCGAAGGACACGGCCGGGAAGAAATCCTCCCGGGAACCGACCTGTCCCGCACCGTCGGCTGGTTCACCTCCACCTACCCGATGCGCCTCACACCCGGAACCGCAGACATCACCAACGGCCCCGCCCTGGCCCGCGCACTGAAAACCGTCAAGGAACAACTGCGCACAGTCCCGGACAACGGCATCGGCCACGGCCTGCTCCGCCACCTCAACCCCGACACCGCACCCCTCCTGGCCACCGGCAACCGCCCCCACATCGGCTTCAACTACCTCGGCCGATTCCCCGCCACCGACCAGAACCACACCACCGACTGGGCAACAACCACCGAAGCCACAGCCCTGGGATCAGGCGCCGACCACACCCGGCCCATGCCCCACGCCCTGGAAATCAACGCACTCACCCAGGACCACCCCGACGGCCCCCGACTCCTCGCCACCTGGACCTGGCCCGACGCAGTCCTCACCGAAAACGACGTCCGCGCACTGGCCGAAAACTGGTTCACCGCCCTACGAACCCTCACCACACAAACCCACGCCGGCGGACTCACCCCCTCCGACCTCCCCCTGGTCACCCTCGACCAGACAGACATCGAAGAACTCGAAACCCACCACACCCACATCACCGACGTCCTACCCCTGTCCCCCCTCCAGGACGGCCTGCACTTCCACGCCCTCTACAACAACGACAACACACACAGCATCGACGTCTACAACACCCAGTTCGCCCTCCACCTCCACGGCAACCTCGACACACCCACCCTCCACACCGCAGCCCAAACCCTCCTCAACCGCTACCCCAACCTCCGAGCCACATTCACCCAAACCACCACAGGACAAACCACACAGGTGATCACACGGGACGTGGACGTTCCGTGGCTCGAGGTCGACCTGAACACCCTGGACGCTTCCCTCCAGCAGCAGGAACTGAGCCGACTGCTGGATGAGGACCGTGTTCGCCGGTTCGACATGACCACCGCACCACTGCTGCGCTTCACCCTGGTCCGGCTCGCGCCCGACCGGCACGTCCTGGTCTTCACCAGCCACCACATCCTCTTCGACGGCTGGTCCCTGCCCCTGGTCTTCAGCGAACTGTTCACCCTCTACACGAACGACGACTCCACCCTCCCCCCCGCCCCAGCCTTCAAGGACTACCTGCGGTGGCTCACCACGCAGAACCGCGAAGAAAGCCACCACGCCTGGCGAGAAGCACTCGCCGGCCTCGAAGAACCCACCCTCATCGCCCCCGCCGACGACCACCGCGAACCCGTCCTGCCCGAACAACTCGACATCGAACTCACCGAAGAACTCACCACAGCACTCACCACCACAGCCCGCACCACCGGAATCACCCTCAACACACTCCTCCAGGCAACATGGGCCATCCTCCTCGCCCGCATGACCGGCAAACAGGACATCGTCTTCGGCGCCACCGTCTCCGGCCGCCCCGCGGAACTCCCCGGCGTCGAGAACATGATCGGCCTCTTCATCAACACCCAACCCGTCCGAACCCGACTCGACCCCGCCGACACCCTCACCACCCTGCTCACCCGCATCCAGGACCAGCAGACCGCACTCATCGCCCACCAGCACACCCAGCTCGCCGACATCCAACGCATCACCGGACACAGCGAACTCTTCGACACCACCGTCGTCTACGAGAACTACCCCCTCGACAACGACGCGCTCACCCAACTCGCCCCCGGCATCACCGTCACCGACATCCAAGGACGCGACGCCACCCACTACCCGCTCGGTCTGGTGGCCCTTCCCGGACGCCGGCTGCGCCTGGGCCTCAGCTACCGCCCCGACCTGTTCACCCACCACGACATCGAACAGTGGGCCACCCGCCTCCAACGCATCCTGGAGACTCTGGCGGTGTCCCCCGAGATGCGTGTGAGCGCGGTGGACGCCCTCGGTGTCGAGGAGCGCGGCCTGCTGCTGGGCGAGTGGAGCGGCACGATCGGCGCGGACGGGACGGCCGCGTCGACGACACTGGCGAACCTGCTCGCGGAACAGGCGCGGCGTTCCCCCGACGCGACCGCCGTGGTGTGCGAGGACCGCACCTTGACGTTCCTCGAGCTGGACAGGCGGGCGAACCGACTGGCGCGTCTGCTCATCGAGCGGGGTGTGGGACCGGAAGTGACCGTGGGCCTGCTCCAGTCGCGTTCCGCGGACGCCATCGTGGCCGCCTTCGGCGTACTCAAGGCCGGCGGCGCCTACGTGCCGATCGACCCGAACTATCCGGCGGAGCGCGTCAACCACATCCTGGCCGATGCCGCACCCGCGCTGGTGATCACCGATGCGGAGAACAGGGCCGGCCTGCCGGCGGACGCCGGGACCCCGGTGATGCTCCTCAGGAGCCCGGAGACGGAGGCGGCGCAGGCTGGGGTGTCGGATGCCGATGTGACCGACGCGGACAGGTTGTCGCCCCTGCGAGCCTCTCATCCGGCGCTGGTCATCTACACCTCAGGCTCCACAGGGCGCCCGAAGGGGGTCGTGCTCCGCCATGCGGGCGTGGTGAATCTGTTCGAGCAGCATCGTGCCGCGTTCTACGGTCCCGTCGTCGCGGCCTCCGGGCAGGCCCGGTTCCGTGTTGCCATGACCGCCTCGCTGTCCTTCGACGCGTCCTGGGCCGAGCTTCTGTGGATGCTGGACGGCCATGAGCTCCACCTCGTCGCCGACGATGTGCGGCGGGACGCCGAGGCGGTGATCGACTACGCGCAGAGGCATGTGATCGACCTGCTGGACACCACCCCGTCATTCGCCGAGCAATTGGTGGCGAGCGGGCTGCTGGAGGCTCCGCATCGCCCTCATGTCCTGCTGCTCGGCGGAGAATCCGTGAGTCACTCGCTGTGGGAGGCGCTGCGGGAGGTCGCGCGACCGGCCGCCTTCAATTTCTATGGGCCGACCGAGACGACCATCGACGCGCTGTACCGGCCTTTGCACGGTTCCCCGCAGCCTTCGATCGGCCGCCCTGTCGGCAACACCCGGGTGTATGTGCTGGACATGGGCCTGCAACCAGTGCCCGCCGGGGTGCCGGGCGAGCTCTATATCGCGGGTGCGGGACTGGCCCGGGGGTATCTGGGCAGGGCGGACCTGACCGCTGCCCGTTTCGTGGCAGATCCCTATGGTGAGCCCGGCACCAGGATGTACCGCAGCGGTGATGTGGTCCGCTGGACCGAGGACGGTGAGGTGTTCTTCGTCGGCCGCTCCGACGACCAGGTCAAGCTGCGCGGTTTTCGCATCGAACTCGCCGAGGTGGAGTCCGTTCTGGCCCGATGCGCCGGGGTGGCCCAGTGCGCCGTGGTGGTGCGTGAGGACCAGCCGGGCATCAAGCGCCTCGTGGGGTACGTCACTCCTGTGGCGGGCATCGACAGCCTGAGCCCCCGGGACCTGCGCGAACGTGTCGCCGGCGAGCTGCCGGACTACATGGTGCCCGCGGCGGTTGTGGTGATGAGCGAGCTCCCGCTCGGAGCCACCGGGAAGCTGGACCGGGCCGCCCTGCCGGTGCCGGAGATCGCCGGCTCGGGAGGAGGCCGTGCCCCGCGGACGCCTCATGAAGTCACGCTGGCCGAGGTGTTCGCCCAGGTATTGGGCGTGACCGGAGTCAGCGCCGATGACAGCTTCTTCGACCTGGGCGGCGACTCGATCGTCTCGATCCAGCTGGTGTCCCGGGCCCGCAAGGCCGGCCTGGTCATCTCCCCACGCGACGTGTTCGTCCACAAGACCGTCGCCGCACTGGCCGCAGTGGTGCGGGACGCCGAGCCGGCCGAGGCGGCGGCCCTGGAACGAAGCCGTTCCGTACCGCTGATCGAACTGGACCAGGACGAGTTGGCCGCCCTGGAGGACGATTGGCTCCGTACGAACGCGCAGCCAGGTTTTGAGGCGGTTCTGCCTCTGTCGCCGTTGCAGGAGGGGTTCCTCTTCCACGCCTTGTACGACGAGGGCACCGTGGACCCCTACATCACC
>NZ_JBIVLI010000060.1:0-3348 GCF_044751205.1 Streptomyces sp. NPDC088732
TCCACACCCGCGGGATCCCCGTCGACTGGACCCCCGCCTACACCAACACCCACCCCCGCCGAATCCCCCTGCCCACCTACGCCTTCCAACACACCCACTACTGGCTGAACTCCGACGCGGCCGCGCGCGGCGCCTCGGGCCACGGCCAGATCTCGTCCGCCCACCCGCTGATGACCGCCGTGATCCCGATGCCGGACTCCGACGGTGTGACACTCACCGGGCGGATCTCGCTGGACACCCACTCCTGGCTGGCTGACCACACCGTTCTCGGCAGCACTGTCGTGCCCGGTACGACCTTCGTCGAGCTGGCGATCCGCGCCGGCGACCAGGTGGACTGCGGGACCCTGGACGAACTCACCCTCCAGACGCCGCTGGTCCTGCCGCCGCAGGGCGCTGTCGCGATTCAAGTGGCCGTCGGCCCGGCCGAGTCCGACGGCCGACGCCCGGTGAGCGTCTACTCGCGCGGCGAGGGGCAGTCCCCCGACGCCCCGTGGATCCGGCACGCCCAGGGACTGCTCGACCGGACTCGCCGGAGTGAAGACGTCGACCTGCGGGTCTGGCCGCCGGCGGGAGCCGTCCCGGTCGACGTGACGGGCCTGTACGAGGAGATGGCGGGCCGCGGTTACGGTTACGGTCCGGTGTTCCAGGGGCTGACGGCCGCCTGGCGACGTGGCGACGAGGTGTTCGCCGAGGTCGTGCTCCCCGAGGCGGCCCGGTCCGACGCGGCCGCGTTCGGACTGCACCCCGCCCTGCTCGACGCGATGCTGCACGCCACCGAACTCTTCGTACGCCCCGACACCGCGGAATCCGGGATCGCGCTGCCGTTCGCCTGGACCGGGGTCCGCCTCTACGCGAGCGGCGCCACCGCCCTGCGCGCGCGGCTGGCGGCCGACCGGTCGGGCGCGGTGTCCTTCACCTTCGCCGACCTGCAGGGTGAGCCGGTCGGTTCGGTCGGGGCACTGGTCTCACGTCCGGTGACCGCTGACCAGCTGGACCGGCCGAGCGACCACGCCGCGGCCGGGCTCCACCGGATCGCCTGGACGCCCTGGACTCCTGCGAGGTCAGGCGGTGCGGCCTCCGGCGCCACACCGACCACCCCGCACGCCTGGGCCGTTCTCGACCTCGACCGGGACGCTCCCCAGCTGCCCGTACCGGCGCACACCGCCGTCACTCACCACCCCGATCTGGCCACGCTCACCGAGGCCGTCGACCAGGGTGCCTCTCGGCCTGATCTCCTCGTGCTTCCGCTGAACCCTCCGGTGGCGGACCCCGCCGTCCTGCGGGCCACCCTGCACCGCGTCCTCGACGTGCTGCAGAACTGGGTCACCACCGCGCACTACGACGACGTCCCGCTGGTCGTGCTGACCCGCGGGGGCGTCAGCACCGACACGGACGAGCACGCACCCAACCCCGTGACCACGGCGATCGCCGCCATGGTCCGATCGGTACAGGCGGAGAACCCCGGCCGTGTCGCGCTGGTCGACCTCGATCCCTCGGGTGACCCGGCCGCCGACACCGCGGTCCTTGCCCACCTCGCCGAGATCACCGATCCGGCCGTCGATCACGAGCCCGAGGTGGCGGTGCGTGCGGGCGGGGTTGTGGTGCCGCGTCTGGTGCGGGCGGTCGCCGGTTCCGGGGTGGTGTCGTTCGCCGAGGGCGGGACGGTGCTGGTGACCGGTGGCACCGGCGGCCTGGGAGCGGTGACGGCCCGTCACCTGGCCGAGCGGCACGGGGTGCGGCACCTGCTGCTGGTGAGCCGGCGTGGCTTGGGGGCTCCGGGTGCGCGGGAGTTGCGTGAGGAGTTGTCCGCGCTGGGCGCGCAGGCGGTGGATGTGGTGGCGTGTGATGTGTCGGATCGCGGGCAGGTGGCGGCGTTGCTGGGGTCGGTTCCGGCCGGGCATCCGCTGACGGGTGTGATCCACACCGCGGGTGTGTTGGACGACGGGACCCTGACGTCGTTGACGCCCGAACGCATGGACACGGTGCTGGCGCCGAAGGCGGACGCCGCCTGGCACCTGCACGAACTGACCCGGGACCTCCCGCTGTCGGCGTTCGTGCTGTTCTCGTCGGCTTCGGGTTCGTGGGATGGGGCGGGGCAGGGGAATTATGCGGCGGCGAACGGTTTTCTGGATGGTCTGGCTGTGTTGCGGCGGTCGGAGGGTTTGGTGGGGGTGTCGTTGGGGTGGGGTTTGTGGGATGTGCGGAGTGGGATGACGGGTCATCTGTCGGGGGCTGATGTGTCTCGGATGGCTCGTGGGGGTGTGGTGGGGTTGTCCGCGGGTGAGGGGATGGCTCTGTTTGATGCGGGGTGTGGTGCGGGGGTGCCGGTGGTGGTGCCGGTGCGGTTGGATGTGGCGGCGGTGCGGGCGTCGGGTGCGGGTGTGCCGTGGTTGTTGCGGGGGTTGGTTCCTGTTGGTGTGGTGCGGCGTTCTGTGTCGGCTGGTGTGGTGGGGGCCGGTGCTGGTTCGTTGGCTGATGCGTTGGTGCGGATGCCGCGTGAGGAGCAGGACCGGGTACTGACCGATCTCGTCCGCAACCAGGTCGCAGCGGTACTCGGACACGAGGACGGCCAGGCCGTCCAGCTCTCGCGGGCGTTCAAGGAACTCGGCTTCGACTCCCTGCTCGCCATCGAACTGCGCAACCGCCTCAACGAGCGGACCGGTATCAAACTGCCGGTCACCCTGGTCTTCGACCACCCGAGCCCGGAGGTCCTGACCGGATACCTCAGGACCCGGCTGGTCGGCTCGGAACCGGCCGAGCCGATCCAGGCGCCGGCCGGCGTCGCGGTCTCGGACACGGACCCGGTCGTGATCGTGGGCATGGCGTGCCGCTTCCCGGGCGGGGTGACCGGCCCGGACGGCCTCTGGGACCTGGTCGCCGAGCAGCGCGACACGGTGTCGGACTTCCCGCAGGACCGTGGTTGGGATCTGGGGAAGATCTACGACCCGGAGCCCGGCCTGCCCGGGCGCACCTATACCCGGCAGGGCAGCTTCCTCCATGACGCGGCGGATTTTGATGCGGAGTTCTTCGGTATTTCGCCGCGGGAGGCGTTGGCGACGGATCCGCAGCAGCGGTTGCTGTTGGAGACGGCGTGGGAGGCGCTGGAGCGGGCGGGTGTCGATCCGTTGTCGTTGCGGGGGAGCCGGACGGGTGTGTTCGCGGGTGTGATGTATCACGATTACGGGTCGCGGGTGCTGGAGGTCCCGGAGGGTGTCGAGGCGTTCCTCGGCAACGGGAGCCTGGGCAGCGTCGTGTCGGGTCGTATCTCGTATGTGTTGGGTCTTGAGGGTCCTGCGGTGAGCGTGGACACGGCGTGTTCGTCGTCGTTGGTGGCGTTGCATCTTGCGG
>NZ_JBIVLI010000061.1:0-3289 GCF_044751205.1 Streptomyces sp. NPDC088732
GCCAGCTCCTCGGCGTGCTTCTCGTCGTCCGTCCAGCGGGAGTTGCCGCCGTCGACCACCACGTCCCCGGGGGACAGCAGCTCGCCCAGCTCGTCGATGGTGGACTGGGTCGCGGCACCGGCCGGCACCATCACCCACACCACACGCGGCGCCGCCAGCTTGTCCACGAGCTCCCGCAGGCTGTGGACGTCGGCGAGGTCCGGGTTGCGGTCGTAGCCGACGACAGTGTGTCCGGCCTGGCGGATGCGGGTGCGCATGTTCCCGCCCATCTTGCCGAGACCGATCAGACCGAGTTCCATGTTCAGGCGTTCCTTCGCTGTTGGTGGGACGTGCGGCTCTTGCGGGCCCCGGCCGCGGGGGGCGTCGTGACCTCGGCACGCAGCGCGGCGGCGTACGCCTCGTCGGGGTCGAGGCGGCGGAGTTCCTCCGCGATCAGTTCCGCCGTGGTGCGGACCTTCAGGGCGAGCACGCGGGTGGGCTGCCCGGGGATGGACAGGGTGGCGACGGCCCCCTCGGGCCGGTCGACAACGATGTCACCGTGCTCGGTACGCAGCCGGACGGCCGTGACGACGGGCCCGGCGGTGGTGACCCGCTCGACGGGCACGCGCAGACGGTCGGCGAACCAGCCGGCCAGCAGCTCGGCGCTGGGGTTGTCGGCCTCGCTCTCGACGACCGCCGAGGTGACCCGGGTACGGGCCTGGTCGAGCGCGGCGGCCAGCATCGAGCGCCAGGGCGTCAGCCGGGTCCAGGCGAGATCGGTGTCGCCGGGCGCGTACGACCCGGCGCGCGCCGCCAGTTCCTCCAGCGGCCGCTCGACGGCGTACGCGTCGGTGATCCGGCGCTGGGCGAGCGCGCCCAGCGGGTCCCGCGCCGGGGCGGCGGGGGCGTCCACGGGCCACCAGACGACGACGGGGGCGTCCGGCAGCAGCAACGGCAGGACCACCGAGTCGGCGTGCTCGGCCACCTCCCCGAACAGGCGAAGCAGCACCGCCTCGCCGGAGCCGGCGTCCGAGCCGACGCGAACCTCCGCGTCGACGCGGGATGCGGTGCGCCGGTGGGTGCGGTCCGGTCGCCTGACGACGACGAGAACGCGGGAGGGGTGCTCCTGCGAGGCCTGCTCCGCGGCCTTCAGGGCGTCGTGCGCGTTCTCCTCGTCGGTCACGACGACCATGGTCAGGACCACGCCCACGGCAGGGGAGCCGATGGCGCGGCGGGCCCGTACCAGGGCCTTGTTGATACGGCTTGCCGTGGTGTCGGTGAGATCGATCCTCATGGCCTGCGCCAGCTCCGTCCGTCTCGTGCGAGCATCGTGTCGGCTTCCGCGGGGCCCCAGCTGCCCGCGGTGTACTGAGCGGGCCGGCCGTGCCGGTCCCAGTACCGTTCGACCGGGTCGAGGATCTTCCAGGACTCCTCGACCTCCTGGTGGCGCGGGAAGAGGTTCGCGTCGCCCAGCAGCACGTCGAGGATGAGGCGTTCGTAGGCCTCCGGGCTGGACTCGGTGAAGGACTCGCCGTAGGCGAAGTCCATCGTCACGTCGCGGATCTCCATCGAGGTGCCCGGCACCTTCGAGCCGAACCGCACGGTCACGCCCTCGTCCGGCTGGACCCGAATGACGATCGCGTTCTGGCCCAGCTCCTGGGTCGCCTTCGGGTCGAACGGGGAGTGCGGGGCGCGCTGGAAGACCACCGCGATCTCCGTGACCCGGCGCCCGAGCCGCTTGCCGGCCCGGAGGTAGAAGGGGACGCCCGCCCAGCGGCGGTTGTCGACCTCCAGCTTGATCGCGGCGTAGGTGTCGGTCTTGGACGCCGGGTCGATGCCGGTCTCCTCCAGGTAGCCGGGCACCTCCTCGCCGCCCTGCCAGCCGTGCGTGTACTGGCCGCGCACCGTGTGCCTGCCGAGGTCGTCCGGGAGCTTGACCGCCCGCAGGACCTTCAGCTTCTCCGTGAGGAGCGACTCGGCGTCGAAGGAGGCGGGCTCCTCCATGGCGGTCAGCGCCATCAGCTGGAGCAGGTGGTTCTGGATGACGTCGCGTGCGGCGCCGATGCCGTCGTAGTAGCCCGCGCGACCGCCGATGCCGATGTCCTCGGCCATGGTGATCTGCACGTGGTCGACGTAACTGCGGTTCCACACGGGCTCGAACATCGTGTTGGCGAAGCGCAGCGCCAGGATGTTCTGGACCGTCTCCTTGCCCAGGTAGTGGTCGATCCGGAACACCTGCTCCGGCGCGAACACCTCGTGGACCAGCTCGTTGAGCTGCTGTGCGCTCTCCAGGTCGCGGCCGAACGGCTTCTCGATGACCGCCCGCCGCCACGAGCCCTCGGGGGCGTCGGTGAGCCCGTGCTTCTTCAACTGCCGTACGACGGTGGGGAAGAACTTGGGCGGCACGGAGAGGTAGAAGGCGTAGTTGCCGCTCGTCCCGCGCGAGGCGTCCAGTTCGTCGACGGTGGTCCGCAGCTGCTTGAACGCGACGTCGTCGTCGAAGTCGCCCGGGATGAAGCGCATGCCCTCCGCGAGCTGCTGCCACACCTCCTCGCGGAACGGGGTACGGGCGTGCTCGCGCACGGAGTCGTGCACGACCTGGGCGAAGTCCTGGTCCTCCCAGTCGCGGCGGGCGAAGCCGAGGAGCGAGAAGCCCGGCGGCAGCAGGCCGCGGTTGGCGAGGTCGTAGACGGCCGGCATCAGCTTCTTGCGGGACAGGTCACCGGTCACGCCGAAGATCACCAGACCGGACGGTCCCGCGATGCGGGGCAGCCGGCGGTCACCGGGCGCCCGCAGGGGGTTGGACCACGGTATCTCGGGTGCGGTCTCGGCCTTGCTCATTCCGCGTCGGCTCCTTCGTTCAGTGCGGTGGCGATCGCTGCCAGCAGGTCGTCCCAGGCAGCCTCGAACTTGGTGACGCCCTCGTCCTCCAGTTGCCGGACGACCTCGTCGTAGGAGATCCCCAGCCGTCCGACCGCCGCGAGGTCCGCGCGGGCCGCGTCGTAGCGGCCGGTCACGGTGTCGCCCTCGATGCGGCCGTGGTCGGCGACGGCGTCCAGCGTGGCCTCCGGCATGGTGTTGACGACGCCGGGGGCGACCAGCTCGTCGACGTACATGGTGTCCGGGTAGGCCGGATCCTTCACACCGGTGGAGGCCCACAGCGGCCGCTGCTTGTGCGCGCCCGCGGCCGCGAGAGCGGCCCAGCGGTCCCCCGCGAAGACCTCCTCGTAGGCCTCGTACGCCAGGCGGGCGTTGGCGATGGCGGCCTTGCCCTTGAGGGCCTTGGCCTCGTCGGTGCCGATCTTCTCCA
>NZ_JBIVLI010000062.1:0-3071 GCF_044751205.1 Streptomyces sp. NPDC088732
AGGCGTGGCCGGAGACAGGCCGTCCGCGTCGGGCCGGTATCTCGTCGTTCGGGTTCAGCGGCACCAACGCCCACACCGTCATCGAACAGGCACCGGAAGCCGCCGAGCTCGATGACTCAGAACTGCCCGTCGAAGAACTGCCGTTCCTGCCGCTGGCACTGTCCGCGAAGTCCGACATCGCCCTGCGTGAGCAGGCGGCGAATCTCCGGGACCGGCTCGTTGTGGCTCGGGAGGTGCGGCTGTCCGATGTGGGGCGGATGCTGACGACGGGCCGTTCGGCTCTCGAACGGCGTGTGGTCGTGACGGCACAGGGCCGCGAAGACGTACTGGCCGCGCTTGAGGCGCTGGCCGAAGGTGCCCCGGCGCCTGGTGTGGTGGCCGGATCTCCGGTGGCGGGCAAGCTCGCCTTCCTGTTCACGGGTCAGGGCAGCCAGCGGTTGGGAATGGGGCGTGAGCTGTACGGCGCGTACTCGGCCTTCGCGGACGCCTTGGACGTGGTCTGTGCGCACATGGATACGCACCTTGATGTGCCACTGAGGGACGTGCTCTTCGGGGAGGACGTCGCGGTTCTGGACCGGACGGGGTTCACCCAGCCGGCGCTGTTCGCCGTCGAGGTGGCACTGTTCCGCCTGGTCGAGTCGTGGGGCGTGAAGCCCGACTTCGTGTCCGGCCACTCCATCGGTGAGATCGCCGCGGCACACGTTGCCGGAGTTTTCTCGTTGGAGGACGCGTGCGCTCTGGTGGCGGCGCGTGGGCGGTTGATGCAGGCGCTGCCGACGGGTGGCGTGATGATCGCGGTGCAGGCGTCGGAGGACGAGGTCCTGCCGCTGCTCACCGACCGGGTGAGCATCGCCGCCGTCAACGGTCCGCAGGCGGTGGTGATCGCGGGTGACGAGGATGCCGCGGTCGCGATCGTGGAGTCGTTCGGTGACCGGAAGTCGAAGCGTCTGACGGTCAGCCACGCGTTCCACTCCCCACACATGGACGGCATGCTCGACGCCTTCCGCGAGGTGGTGGCTGGGCTGTCGTTCGAGGCTCCGCGCATCCCGGTTGTATCGAACCTGACCGGCGCCGTAGTCACTGACGAGATGTCCTCGCCCGAGTTCTGGGTGCGGCACGTCCGTGAGGCGGTTCGCTTCCTGGACGGTGTCCGTGCGCTGGAGGCTGCTGGGGTCAGCACGTTTGTGGAGCTGGGTCCGGACGGTGTGCTGTCGGCGATGGCGCAGGAGTGCGTGACGGGCGCGGTTTTCGTTCCGGTGCTGCGCAAGGGCCGACCGGAAGTCGAGACCACCGGCACGGCTCTGGCGCAGGTGCACGTGCGAGGTGTCGAAGTCGATTGGCGGAAGTTCTTCGCCGGGACCGTTGCACGGCCGGTGGACCTGCCGACGTATGCCTTCCAGCGGAAGCGGTACTGGCCGGAGGCGGCGCTGCCGGGGAACGCTCTGGTCGGTGGAGTCGTGGACACCGTGGATGCCCGGTTCTGGGACGCCGTCGAGCGCGAAGACCTCACGTCACTGGTCACCGCCCTCGGGACCGATGACGACACTGCTTGGGCGAGCGTCCTGCCTGGTCTGTCGGCGTGGCGTCGTCAGGGTCGGGAGCGGTCGGAGGTGGACGGCTGGCGGTACCGGGTGGTGTGGAAGCCGCTGGCCGAGGCTTCCGGCGCGCGTCTTTCCGGGACGTGGCTGGTGGTCGTGCCGACCGAGGACGACTCGCTGCTGGCGGACGCACTGGCGGATCGAGGTGCGGAGGTGCGCCGGGTCGAGGTCGAGCCGGGCACGGATCGTGCGTCGCTGGCGGGTCTGGTCGCCGGTGAGTACGCGGGTGTCGTGTCGCTGCTCGGGCTTGTGGAGTCGGTCTCTCTGATTCAGGCTCTGGGCGATGCCCAGGTGGACGCCCGGTTGTGGTCCCTGACGCGGGGTGCGGTCTCGGTCGGCCGGTCGGACAGGTTGACGTCTCCGGTGCAGGCAGAGATGTGGGGTCTGGGCCGGGTTGCCGCCCTGGAGGTGCCGGAGCGCTGGGGCGGTCTGGTCGACCTGCCCGAGGGCCTGGACGAGCGGGCGCTGTCGCGTGTGGTCGGGGTGCTTGCCGGTTCGGGTGAGGACCAGGTGGCCGTGCGCTCCTCCGGAGTGTTCGGGCGACGGCTGGTTCGGGCTGTGCTGCCGGAGGGCGCGGGGTCGTGGATCCCGTCGGGCACGGTGCTGGTGACGGGTGGCACGGGTGCGCTGGGCGGTCGGGTCGCGCGGTGGTTGGCGGAGGCTGGTGCTGACCGGCTGGTGCTGACCAGTCGCCGTGGGATGGACGCGCCGGGTGCTGCTGAGCTGGTCGCGGAGCTGGGCGTCGAGGTCTCGGTCGTGGCGTGTGACGCCTCCGACCGTGAGGCGCTGCGCGCTCTGCTCGCCGAGCACGCCGAGTCGCTGACCGCAGTCGTTCACACGGCGGGCATCCTGGACGACGGTGTGCTGGATGCCCTGACGCCGGAGCGCATTGACGGTGTTCTGCGGGCGAAGGCCACGTCGGCGCTCAACCTGCACGAGCTGACGATCGAGCTGGGCATCACCCTCGGTGCCTTCGTCCTCTTCTCTTCTGCCGCCGGTGTATGGGGAGCCGCCGGGCAGGGCAATTACGCTGCCGCGAACGCTTTCCTGGACGCCCTTGCCGAGCAGCGTCGTGCGGATGGTTTGGCGGCGACGTCGATTGCTTGGGGTCCGTGGGCCGAGGGCGGCATGGCGGCCGACGAGGCGATGGCCGCCCGGATGCGCCGTGGCGGTGTCTCCCCGATGAACGCGGCCACGGCGCTGATGGCGCTGCACCGCGCGGTGGGTGCCAAGGACACCGTCGTCGCCGTCGCGGACATGGACTGGGAGCGCTTCGCCCCCGGATTCACCTCTGCACGTCCCAGCAGGCTCCTCGCCGAGCTGCCGGAGGCGATGGCGGTCGCCCGTACCGAAGAGGACACGGATGAGTCCTCTCAGACGGCTGGTTCGTCGTTTGCTGTGCGGTTGCGGGGGATGGCGGAGGGTGATCGTGCGCCGTTTGTCCTGGAGTTGGTGCGTCGGCTGGTTGCCGAG
>NZ_JBIVLI010000063.1:0-3049 GCF_044751205.1 Streptomyces sp. NPDC088732
TGACCACCGGCTCGCATCAGACAGCACCACATCCCACCCCATGCCCACCTCAACGAGCCCGCTGCCCACCCGTCACGGCAAAGACCGTTGCAGTATTAGTACGCGACGTGGTGACACGGTGACAGTCCACACCGCTGTGCCCCCGGAGGGGAGCCGGCGCGGCGGGGCTGCGCAGGGGCGTCCCGAAGGGCCGGGCGTGGTTCACACGATCCATTGTGACACGGTGTATTTCTGAGCCGAGACGCCCGGCAGGGCTGGGCTGATCATCAGGGAATGCGTGGTTCGTCCGGGCGCCGGAGCGATGACAGTGTTTGCAAGACGTTTTGGTTTGCTACGGTGTCACTCGCGTCGGTCGGGCGGACCGAGGGAATCACGCCACGGTTGTGGCGGTGACCTCGTGATGTGCCCCCCTGGGGACGGGCCGCGTGGAAGACTCCCGGTGTGGATCTGTGGGGAGACCCATGCCGGGAATACGGGAGCGTCCTGTGCTGAGCCTGTCGGGGGTCTTGGCGCGGGGCGTTCCCCCCGTTCCGGCGGGCCGGGTCGGGGCACTGCCCGCGGATCGCAATGTTTGATAAATGATTCAACATCTGACACTGTTTGCCACGGCCGCGGCCGAATCGCGACGGTGCGGTTTGAGGCCCGGAGCCGGTGACGGGCCCGGGGTTCAGCCCCTGCGGCGGCACCGGTGGCTCCGCATGGTGTGACAGTGCAGTCCCCGCTATCGAGTCAGGGAAGCCGAGGAAGCAGTGAATCCGACCAGCAGGACCAGCAGCGAGCCCATGGCCGATGTCCGAGACATGTACATGGCGCACACCATGATCCGTCGTGAATTCGGCCTGCTCCCGCAGCTCGTGCGGGACGTGCTGCCGAACGACACCAAGCGCTCGGAAGTCGTCGGCGCCCACGCCGAGTTCGTCTGCCGGCTCCTGCACTTCCACCACGACGGCGAGGACCTGATCCTGTGGCCGCTGCTCCAGGAGCGGGGCCAGGAGGAGGCCGAGGCCATCGTCCCGGTGATGGAGGAGCAGCACCACGCCATCGAGGCCGCGAACGCCGAGGCGATCCGCCTGCTCCCGGAGTGGCGGTCCACCGCGCGCGGCGGCCACGAACTGGCCGAGGTGTTCGACCGGCTGCTGGACGCGCTGCTGGAGCACATGTCCATGGAGGAGCAGCGGATCCTTCCCCTGGCCGAGAAGTACGTCACCGCGGCCGAGTGGCGGCAGCTCGGTGAGCACGGCATGAGCGAGATGCCGAAGAAGGCGCTGCCGCTCGCCTTCGGCATGGCGATGTACGAGGGGGACCCCGAGGTGATCAAGGCGGTCCTCGCCGAGGCTCCGGGACCCGCCCGGCTGATCCTGCCGTTCCTCGCGCCGCGGCTGTACGCGAAGCACGCCAAGCGGGTGCACGGCACCGCCACCCCGCCGCGCCTCTTCCGCTGACCCGCGCCCCGACGGGGCCCGGGACGACGGGCCGGCGGGAAGTCGTCAGGCCGGACGTCCGAACAGGGCGCGGGCGTTGCCCGAGGTCATCATGTGCTTCCCGGCGGCGTCGAGTGCGTCCGTGGCGGCCAGTGCGGCGGCCAGGGACGTGACGACGGGCGCCGCGGTGAACGGGTGGTCGCTGCCGTACAGCAGCCTGTCGGGGGCGACGAGGGCGAGCAGCGCGGGCAGCGCGCGGGGCAGGGCGGCGCCCGCCACGTCGTAGTGCAGCCCGCGCAGCGCCGCCAGGACGTCGACGTCCGTGCCGGACATCCGCGCGAACGCGGCGATCCGGTCGGCCGTGACCGGAAGCGCCGCACCCGCGTGCGGCACGACGAACCGGATGCGCGGGTACCGCTCCGTCACGCGCCGCAGGACGAGTTCGGCGACCGCGCGGGTCGAGTCGAAGAGGAACTCGACCATCGGGCGCGGGAATCCGAGGGCGGTCCGCTCCCCGCAGGCGGGGGACGTCGGATGCAGGAGCACCACGGTCCCGCGCCGGTCCAGCTCCGCCATCAGGGGCTCGAAGCCGCCGTCCCCGAGATACACCCCGTCGTGGTTGGTCAGCAGGATCACGCCGTCCGCGCCGAGGACGTCCAGCGCGTACCCCAGTTCCGCCAGGGCGGCCCGGACGTCGGGCAGCGGGAGCGACGCCAGCAGTCCGAACCTCCCGGGATGCTCCGCGGCGACGGCGGCGCCCTCCGTGTTGACCGTACGGGCCAGCGCCGCGCGTGCGGCCGCGTCCCCGAACGACACACCGGGGGAGGAGACGGACAGCATGGCCGTCGCGACACCGGTCGCGTCCATCAGCGCCAGGGCGCTCCCCGGGCTCCACTCGGGGATCGCGGGCATGCCGTCGGGGCGTGTGTGCCCGGCGGCGACCAGCGCCCTGCGGTAGGACGGGGTGATGTAGTGGGCGTGGACGTCGATCGCCCCGCCGAGCCCGGCGAAGTCCTGTGCGGCGGCGGCCATGGCGCTCCTCGGTGCGGCGGGGCCGATCGCTGGGATCGGACGGGGCGGACCGATCACAGCACCGCCTTCGCCTCCGGGGCGGGAGGTCGTCCGTGTCGCCCCCGCCGCCGCCCGGAAGGCCCACAGGATGTGGGCGGCATGCGGGGGGCTATCGGGGGCACATGACGGGCGACGAGCTTGTTCACAGGGAGGCGGCCATGGAGATCTCGGGCATCATCAGTGCCATCATCATCGGCGTGATCATCGGAATTCTGGGACGTCTGGTGGTCCCGGGACGTCAGCACATCGGCGTGATCTGGACGATTCTGATCGGCATCGTCGCGGCGCTGATCGGCTCGGCCATCGCGGCGGGCGTGGGCGTCGCGGACACCAAGGGCGTGGACTGGATCGAGTGGCTCATCCAGATCGCGCTGGCCGCGGTGGGCGTCGCCGCCCTGGACCGTGCCAAGGCGCATCGCTGACCTTCGTTCCCCGACACGGCGCACAGGGGGCGGGGGGCCCGGGCCCCCGGCCCCCGCCCCCCCCCCCCGCCCCCCGCCCCCACTGGGGCACGGGGCGGGCCCCCCCACGGGCCCCCCGCGGGGGCCCGGGTTGTG
>NZ_JBIVLI010000064.1:0-2523 GCF_044751205.1 Streptomyces sp. NPDC088732
AGCGGGTACTTCCTCGGGGCAGGCATCGTCAGGGCTCCTCTCATGAGACCCATCTGACCCGCTGTCACCCTTCCCCGCATCTCGGGGGAACCTCACACCGTCTCCCGCACACCGCCAGCTTGGCAGACAGCACGGCAGACTCGCTGGCTCCTCCGGCAGGTTCACACCCACGCGACCCTGATCAACGGACCCGAGCCGAGGAAGGGAAACCAGCATGGCCAAAGAGACGCCACCGGGGCGGGAGCGTGCCGCCGCCACGGGTACGCAACGCGGCAGGCTCCGCGAACAGGCTCCCGTAGCCGTGCTGGGTGCCGACCAGCCCCGGCCCCCCGACGGGCAGAAGAGACAAAGCCTCCACCACCAGACGGCGCAGGAACCGCGCCTGCTGCCCTGGACCACCCCCGAGGGGAAGTCCTGCTACCTCAGCACCGATGGCCGGGGCTACCTCGCCGCCCTCGCCGACAGCATCGAGACGATCCAACTCGCCATGGGCGAAGACCTGCTGGAGTACACCCGAGGCATCATCGCCCCCGGAGCACGGACACCGACGGACGTCGAATACCGCTGGCTGGCCTGCCGCCTGACCGAGGCCCTGTCGGACGCCCTCAGAATCGCGGACTCACGCGGACAGCGCATCCCCCCGCCACCAGCACCCGACGAGCACTGACCGACACCCGCGCCACGCCGGCACGGCAGCAGACCTCCGAGACCTGATGACCCCACCGAGGCAAAGGACCCGCCGATGGGCACGACCACCCGCTACCGGTTCCGCGAGTACCACGTGACCACCGCCCCGGACCCCACGGCGCTGCCCACCTACCAGGCCGTCTGCATCACCGGCGACGAACACGACTGCGCAGCCACCTCCGGGACGACGCACACCCCCGAGGAACTGACCCGCTGGATTGCCGAACACTGCGCCCAGACCGACCACACGTCCTACGAACAGACCACCCACACCATCCTCCGCGCCGAGCCCGGAAACTGGCAGTAGCAGGCCCGATTCCCAGCGCCCCACCGAAGCCCGCCGCACCAGACGCCACAAGACCAAGTGGTCTAGACCGCCGACGGCAGTAGTGACGGCAACAACCACCGACATCGGCGCACAACCACGGACCTCGACGGACCGTCAAAACCTCGCTCACCTGCGAAAACGCAGGTAGAGCAGGGTCGAGTGCCACACGTACTATGTCCTCGCCGGAGTCATGCCGGTTCTCGTTCACAATTGTGGAGACGTTCCGGCCGGAGTGGCGTGCACTTGCGGCCCTGGGACAGGGGCAGGGCCGGCAGATGATGCGATTCGTCATTCGGGACCTTGGACTCGGTCCGACATAATCCGTGGCTCTCTGGGGTTGCGTCCAAATCAACTCGGGGATCGCATTGAGATTCACCACGCGGACCAAATGCCTGGGTCCGGGATTCATGAACTAGATCAGGACGTACACCGAGGTGCCGGTACGGATCTTCATCGGAATAAGACCCCCGGTGGCGAAGGTCTCAATAGGGGTGTCGATAAGAAAATGCGGACTGAAGACACGCAACTACACTGGTGGTACAGATCTCAAGAACAGGGCTGGGGGACGTATAGCGCTGACCACTGGTACGATAACTGGCCCGGACAATGATCGGTTGTGAGCCATGAATTTTGCAGAGTTCGATGAGCACTTGTCGGCTGCCCGTGCGAAGCGTGTGGGCCTGAGCGACCCGGAAGGGGGTGTCTTTGAGTCGCAACGGGCGTCCGTGGCAGAGCTATCACATGCGGAAGTTATCCTGGGAACATCTCTTCCCGCCGAATACAAGGAGTTCATGCAACGGTACGGTGGTGGAATGTTTCTGTTCCTCGATCTGCTGCCTATTGCTGCTCATGGGAACCCAGAAGACGTTCTGAAGGTTCATGAACGTGAGTTCAAGAACACGAGCTTTATTCCTGTCGCTCCTGTGGGAACTGGCGATTGGTGGGGCTTCTTGTCGGCTGAAGGTCGATGCTCGCCCGAGGTCTATTTTTGGGATCATGAGGGCGGTCCAGTTCAGCTTGAGTCCGGCAGCTTTCTGGAGTTCATGGCGCGTGAAGGGCTTCGATTGGGTAAGTGAGGTTTTCTCAATGAAGATCACTTCCATTGCCCGTTGAGGACGAGGGCGGCGCGGACGATGTCGCCTATGCGGGTCGGGCTGAGCGTGACGTGCTGTGAGGTTGCGTCCTTGGAAGTGGTGTTGCGGGTTGGACCTGATGCGGGGGTTTGCTCCGGCGTCCGGGTTGGTGGCCCGCATAGACAAACGGCCACCGGCTGATCTTCGAAGTGTTGAAGCCTCGAAGGAGATCAGCACGATGACCGCACCAGACAGTCTGCCCCTGCACGTCCTCGCCGAGGAGAACCTCGCAGCGGCGAGTCCCGATCTGCTGCGCGCAATGGTCAAAACGTTCGCCGACGCACCGCCGTAGGCACCGTCGGCCTCGACGACACCCAGGCCATCGAACGCCAGCGCACCGATCCCTTCGGCGTCGAACGCGGAACCCAGCCCGGT
>NZ_JBIVLI010000065.1:0-1521 GCF_044751205.1 Streptomyces sp. NPDC088732
CCGCCGCAACACAGCCAGACCATCCAGAAAACCGTTCGCCGCCGCATAATTCCCCTGCCCCGCCCCATCCCACGAACCCGAAGCCGACGAGAACAACACAAACGCCGACAACGGCAGATCCCGCGTCAACTCGTGCAGGTGCCATGCGGCGTCCGCCTTCGGCGCCAGCACCGCATCCAGGCGTTCGGGCGTCAGCGAGGTCAATGTCGCGTCGTCCAGCACGCCCGCGGTGTGGATCACGCCGGTCAGCGGGTGCCCGGCCGGAACCGACGCCAGCAACGCCGCCACCTGCCCGCGATCCGACACATCACACGCCACCACGTCCACCGCCTCCGCGCCCAGCGCGGACAACTCCTCACGCAACTCCCGTGCACCCGGGGCCTCCAGGCCGCGCCGGCTCACCAGCAGCAGGTGCCGTACGCCGTGTCGCTCGACCAGGTGGCGGGCCGTCACCGCTCCCAGGCCGCCGGTGCCACCGGTCACCAGCACCGTCCCGCCCTCGGCGAACGACACCACCCCCGAACCGGCGACCGCCCGCACCAGACGCGGCACCACGACTCCGCCCGCACGTACCGCCACCTCGGGCTCCGGACATGACAGTGCCTGCTGCCAGTGGGCGGCGCCCGCTCCCGGTTCCCAGTCCAGCAGCGTCACCCGACCGGGGTGCTCGGCCTGCGCGGAGCGGACCAGCCCCCGCAGTGCCGCCGCCACCACCGCGCTCTCACCGCCGCCGGCAGCACCGCCTTCGAATGCCACCACCAGCCGCGACCTCGAGAACCGCTCCTCCTCCACCCACCGCTTCAGCACACCCAGCAGTTCGCCCAGCGCCGCACGCGTACGCTCCGGGACACCTGCGCCCTCCACACCCAGCGGAGCGGGCAGCACCACCACACCCGGCACCACCGCCGACCCCGCCAGATCCACCCCCACCGGCACCGACACGCCCGCACCCCGCAACGCGTCCACCACCCCGCCACCCGCACCCCACACCGCACAACCACCCACCACACCCGACACCGACGACGGAAGCGGGACCCATTGCACACGGAAGAGGTTGTCGACGGAGTCCGACTGGGCTCCGGTGAGCTCCTGGGCGGAGACCGAGCGCGTGATCAGGGACTCCACCGACGCCACCGGGCTGCCCTCGGCGTCGGCGATCCGCAGTTCTACGCCCTCACCTGCCGGAACGGCGTGGAGTCGCAGCGCTGCGGCGCCGGCCGCGAAGAGGGTCACCCCGTTCCAGGAAAAGGGCAGAGCGATGCCCTCTTGCTCGGGCTGCGCATCGTTGGCGAGGGCGTCTAGCCCGGTCGCCTGGAGGGCGGCGTCGAGCAGGGCGGGGTGCAGTCCGAACGCGGCCGCGTCGGAGCGGGCCGCTTCGGGGAGCACGACCTCGGCGAAGATCTCGTCGCCGCGCTGCCAGGCGGCCGTCAGGCCCTGGAACACGGGGCCGTAGCCGTAACCGCGGTCGGCCAGGCGGTCGTAGACCCCGTCGAGGTCGATCGCCCGCGCGCCGGCCGGCGG
>NZ_JBIVLI010000066.1:0-1438 GCF_044751205.1 Streptomyces sp. NPDC088732
CCTATGAGCTCGTAACACGATCTTGCTCAGTCGCCGGCTTCGAAGTCGAGTCGCTGGGCGTCGTCAGGGAGCCAGGGGGCCGGGGGGCCGTTGCGCCAGGTGTCGTGGGAGTCCAGCACCGCGTCGATGAAGGGTCTCGGCGGGAGGTAGCGGTGTGCTTGCACGTAGTGGCTGATGAGGAAGGGTGCGGCATAAACCTCGGTGGGTGAGGCCGGGACACGGATCTCGCTGCCGCCGCGGGGCGCACGAGGCGTGGCGTCGTCTGCTGTGTCGCATAGTTCGCACGGGTGCGTGCCCAGGGCGGGGTTGACGTACTGGCCGTGCAGGATGCGGTCGAGTTGTTCCACGAAGCCGGGAGGGGGTGAGCCGACGGCGAAGGGGTGGTCTGCCGCGAGCCAGCCGATGTTGATCCGCGTGTAGCGGGGGGTGAAGGTCACCACTCGGGTGCCCTCGCCCTCCCAGAAGGTGTCTTCTGGCTCCTCAGCGTAGGGGCTCAAGTCTTCGTAGAAAGTCACCGCTGATCTCTAACACGTGCTGTCGTGCACACGGTTGCCCGGGGGTTATCGATGCCTCAGCCGCCGCCAACAGACGAGGGCACAGGCCAGGGAGACCAGGCCGTCGTGGAGGTCGAGGCGTCGTTCCCAGCGCACTGCGAGACGCTTGAATTGGTGCAGCAGAGCGAAGGTCTGCTCGACGACATAGCGGAGCTTGCCCAGGCTCTGGATGTTCGGGCTGCCCTTGCGGGAGATCACTGGCAGGATCCGGCGGT
The DNA here is from genome assembly GCF_044751205.1 of Streptomyces sp. NPDC088732. Classification (NCBI taxonomy): domain Bacteria; kingdom Bacillati; phylum Actinomycetota; class Actinomycetes; order Kitasatosporales; family Streptomycetaceae; genus Streptomyces; species Streptomyces sp. NPDC088732. The sequence goes on from NZ_JBIVLI010000066.1 coordinate 770, forward strand.
TGCGTAGTTCCCGGCGGAGTGGGTTGCTGTCGTAGCCCTTGTCGCCGAGGAGCGCGTCGGGACGTCTGCGGGGGCGTCCTGGGCGGCCGGCGATGGGCGGGATGCCGTCGACCAGGGGGACGGTCTGGGTGACGTCGTTGACGTTGGCCGCGGTGGTGATGACCGCGAACGGGGTGCCGTTTCCGTCGCAGATCAAGTGGTGTTTGCTGCCGGTCTTGCCCCGGTCGACCGGTGACGGGCCGGTCGCCTCGCCCCCCTTTTCGCCCTCACGTGGGAAGCGTCCACGCAGGCGCGTGACCAGTCGATCTGTCCGGCCGCGTTCAGCTCGGCCAGGAGTATCCGGTGCAGGGCCCGGAAGACGCCGGCCTTGTGCCACCGGATCAGGCGCCGCCAACAGGTCTGCCCCGAGCCGAAGCCCAGCTCCATCGGCAGTTGCTGCCACGCGATGCCGCTGAACAGCACGAACAAGACGCCCTGCAGGCACTTTCGGTCGTCCACCGGGCGCGGCCCCGGCGACCGCTCCGGCCACCTCGGCAGCAGTGGCTCGACCAGCGCCCACAACTCATCATCCACGATCCACGGCTTCCTGCTCACACCCCACGAACGGCGGAATCGTCGCACCGGACACGCCCACCAGAGACGATTCACATGATCGTGTTACGAGCTCTA
>NZ_JBIVLI010000067.1:0-1410 GCF_044751205.1 Streptomyces sp. NPDC088732
TAGTACTGCAACGGTCTTTGTCGTGACGGGTGGGCAGCTTCGGGTGGTGTGTGACCGCGTCGTTTGTAGTGGCTGATTCGGGCTTGGTGTTGTCGTCGGCGTCGCCAATGTGACCAGTGCAGGATGTGCTCGATGGGGGCCGGTCGGCGTTCGGTGAGACGGGCGATCAGGCGTCTGAGCTCGGGGAGGCTGAGGGGGACGAGGCCGGAGGATCCGTTTCTGCTTTCCCGGTATCCAGCTCTCGGGCCCGCAGGACGGTCAGGCAGGCATGGGTGGCCATGGCCAACGTCATGTGGCGGTGCCAACCGTCGTAACGGCGCACCTGGTACTCGTCCAGGCCGCACTCGCCCTTCGCGGTCTGGAAGCACTCCTCCACGGCCCACCGGGACCCGGCGATGCGAATCAACTCGTCCAGTGTGGTGCGCGCCGGGCAATAGGCGATGTAGTAGGAGATCTCTTGCGGCCGGCTCACGCTGCGACGAGCGATGACCCAATGCCGGCGGTCTTCGCGATGCCAGGGACGGACTTCAACGCGGGCCCAGTCGAAGACACGTGGCCCGTGGGCGCCCTCGCCGCACGAGCGGCGTTTCCACTTCTGCCGCGGCAGGCCGTTGAACAGGTCATGGACGGGGTGGTCCATGGCCCAGCGGGTGACGACGGTGTCGTGCCGGGTGGTGGCCATGACGTGGAAGATGTCCGCTTGCTCCAGTTCCGTGCGCCAGCTCTTGCTGAAGCCGTAGGCGGCATCCGCGGTCACCCACCGGAACGGAATCCTGTCGGCGATTGCCCGTCGGACCATGGCCCTGGCCGTCGCCACCTTGGTCTCGAAACCTACGGTGTCGTCGACGCCGGCCCGGCGGCACCGGTCACGGTCATCGGTCCACGACGTCGGCAGATACAGCCTGCGGTCGATCAAGGTCCGGCCCCGGTCGGTGGCATAGGCGAGGAAGACCCCCACCTGGCAGTTCTCGGTGCGGCCGGCAGTCCCGGAGTACTGCCGCTGTACTCCGGCCGACCGGACCCCCTTCTTCAGGAAGCCCGTGTCGTCCACGATCAGCACCGCCTCCGGATCGCCGAGGTGCTCGACCACGTAGTCCCGGACGTCATCAAGGACCTCGTCGGCGTCCCAGTCGATGCGGTTCAAGAGCCGGTGGATCCGGTCCGGGCCTGTGTGACCTGCCTGTTCGGCCAGCGTCCAGCCGTTCTTCCGTTCCAGCGGGGCTATCAGCCCCCTCATATAGGCCAGTGCCGACTCCCGCGGCTCGGACCTGGCGAACCGGTGCATAAACCGCTCGTGCAACTCCGCCAGACCACTTGACCACCGGCTCGCATCAGACAGCACCACATCCCACCCCATGCCCACCTCAACGAGCCCGCTGCCCACCCGTCACGGCAAAGACCGTTGCAGTA
>NZ_JBIVLI010000068.1:0-1406 GCF_044751205.1 Streptomyces sp. NPDC088732
CCGCTCAGTTTGACGGCGTTTCCGGGGAGCCGGCTGCGCCTGGCCCTCAGCTACCGCCCCGACCTGTTCACCCACCACGACATCGAACAGTGGGCCACCCGCCTCCAACGCATCCTGGAAGCATTCACCACCGACACCAACACACCCGCAGCCCGCGTGGACATCCTCTCCCCACAGGAACACGCCGAACTCCAGGCCGAGTGGAACACCACCCCCACCCCCGCACCCTGGACCACCCTCCCCGAACTGATCCAGACCCAGGCCACCCGAACCCCCGACGCCACCGCCGTCGTCTTCGAGGAACAAACCCTCACCTACACCCAACTCAACACCCAGGCCAACCGCCTGGCCCACCACCTCCTCACCAAGGGACTCGGCCCCGAACAGTTCGTCGCCGTCGCCCTCGAACGCTCAGCACAAATGATCGTCACCCTCCTCGCCGTCCTCAAAACCGGCGCCGCATACGTCCCCATCGACCCCAGCTACCCCACCGAACGCATCACCTACATCCTCAACGACGCCACACCCGCACTCACCATCACCACCCGACAAGTCCAACAAAAACTCCCCCCCACCCCCAACACCACCTTCCTCCTCCTCGACGACCTCAACACCAACCCCCACCCCCACACCAACCCCACCGACACCCACCGCCCCACCCCCCTCACACCCACACACCCCGCCTACGTCATCTACACCTCAGGCTCCACAGGACAACCCAAGGGCGTCATCGTCCCCCACCACAACGTCATACGCCTCATGACCGCCACCGACCACTGGTTCCACTTCAACAACCACGACATCTGGACCGTCTTCCACTCCTACGCCTTCGACTTCTCCGTCTGGGAAATCTGGGGCCCCCTCCTCACCGGCGGCCGACTCGTCGTCGTCCCCTTCCACACCAGCAGATCACCCGCCGACTTCCTCGAACTCCTCACCCGCGAAAACGTCACCGTCCTCAACCAAACCCCCTCAGCCTTCTACCAACTCCTCCGCCAGGAAAAAGAAACACCCACCAACGCCCTCACCAACCTCCGCACCGTCATCTTCGGCGGCGAAGCACTCGACCCCAACCAACTCCGCGACTGGTACCACCACCACCCCCACCACGGACCCGACATGATCAACATGTACGGGATCACCGAAACCACCGTCCACGTCACCCACGCCCACCTCACCCCCCACACCCTCGACACCACCCCCGGCAGCACCATCGGCCGACCCATCCCCGACCTCAACCTCTACATCCTCGACAACACCCTCCAACTCACCCCCACCGGAGTCACCGGCGAACTCTACGTAGCCGGCCCAGGCCTCGCCCGCGGCTACCTCAACCGCCCCGCCCTCACCGCCGAACGCTTCCCCGCCAACCCCTACGGCCCCCCCGGCACCCGCATGTACCGCAC
>NZ_JBIVLI010000069.1:0-1384 GCF_044751205.1 Streptomyces sp. NPDC088732
GTCTGTTGTGGGTGTTGGGGTGCCGGTGGGTGGGTGGCCGTTTGTGGTGTCGGGTCGTGGGGTGGGTGGGTTGCGGGGGCAGGCGGGGCGTTTGCAGGATTTTGTTGCGGGTTCTGCAGGTTCTGCGGGGTTGGGGGATGTGGGGTGGTCGCTGTTGTCGCGGGCGGGGTTGGAGCGGCGTGCGGTGGTTTTCGGTGGGGACCGGGGCGAGTTGGTGGCGGGTCTGGAGGCGTTGGCGGGGGGTGTTGAGGCTCCGGGTGTGGTGTCGGGGTCTGTGGTGGGGGGTTCGTTGGGGTTGGTGTTCACCGGTCAGGGTGCGCAGCGGGTGGGGATGGGGCGGGGGTTGTACGAGGCGTTTCCGGTGTTCGCGGAGGCGTTCGACGAGGTGTGCGGGGTGTGGGGGGTTCATGGCGGGGTGGATCTGAAGGCGGTCGTCTTCGGTGGAACCGACGGTGACGTGGACGCGGGTTCTGGTGGGGGGTTGTTGGATCGGACGGATGTGGCGCAGGGGGCGTTGTTTGCGTTCGAGGTGGCGTTGGTGCGGTTGTTGGAGTCGTGGGGGGTGCGGGCGGGTGTGGTGGGTGGGCATTCGTTGGGGGAGGTGGTGGCGGCGTGTGTGGCGGGGGTGTGGTCGGTTGAGGATGCGGTGCTGGTGGTGGCGGCGCGTGGGCGGTTGATGGGGGGTCTGCCGGCGGGGGGTGTGATGGCGGCGGTGTCGGCGTCGGAGGGTGAGGTGCTGGCGTTGCTGGAGGAGTTGGCCGGCCGGCCGGGTGGGTTGCCGGGTGGTGGGGTGTCGGTGGCGGCGGTCAATGGTGTGTCGTCGGTGGTGGTGTCGGGTGGGCGGGCCGGGGTGGAGGAGGTCGTCTCGCGGTTGGAGGGGTCGGGGCGGCGGGTGGTGTGGTTGCGGGTCAGTCACGCGTTCCATTCGGCGTTGGTGGAGCCGGTGCTGGAGGGGTTGGGGCGGGTGGTGGGTGCGGTGGAGTCCGCGCTGCCGCGGGTGGCTTTGGTGTCGGGTCTGGACGGGCGGGTGGTGGAGGGCGGCCGGGCCGGGACGGCGGAGTACTGGATGGAGCATGCGCGGCGGCCGGTGCGGTTCGCCGATGTGGTGGCCGGGATGCTGGAGCAGGGTGTCGGCACGATCTTGGAGGTGGGGCCGTCCGGGACGCTGACGCCGTTGGTGCGTGCGGTGCTGGAGGAACGCGAGGGCGGGGCGGGGCAGGTCGCGGCCGCACCGGTGCTGGACCGGACCCGCAGCGAGCCCGAGGCGTTCCTGCGGACCCTGGCCTGGCTCCACACCCGCGGGATCCCCGTCGACTGGACCCCCGCCTACACCAACACCCACCCCCGCCGAATCCCCCTGCCCACCTACGCCTTCCAACACACC
>NZ_JBIVLI010000070.1:0-1326 GCF_044751205.1 Streptomyces sp. NPDC088732
TGAGGTTCCCCCGAGATGCGGGGAAGGGTGACAGCGGGTCAGATGGGTCTCATGAGAGGAGCCCTGACGATGCCTGCCCCGAGGAAGTACCCGCTGGAGTTGCGTGAGCGTGCGGTCCGGATGTACCGGGCGGCCGAGCCGAAGCCGGTGATCCGCCGCATGGCCGAGGATCTCGGTGTCCACCACGAGGCTCTGCGCAACTGGATCCGCCAGGCCGAGGCCGACGCCGGCGAACGGGAGGACGTGTTGACCACTGCCGAGCGCGAGGAGTTGGCCGCCTTGCGCAGGGAGAATGCCCAGCTCAAGCGGGCGAACGAGGTCCTGCGGACAGCCTCGGCTTTTTTCGCGGCCCAGCTCGACCCGACCCGGCCCAGGTGACCGCGCTCCTCGATGAGCACGCGCACCTGGGGGTCGAGCCCGTACTCCGGGAACTGCACATCCCCTCGTCCACCTACTACCGCTGGCGCCAGGCAGAAAAGGAGCCGTGTGAACGGCGCCGTCAGGACACGGAGCTGACCGGCCGGATCCGGCAGGTCCATGAGGAATCGGGCGGGGTCTACGGCTCGCCCCGTGTCCATGCCGTCTTGAAGCGCGGTGGAGTGCACGTCGGCCGCAAACGGGTCGAGCGCCTCATGCGCGAGGCCGGTCTCGTCGGCATCAGCCCCCGCCGCGGCAAGGGGTTCACCCGCCGCGATCCGGACGCCGATCTCGCCCCTGACCTCGTGCAACGCGACTTCACCGCGCCCGCGCCAAACCGGTTGTGGGTCACCGACCTCACCATGATCTCCACCGGGGAGGGGCCTTTGTGGCTGTCGGCGATCCGCGACGCGTTCTCCCGCCGCGTCGTGGCATGGGAAACCTCCGCCCGCGCGGACGCGGACCTGGTCCTGTCCTCGTTGGAGTATGCCCTGGCCAGCCGTGAGGTCGCCCCGGGCGAACTGGTCCACCATGCCGATCACGGCTGTCAATATACGAGTATCAAGCTGACGACGCGGCTGGTCAGAGCGGGTATCCGGGCGTCCATGGGCTCCGTCGGGGACTCCTTCGACAATGCCCTGGCGGAGAACCTGTGGATGATCATCAAGACCGAGTGCATCCGCGGCCGCGTCTTCGCGACCAGGGCCGAAGCCAATCTGGCGCTCTTCGAGTACATCGACGGCTTCTACAACCCCCGACGCATCCAAAAACGCCTCGGCTACCTCAGCCCGATCGAGTTCGAGGAGAAGCGCTACGCCGACCAGGCAGCGGCCGAACCGGTGAACCTGAAATCACGTCAACCCGCCCTGACCAGCTAGTCAGCCACTCCCGCACAGCGGGGGAACCTCA
>NZ_JBIVLI010000071.1:0-1039 GCF_044751205.1 Streptomyces sp. NPDC088732
TGGCCCAACTGGAGGCGTGGCTGCGGTCGTACCGGCCGGAGGAACTCTTCGACGGGGAGGGCTGGCCGCGCGAGGAGGTGCTGGCCTGCGTGCCCTCGGGCGACCGCAGGCTGGGCGCGACCCCGTACGCCAACGGCGGGCTGCTCCTGCGCGACCTGCCGGTTCCGCCGCTGGAGCGCTTCGCCGCCGAGGCCGGCAAACCCGGCGCCACGCTGCACGAGCCGACCCGGGTGCTCGGCGGGCTGCTGGAGCAACTGATGGAGGCCACCGCCGAACGCCGCGACTTCCGTCTCGTCGGACCCGACGAGACCGCTTCCAACCGCCTGGACGCGGTGTACGAGGCGACGGGCAAGGCATGGCAGGCGCGGACGCTGCCCGTGGACGAGCACCTGGACCGGCACGGCCGCGTCATGGAGATCCTGTCCGAACACACCTGCCAGGGCTGGCTGGAGGGCTACCTCCTCACCGGCCGGCACGGACTGTTCTCCTGCTACGAGGCGTTCGCCCACATCGTCGACTCCATGGTCAACCAGCACATCAAATGGCTGCGGACCACCCGCGCGCTGCCCTGGCGGCGCCCCGTCGCGTCCCTCAACTACCTGCTCACCTCGCACGTGTGGCGCCAGGACCACAACGGCTTCTCGCACCAGGACCCCGGCTTCATCGACCACGTCCTCAACAAGGCGCCCGAGGTGGTGAGGGTCTACCTGCCCCCGGACGCCAACACCCTGCTGGCCGTGACCGAGCGCTTCCTGCGCAGCCGCGACCACGTCAACGTGGTGGTCGCCGGGAAGCAGCCCTGCTTCGACTGGCTGGACCTGGAGGCCGCCCGCGCCCACACCGCGCGCGGCGCCGGCGTGTGGGGGTGGGCTGGCACCGAGGACGGCACCCGCGAACCGGACGTCGTCCTGGCCTGCGCCGGGGACGTGCCCACCCTGGAGGTGATGGCCGCCGCCTCGCTGCTGCGCAGGCACCTGCCGGAACTCGCCGTGCGCGTCGTCAACATCGTCGACCTGGCCCGGCTGCTGCCCAACGACGA
>NZ_JBIVLI010000072.1:0-1034 GCF_044751205.1 Streptomyces sp. NPDC088732
GGGAGCGGTGGGTGCCGGACGGCAGCCGCTGGTCAGACGAGGTCGGCCTTCTCCAGGGCGGTGCAGCAGGTGTCGACCATGAGGCGGGTGACGGTGTAGGGGTCGACGTTGGCGTTGGGGCGCCGGTCCTCGATGTAGCCCTTCTTGTCGACCTCGACCTGCCAGGGGATGCGGACGGAGGCGCCGCGGTCGGAGACGCCGTAGCTGTACTCGCTCCACGGGGCGGTCTCGTGGGCGCCGGTCAGGCGGGCCTCGACGCCGGCGCCGTAGTTGCGGATGTGCTCGGCGGGCTTGTCGTCGCGGCCCAGGGACTCGGCGGCCTCGATGATCGCGTCGTAGCCCTCGCGCATGGCCTTGGTGGAGAAGTTGGTGTGGGCGCCGGCGCCGTTCCAGTCGCCCTTGGCGGGCTTGGGGTCCAGCGTCGCGGAGATCCCGAAGTCCTCGGCGGTGCGGTAGAGCAGCCAGCGCGCGACCCACAGCTGGTCGGCGACCTGGAGCGGGGACAGCGGGCCGACCTGGAACTCCCACTGGCCGGGCATGACCTCGGCGTTGATGCCGGAGATGCCCAGGCCCGCGGCCAGGCAGTTGTCCAGGTGGGCCTCGACGACCTCGCGGCCGTGGATCTCGTCCGCGCCGACGCCGCAGTAGTAGCCGCCCTGCGGGGCCGGGTAACCGCCCTCGGGGAAGCCGAGCGGGCGGCCGCCCTGGAAGAACGTGTACTCCTGCTCGATGCCGAACAGCGGCTCCTGCGCGGCGAACCGCTCGGCGACCGGGCGCAGCAGCGCGCGGGTGTTGGACTCGTGCGGCGTGCCGTCGATGTTGAACACCTCGCACAGCACCAGCAGGTTGCCCTCGCCGCGGATCGGGTCCGGGTACTCGGCCACCGGCTTCAGCACCCGGTCCGAGCTGTGGCCCACGGCCTGGTTCGTGCTCGACCCGTCGAAGCCCCAGACACCCGGCGCCTCGCCGTCGGCCAGGATCTTGGTCTTCGAGCGCAGCTTCGCGGTCGGCTCGGTACCGTCGATCCAGATGTA